>DATJWJ010000159.1:0-2538 GCA_035501355.1 Bryobacteraceae bacterium | reverse complement strand
ATCAGCACCTCCAGCTCGCGGGCGAAGTGAAGCAGCGGGCTGACGTTGGGGAGCGCGATGCCCGCGGCAGCGGCGACGGTGTTGGTTTCGATTTCTGCTTCGGCGTTCTGTAAAGGCCATGGCTGGTGGTGAATCTCGCCTCGATACACGCGGCCTTGGTGGACCGTGTAGAGGCAATAGCGCTCAGTCAGCCAGTGCTCCAGGGATCCGCGTTCGCGCAGTTGAATATCAGCAGCCGGACGATAGTGCCCGCGAAACTCGGCAGCGCCGTAATCGCGGCGCGAATAGTAGTGAATTGTGTCGCCAGTCCCGATGGAAGACATCGCGGCGTGGAAATACGGCAGGTGGTAGAAGGCGCGGGCAGCCCAGACCGCAGGAAGGTTGGCTGCATCCAGGCTGAAGAAGTAGACGCCGGGTTTGCCGCCATGGGTCACGTAGGTTCGCACGTTTAGCTCGGGAAATCGCGAGAGCAGCGGCAAAGGCGGAACGGCTTGTGGACGAACTCCAGTCATGCGGAAGGGGACGACTCCTACCCAGCAGCTACCGTCGAAGGTACCCAAAGCTAGTTCCTGAGGAACGAGCGGCCTGACTACCGCGGGTGCGAGGGGCCAATGGGCGAAGAGCAAGTCGTGCCAGTTCTGCTTCATAATCCACGGCCCGGGCGGAACGGGCCAGGGGCGGTGCGCAGTCACTTTGAGCAGCGGGTGCACGGGGATAGTGTAACGGCAGGCCAGACCGGGAGCGTGCCAGACTCAGACGGTCGGCGTGAGATCATCTAGCTAGAACATGGAACGACCTATCGATCAGATCAAGCAGGCAGAGCAGTCGATGAAGGAACTGCTCAAGGCTGCCCAGGAAATGCGGCAGCAGATTGACCTGGCCTGCGCGCAGAATCCCAACGAAACGGCCGAGTTGAGGAAGGCTGCGGCATCATTTGAAAAAGAGATCGAGAGAATCCAGGAGTACCTGCAGCAGTGGAAACGAGGCATTCAGTAGCGTTTCCAGAAATGCGTTGCGAATCCACAACGCCGCCGCGTACCATGCGAGCACTCCCATGTCCCAGACTGCGAATGTGCTGACGATGCCGAATCCTTCTGACAAAAATTCTTCCAACTCGGAGAAAGACGCGGGCCATCGATCGCCTCTCCGGGCTAGCAACAGTGAAGGGGCGACCGACAACGCGCGCGACGGCGCACGCGCCATACAGGCTGAGCCTTCTACGGAAGTTTTCGCCGTGTTTGGGGTGGAGCCGGAGATCCAGGCTTACGCGATGGCGAAGTATTCTCGGTCGTCGCTGTCAATGAAGGAATCCCTGCGCGAGATCAGCACGCAGAAGGCGGAGAAGTTTCTTAATACTTTTTATTTTCAATACGGGCACCGGTCGATTGCCGATCTGGCGCACATCGCGCTGGCGGTGGAGCGGTTGTCGATTCTGGCGGCGATCGAGTTGGCCGACGAGCAACGCTGGGACGGGCAGGAGCGCTCGACGCGCTATCAGGATTTCCGCAAGAGCGGCTATTACACGCCGGACTTCGGCAGCGATGACGAGGCGCGCAAGCTGTATCGCGAGACGGTGGATTTTCTGTTCGCCGAATACGAGGCGCTCTCGGCGCACATGACGCAGCATCTGATCAATATCACTCCCAAGCCCGCCGACATGAAGCAGGAGGCCTACGAGCGCACGCTCAAGGCGCGGGCGTTCGACATCACGCGATATTTGCTGCCGCTGGCGACGAATACTTCTCTGGGTGAGATCGTGAACGCGCGCACGCTGGAAAATCAGGTGGCGCACTTGCTGTCGCACACCCATAGAGAGGTGCGTACGCTGGGCGAGTCGCTCAAGAAAGCGGCAACTGGCGCGGCGTACAACGTGAATGCGGAGTCGCTGCAGGATTTGGTTTCACAGATTCGAGCCGTCGACGCGGAGTTGGGCGCGCGAGCGGAGCAGGAATTACTGCGCGAAGTGCGAGTCGCGCCGACGCTGGTGAAGTATGCCGACCCGAACGCGTATGAGATGGAAACTCGGCGGGAGTTGCGGCAGGCGGCGGGGGAATTGATGGCTTCAGAGCCCATTGCGCCGTCGAAGGCGATTGTCGATCTGCTGGATGACGAGCCGTTGGAAGTCGAGATTGCGACGACTTTGCTGTATGAGCATTGTCATCATTCCTACCGGCAGATTCGGCAGGCGGTGCAGGTGGCCGGGGAACGGTGGCGGCGGGAGATTATCGATCTTGGCCTGCGGCATCGGGGCAAGCACGATGAGATGCTGCGCGGGTTCCGCGCAGGGCAGCAATTCCGCTTCGACATTCTGATGGACACGGGCGGGTTCCGCGACATGCACCGGCACCGGCGGTGCATCCAGGTGATGCAAGGATTCACCACGCAGCACGGCTACGAGATGCTGCTCGACATGGAAGATGCCGGCGTTCGCGGGCGGTTTGAGGCGGCCATGCGGCGGGTGCACGGCGCGGTGGAAAGGTTGGCCGCGAGCGGGTCGCCCGAGGCGGAAGAGAATTCTCAGTACGCCATTCCGCTGGC
>DATJWJ010000158.1:0-15317 GCA_035501355.1 Bryobacteraceae bacterium | reverse complement strand
AGGCGCCTTGCCAGCGGGCCGTCTCGGCTTCCTCCATCTGTTGTGAGATTTGCCTAATCTGCTCCATGGTTCGCTGCCCCTGACCAGACTGCACGAAAGCTAATGCGGCGGCAGCCTGGCCAGACTGACGGAGTTCGATGGTTGTACGCAATTCGTCCAATTTGGTAGCGATGAGTGACTGGAGTTGCAGGGAGCGGGCTCGCCGGTCGGGATCTTGGCTAAGAGACGCCAGTTCGCTGGTTTCGGCGGGAAGATGATCCAGGGCAGCGCGGTATGGCTCCAGGTATTCGGGCCGGCCGGTTAGTAGAAAGCCACGCTGGCTGGTTTCCGCATCGCGCACGCCGTCGATCAGAGCTTCATTGAGATTCAAGATCCGGCGGGTCTCTCGGATCCTGGTATAAGCGGCCTCATAGTGCTTCCAGTCCTGATAGCACAGGACACTGATGACAAGCAGCGTGAGGAGTGCCGTTGCGATGGCGGCCACACCCAGCGCTCGGGATTGTGCAGCGTGCATAAGAATGAACTAACCCTTTAGTCGGCGCGCCTTCATTTTATGCCAATCGATGCTGGCGTCCGAAGCGTTCCAGGTACGAAATTACGATGCCGGGCGCCGACGGCTACGGATGAAGGGCGAGCGTAGCGTTTCCGGCCGCGCCGCTGTAAATCAACTCGAGCGAGTTAATGTTCTTGATCTTGCCTCGATATTCGAAGAAAAGCAGTCCGGCCTGAGGCAGCGGGCGGTCGCCTTCCAGCATCGCGGACCGTTCCACATGCTGCTCCATCGCGCGCCTAAGCTCGAGCGGCATTTTGGGCGGCAGCGGCGGTGGGTCGCCTGGGTTTCCTCCAGCACCTCCTCCCGTGCTAAAGCTGCTCTTGGATTTGTCTTCCGACTTGGGAGGTTCCCATGCGGGATCCTTCAGCGACTTGAAAGCCAACAGGTAAGGCTGGTTAGGCAACACCTTCTTGCTTCCATTGATCCGCAGCGAGAAATCCGCTGTAGACAGCCTGGCCGTGGCCTGGGGTGGGCCAAATAGGCCGACCTCGACCACCACATAGTCTTCTGTTTCGTAGATTGCTTCGGGAGTTGGGACGGAGTGAGCCATGAACTCGGCGCCGATAGTTACCGCGCCGGCTTTGGCCTGGGCCTGATATTCGGAAGGAGCCGCGCGCGGCGGCAATCCCTTCATGGCCGATGTTTCTTGCGCCTGCACGAAACCGCACGGCAGTCCAATCAGGGGCAGGATCGATAGAGACAACGGGGTAAAACGAAAATGTCGCATACTTCAGTTTTCAACCTAGCATAGTCGTGTTCGTTTTGGTCTCGCGCCGATCGACGGCGGCGTCGCGGGAATGGACCCTATTGCGGAACCGCTCAGACTATGCCTTGGCCAGCACCGTCCTCACACGCGCCTGCGTAAACGGAACGGTCCTGATCCTCACGCCGGTGGCATCGAAGAAGGCATTCGCCAATGCCGCGGCGACGGGACCGGTTGCAGCCTCACTGCCGCCCCAGGACGGCTGATCCGGCCGATCGATCAGCACCACCTCTACCACGGGCACTTCCGGGAAGGTCAAGTTTGGATAGCTGGCCCAGTTCGTGCTGGTCACGCGCGACTCATCGAAGATCACCTCTTCGTGCAGCGACCGGCTCAGCGTCTGCAGGATGTTGCCTTCGATCTGATTGCGGATTCCGTCCGGATTCACAATCAGGCCGCAGTCGTGCGCGCAGACGATCCGGCGGACGGTGATCCTCCCGCTCGGCTTGTGGACCGCGATGGTCATGCCGAGCGCGAGATGGGTTTCCGAATCCTTGTAGTGCATGTAGGCGATGCCGCGTCCGGCCAGCAGGTCGCCTTCGGCGGCGTACCGGTTGGGCGAAGGTCGGGTTTGCCAATCCATTCGTGCGGCGGTCTGCTTGAGCACCTCGATCGCGCGCGGATCTTTGAGCAGCCGGAGCCGGAAGGCCAGAGAATCCAGGCCGGACTGGTGCGCCAGTTCGTCCGCGAAGCCTTCCACGGCCAGCACGTTGGCGGGCTTGCCGGGCGCGCGGAGATTCGAAAGACGCAGCGGCGTGTCTTTCAGGTGATGAGACAACACCCGCAGATTGGCTACTTCGTAAGGCGGCGTTAAGTTCAGAGTGGTGGTGCCAGTACCCTGCCCGTGATTTTGTTTCATGCCGGCCGCTTCGGGCCCCAGGAGAGCGCGGGGGCCGGTAGGACCGTCCGGTATCCACATCAGCGTTTCCCATGCCACGATGTCGCCGCTGGAATCCACCGCGCCACGCATTTCATGCAACTGCGCCGGACCTTTCGGGTCCCAGCCGTGCTCATCCTCGCGCATCCATTGGAGACGCACAGGCTGGCCGACGGCACGAGAGAGAAGCAGTGCTTCGGCGGAGGCATCGTCGGCGCCGTTTCCGCCGTATGAGCCTGAGCCGTCCATATAGATTACGCGCATCTTCTCCACTGGAATGCCGAAGACGCGGGCGAGATTATTGCGCAGTCCGAAGACGCCTTGCGTCGCGCTCCAGATGGTTGTTCCGGATTCCTTACAATCCGCGATCGCGCAGGATGGGCCCAGCGAGGCATGGCTCTGGAAGGGCCAGTAGTAAGTTGAGGACAAGGCGCTCGGCGCGGCCGCCAGCGCGGCATCCACGTCCCCTTGCAGAGCCACTTTCCGGTCCTGGCCGACCTCGCCGTTCCGAACATAGGCGCCTAGGCCTTCGCTGCCCGGTAGACCTTTCCAGTCGCTCCATGTGGCTTTAAGGACTCTGGCGGCCTTCACCGCCGCCCATTCGTCTTTCGCCACCACCGCCAGAAAGTTCTCGATGCGGACCACGCGAACATCGGGAATTCCGCGGAGCGAAGCCTCGTCCACTGAAAGCAGTTTCGAGCCGATGGCGGGCGGCCGCACTACTCGGCCATGCAGCATACCGGGGACCGAATAATCGTGGAGGTAAGGATGCTTGCCCGTGCACTTGCCCGGCACATCGGTACGCATGATCGATTTGCCAACCACGGTATACGCGGAAGGATTCTTAAGCGGCGCGCTGCGATCGACTTTCAGGCCGAATTGTTTGTCGCCGATCAGGGAAGCGATCGTGACCTTGCTGCCATTGACGGCGATGATTTCGCCGGCGGAGATTCTCAGTTCTTGCGGCGAACGGTTCAGTTGTTTCGACGCCAAGTCGAGCAACGCGGCGCGTGCGGTGGCAGCCGCCAGCCGGATATCTTTCCCGCCTTGCGCGATGCCGGAACTCGCACCCGTGCCGCCGTGATCGGGCACGCGGGACGTGTCGCCCTGGATCACGCTGACGCGTTCAATGGGGATGTCCAGCTCTTCGGCCACCAGCTGCCGGAAGGCGGTGACCAGTCCAGTGCCGACGTCGACCTTGCTGGTCGAAACGGTCACCGACCCATCGGAGTGAATGGCAATGAAGCTGTCGACCATGGTCTTGTCGTGCGTGGTCGACGCAACGCCTGCCGCGGGCGCGGAGGTTTGGTTGTTGGTTTGTCCAAGGGCGAAGCGCACCACCAGCGCGCCTCCAGCCATTTGCAGAAGACCGCGACGAGAAAGAGAATTCAGGTTTTCCATTTTCTCCTCCTAAGCCTTCGCGGCGCGCTCCACGGCGCGTAATATTCGAGTCTGCGTCCCGCATCGGCAGAGATTACCCGCGAGACTCTGTGTAATCTGTTCGGCCGTCGGATGCGGAGTCTCGGCGAGGAGCGCTTTGGCGGCCATGATCATGCCATTGGAACAATAGCCGCACTGCGCCGCCTGCTCTTCGATGAACGCGGCCTGAACGATGTCTGGCTTTTCGGGCGTTCCCAGGCCTTCCAGAGTGGTGATGGAGCGACTGGCAACCTGTTTCACGGGCGTCAGGCATGAACGCACGGCCTTGCCGTCCAGGAGCACGGTGCAGGCGCCACATTGACCCAGACCGCACCCGAATTTCGCGCCGTGCAACGACAACGTGTTGCGCAGGACGTAAAGAAGAGGCTGGTCCGGATCCCAGGAGTCTACCGATACCGGACGGCCATTCACCTGAAATTTGTAGAGCGGCATGGGACTAATTATGTATCAAATTGCTGCCGCGCAAAAGGGTCGGCCGGCCGCCTGATCTAGCGGACCGCGCGGGCTTGCAGTTTGGAACGGATCAACGACTCCACCCGGCTCCAGACCCTGGGATCGGACTCGATCTCGATATGAGGCTTCATGAACAGGCGCGCGTACCATGGATAAGCGCTGCAATCCACTTTGTTGGTCTTGTAGTCGAACTGAACGTTCCCGAGAATCCTGGTTCGGGAGGGGTCGTTGGCTCGAATTAGCGGCCGCCCGTGCAGCAGTCCGTCGCTTTGATAGAAATTGATGGCTTGCGCGACATTGGCGGGAATTAACCCGTCATCTTCGCCGTTCTTGGCAACGCTGTCCACCTGAACGGTGAGCAAAACCGGTATCCCTTCCTTGCCAAGCGCCCGCGCCAGCGTTACAGTTTCCGAAGCCCCCCAGCTATGTCCATAGATCGCGATGCGCGCCGCGGTCTTCTCGGCGCTCGATAGCTCGCCGTCCGCATTTGCATCGAGCATTTGCAAAACCTCGCGATGGGCTTGTGCGCCGCGGCGATTCTCAAATACTCGGACTTGCACGCCGGAAGGGTAATCGTGCTCGATATGGTTCGCGAGCTGGACTTCTGAATGGATGGCGTTGGTGTGCCCCACTCGGCCGCCGACGAATCCGACCACGATGGGATCTGATGGCCTCGCCGAATTCGCGCCAGCAAACGCGACCGAGCTCAAGCTTAGCCAGAAAATAACGGTGAGAAGACCAAGGAGCGGTGCTTGGAAATACCTCACGCGCATCCATAACATCACGCGCGCCATATCTTACAAGGGCATTATACCGCTGGGACCGTGCCGGTCGTTGCTCGGACGCCGATTAGCGCGGCGCTTGGAGCGTGGTCCGTGGCCGGACAACCGGATTCGATTCCAACTGCTGTGCAATCACGGCCGGTTGAGTGGGGGGATCTTCGGCGGCGGCCAAGCGGCGCGGATCGAACCGGCCGTCCTCCATCCAGGCCAAAGCCAAGGTTCCTCCGAAGAGCGGATGCAGAACCGCCAGAGGCGCGAGTGGCACCATGTACTTCTTCGATCTCAGGACCGATTCAAGAACGCCGCGAACCGGTGTGCTGCGCGGCACTGTACCGGGAACCTGGGGAATTACAACGGTCAGCAAACCGTCCTGAGGGTGCTTCTTGGCGTACTGCAGGAGACTTTTCGCGGCTTGCTTGGGGGTCATGATGCCTGCGTCCCCTATCCAGCTGCGGCGGACCGCGCCCGGATAATAGAAGTTCATCGCCTGCCGCGCGAAGTCCGCGCAGTTATGAAACAGGAGATGAAAATCGGTCTTGTTCCGGCGCGAGTTGAAAGCGCGGACGAATTGGTTGTCCTGCTCCGCGGTGGTTTTCAATTCGAAGCTGTAGATGGTCCGGTCATAGGATGCGCCGATTAATTGCGTCCAATCTCCCTTGGGTGCGCTTCCATCGGGCAGATCGGGGACGATCTCTTCCAGATATTTCCGCCGGTAATCGTCTCGCAATCTGGCGACGTCGGGGAAAGCGACGTCTTGGGGAACTTGCCGGAGCGAATCCACGCTGTAGAGATACGGTACCAGCGGAATGGCGATCCAATCGAACCCTCCGATCCGATGGTAACGGCTGATCACGACACCCGGTTCGCCTGGTTGGCAAGGCCGCAGGGACGTTAAGGAATCCGCGCACACATTTGAAAGGTAAATAGCGGCATGTCCGGTGGGATTCACATCGCCGAACGCGCCGTGCGGCTCTTCCAGGAAAAGCGCCACATTGGCGTGTGCGGCAGACGCGCCTAGTAAAAGCACGATGGCTGCAATTGCGCTCTTCATTCCGTCTGGTTGTGTGCAAATCACGTGCCGCGCTGCTACATCCGTTTAAACCGTTTGTAGATGGGGACTTACGAACGGTGAGAAACACAACTGGCTAAGTTGAGCCTGTGTCCGTGGCATATTTTCCACGTAATTGTTCAGCGCAGGGGCTGCGGCGCCGGCTGAAAACCACCACGTTGGTGTAGATGAGCGCTACTTTCTCGACAGCTTGGCCGATTCTTGCGCACGTGCGACGATGTAGGCCTGAATCGCCCGCACCTGGCCGGCGTTCAGGATTTTCTGAAACGAAGGCATGCCGTCGGAAGCGCGGCTGCCGCCCAAAACGATGCCGTCCAACCCGTCCAGCGTTTCCTTAGTCGCGTAGCGCAAATCGGGCAGGGGGCCGGATACGGCGTTCACTCCATGACACGTCACGCAATGCTGGCTGTAAAGCAAGGCTCCTTCGTGAACCAGCTGCGGCGAAGGTTTAACGGTGATGGCCGGCGTAGGCGGATCCTTGTGGCCGTAAGCGGGAGGTTTCAGCGTCGCGGCGCCGCCCAGAGTAAAGGTGAGAATCCTACCATAACCGGGCTTGAGCGGACCGAACGAAGGATCGTTGGCCAGTCCGGAAGCTCCACCCCAACCTGCCATAACCGAGACATACTGCACGCCATTGACAAGATACGTCACCGGGGGCGCCATGATTCCAGTGCCCGCGTCGAAGGTCCACAATTGTTTTCCGTCGCTGGCGCGATACGCGGCTAATACGCCATCCGCGCGGCCCTGAAACACTAAGTTCCCAGCCGTGGTGAGAACACCGCTGCTTTCAGCAACCGGGAGACTCACGCGCCAAGCCGCTTTCTGCGACACCGGATCCCAGGCCAGCAGTTCACCTTTGGGTGGAGGCAGCGAGGCCAATTTGTCGTTGAGAGCGCCTTCGTACGGCTCGGCGCCCATGTTTTCGCGATTTGTATCGTAATTCCATTTCGGATTGGGAGCATGCAGGTACTGCGTGCCGGCCTTGGCGGGCAGATATACGAAGCCCGTGTCCGGACTAAATGCCATGGGATTCCAATTGTGCGCGCCGTCCGGGCTCGGCGAGACCAGAATCGGCTTCAGTTCTGCGTAGGCGGCGGCCGTTTCGATCGGGCGGCCTGATTTTGGGTCGAGTCCTGATGCCCAAGTGACGCCGTCGACGAACGGCGTACCGGAAATGAATTCGCCGGTTTGGCGGTCGAGAACGTAGAAGAATCCATTCTTGTTGGCCTGCATGATTACTTTGCGGGTGCGGCCGCCAATGCTGAGGTCGGCCTGAACGAGCGGCTGCGTGGAGTCGTAATCCCAGTTATCGCCGGGCGTGGTTTGGAAATACCAGGCCAATTCGCCGTTACTGGCGTGCACGGCTAGAATGGACGCTGCGTACAGGTTGTCGCCGGCGCCGCGGAGGGCGCGATACCAAGCGGTGGGGTTGCCTGTTCCGAAATAGAGCAGGTCCAGATCCGGGTCGTAGACGATTCCTTCCCACGCTGTTCCACCTCCGCCGGTCTTCCACCATTCGCCCGTCCAGGTTTTGGAGGCGTTTTCCATCGCTTTGGATTCGAAGCCTTTCGCAGGGTCTCCGGGAACGGTATAAGTGCGCCACACGAGCTTGCCGGTTTCGGCGTCAAAAGCGGAGACGTACCCGCGGACTCCGTACTCGGCGCCCGCATTGCCGATCACCACCATTCCCTTGGCGATGCGAGGGGCGCTGGTGATGGAGTATGGCTTGGCTTGGTCGGCTGACGACACACTCCACACGGGAGTGCCGGAATGTTCGTCGAGCGCGATCAATCGGCCGTCGAGCGTGCCGACGTAGACCTTGCCTTTGTACAGAGCGACGCCGCGATTCACCACGTCGCAGCAAATGAAGTACGCGCGGCTGCGATCCACCTTGGGGTCGTAGGTCCAGCGGGGCTCGCCAGTCTTGGCATCGAAGGCGAACACCACGCTCCATGCTCCGGTGGTGTAGAGGATGCCGTCCTCGACCACCGGCGTGGCTTCCAGACCGCGCGTGGTGCCCAGTTCGCGGCTCCAAGCCAGGCCCAGCTTCGCGACGCTCTGCTCGTTGATCTCCTTGAGCGGGCTGAAGCGATGATCATCATAGGTTCGTCCGTACATCAGCCAGTTGCCCGCGTCTTGGCCGGCGCCGCGGAGGCGCGCATCGTCGATGGTCTTCGGCCGATTGTTGCAGGACGCGAGGACCAGAAGAACAGCAGTTAGAGGGCAGACAACTGACCGGCGGATTAACATCAGCCACCTCCAAAATAGGGACTTAAGGGTAACTATTAGACTACCTGGTATTGTGCCGGAACAAGTCGACCACGCTTCTTTGCGCGGTGTACTCTAGAGGGAACCATGACAAAAACAAGAGCGCTCCTGTTGGCCTGCACATTTGCCGGGGCTTTGCATGCGCAAACCCTAACCAAGAGTGCGATCCAGCGATACTTCAATCCCGTGCGTGCCAATCTGGAAGCTAGCGCCGACGTCATGCCCGCGGAGAAATACAGTTTCAAGCTCACGGATGCCCAGATGACCTTCGCGGAATGGCTGCTGCACAGCGCCGATCGTAACTACAAAGACTGCGCGAGGCTGAAGGGCGAGAGCGTGCCGGAAGCGGACAAATCTCTGGCAGCGCTGAAGGGCAAAGCCGAGGTCAGCAAAACGCTGAAGGATTCGTTCGCTTATTGCGCGGCGGCTCTCGAAAACTTGAACGATCAAACTGCTATTTCATCGCCGGAGATGGCGACGGCGTTCCTGCACGTGATAGTGCACAACAATGAAGTGTACGGAAACATTGTTGGGTATTTGCGTGTAAGCGGAATTGTGCCGCCCTCGACGGCGGGGCGTGGACGCGGCGGCAGATAAGCGTCGGCGAACCTTTACCGTAATGGAGGAGTGCTGGTGGGCGGCCGGCGGTGACGCGTGGCTCGCTCATAGGCGTAGGCGTAACGGATTAACTGCGCCTCAGACCAGGCGCGGCCATAGAACGTGATCCCGGCAGGGAGCCGGCCGCCGCGTGTGTATCCCATCGGAACGTTGATCGCGGGGTAGCCGGTGACCGGCGAGAAGACCTGGCTGTTGTCGCCGGCAGGCGTGTTCAAATCGCCGATTAGCCGCGGCGGATTGCTCCATGTCGGGTAGACGAACGCGTCCAGCTTGAGGCGATCCATGGTGCGAAGCACGGCATCGCGAAACTGCTGGCGATACGCGCTGTCGGCCTGGCAAGCCTCCGATTCGGGGCCGTTTTCCGGGCCGTTCTGCGCATTCTCGAGGCGCTTCTGCACCGAAGGATGGAACTTGCCTGACTTCAGGATCGCCGCGAGGTCTGGCATCGGAACTGCTTCCGAGCGCGCTGCCAGAAACCGGTTCAGATCGTACTTGAATCCCATGCACGGCGCGGCGCCGTTGGGGCGACGCACATTCTCCAGGCCGTCGATTTTGGCTGGATCGATCACCGTGGCGCCGGCGCGGCGAAGATCATCCACAGCCGTCCGGAACACCGCGAGCACTTCTGGATCGGCCGACTCGCGTTCATACGCCTCACGCAGGACTCCGACCACCGCGCCCTTGAGTCCGTCGCGATCGAGAGATTGTGCATAATTCGGAATGGCGCGGCCTCTGGCTGCCTCGGTGGCCGGGTCGCGTGGGTCTGAGCTGAATTCTCCCTGACCCACGATGACTTGAAAAACGCGGACCGCGTCTTCCAGCGTGCGCGCCATCGGTCCGGCGATGTCGGCGCGCAGGTTCAAGGGGAACACGCCGGCACGGCTGGTCAAGCCCATGGTAGAGCGAATTCCGGCCAAAGCGGTGTGAGCCGAAGGGCCGCGGATGGAATCGCCAGTATCGCTGCCGAGGCCTACCAGACCGAGGCTCGAGGCAATGGCCGCAGCGGTTCCGCCGCTCGAGCCCGCGGTCACGCGGTCGAGCGCGTAGGGGTTTTTCGTGTATCCGGGAAGGATCGAGCTCACGGTTTCCACTGGACTGAACGCCCATTCGGCCATGTTCGATTTCGCCAGCACGATCGCTCCAGCGGCCTTCACGCGAGCCACCTCGGTGGCGTCTTCGAGCGGCGTGTACCCGGAAAAGGCCAGCGCACCGTCGGTGGTCTGGAGCCCTCGAGTCTCGAAATTATCCTTGACGATCATGGGCACGCAGTCGAGCGGCCTGGTCAGGCCCGCTTGCTTGAAACGTTGGTCCTCGGCGTCGGCTTCCTTTACTGCGTCCGGATTGAGGATTACGATGGCATTGATCGCCGGGCCGTTTTTGTCGTAGGCGTCGATGCGGCGCAGGTAGGCATCCACCAGCGCGTGGCAGGTCAGACGGCCCAAGGCAAGGGCCTCATGCACCTGGGCGATCGTGGTTTCCTCCACTTCAAATGGAGGCGGCGTCTGAGCCGCGACCGAGGCGGCAGCCAACAAGTAAAGAAAGCAGCGTGGGATCATGGAGTGGGTCGGGCGTGCCGGCCAATCGAATCAGTTTATCCTGAACGGAGACACGTTTTCGGAGGGCATCGAGCTCGGCGACGCAATAAGTTTCGGACGCTTTGTTAGCGCTTGGGTTCTTGTTTCCAAAGTCGGAGTTATGCTATCGTCGCTTCACAATGAAGCGCAGTATGAACTTGCTGGCGGGCTTCCTGATAGCCTGCTCGCTGGCTTTGACCCAAAGCACTGAGCCTGGACGTCAGCCGAAGCCAACTCCGCCAGACTTGGCCCAGGGCGAGCGGACTTATGGAACTGAATGTTCCTTTTGTCACGGGCCGAAAGGGGAAGGTGCGGTTGGTCCAGCGCTAGCGGTACCGCGTATACGCCGGGCTCCCACCGATGCCGCGCTGTTTCAAGTCATCCGAGAAGGAATCGCGGGCACGCAGATGCCGCCGAGCGCACTTACTCCGGCGCAGCTATGGCAGTTAGTGGCTTATGTGCGGACGCTAGGGCATGTCGAGCAGTCAAAATCGACCGGGGATGCGCGCCAAGGCGAACAGGTTTATCTTGCCAAAGGCGGCTGCGCGCATTGTCACACGCTACGCGGGCACGGTGGCGCCATTGGCCCGGATTTGAGCGATGCAGGGGCCCGGCTGGACAGCGAGTTCATTCGCGCGTCGCTCATGACGCCAGAAGCTTCGATTCCCCGCGATTTCATGCAAGTTCGCTTGGTCACTAAAGGCGGGCAACGGCTGACAGGAGTCCGGGTAAACGAGGATTCCTTCTCGATCCAAATTCGCGATCTTTCGAATCAATTTCACTCGTTTTGGAAAAGCGAACTGACGGAGCTGGTTAAAGAAAATGGCCGATCTCCGATGCCGAGTTATGCCAAGACGCTGACACCGGACGAACTGGAAAACCTCATTGCGTACTTGGAGTCATTACAAGGCAACTGATGAAGCTCTCATTTATATTACTGACTTACAGCGCGGTGTTATTCGGCCAGGTACCGTACCAGCGCATTCTGAACGCCGCGTCCGAGCCAGGTAACTGGCTGACTTACGCAGGCGGCTATCAAGCTCACAGTTATTCGCCGCTCGACCAGATTAATGCCACCAACATCTCAGGCCTGAAGGTGGCCTGGATGTATCAAATCGGAGTGCCTCATCACTTTGAGACCGAGCCGTTGGTTTTCGATGGCGTGATGTACATCACCGAGCCGCCCAGCGATGTGACGGCGCTGGATCTGCGCACCGGCCGGCCGATTTGGACCTACCGGCGGTCGCTTCCAAAGGGCATAATCGTCTGCTGCGGGCAGGTGAATCGCGGCTTGGCCGCCCTGGACGATCAGCTCTTCCTGGGCACGGTTGACGCCCACGTGGTGGCGCTGGATATGCGAACCGGGCGGGTGCGGTGGGATGTCGAAGTGGCCGACTATAAGGCCGCTTATTCGATCACAGCCGCGCCGCTGGTGGTCAAAGACAAGGTTATCGTCGGCATCGCAGGCGCTGAGTACGGTATTCGCGGGTTCCTGGATGCATACGATGCGAAGACTGGAAAGAGAGCGTGGCGTTTCTGGACGGTGCCGGGACCGGGCGAGCCGGGCAGTGAGACCTGGTCGGGCGATAGCTGGAAAACGGGCGGCGCGCCGACCTGGGTTACTGGCGCTTATGACCCTCAGGCCAACCTGGTTTACTGGGGGACGGGAAATCCGGGCCCCGATTTTGTAGGCGATGACCGGCAAGGTGACAATCTTTATTCAGATTCCATTGTGGCGTTGGATGCGGACACTGGAAAATTAAAATGGTATTTCCAGTTCACTCCGCATGACGTCCTGGATATGGACGCCGATCAAGTGCCGGTCCTGCTGGATGCGGAGTTTCGCGGACGCCCGCGTAAGTTAGTGCTGTTCGCGAACCGGAATGGTTTCTATTATGTACTCGATCGGCTTACTGGCGAGTTTTTAGTCGGCAAACAATTTGCCCGACAGAACTGGGCCAAGGGACTGGATGGCAAAGGGCGGCCGATTTGGAATCCGGAAGCAATACCAAGCGAAAAAGGCGCGCTGGTATATCCGGATGACGACGGCACCGCCAACTGGTTCAGTCCTTCGCTTAACCTGAAGACCGGTCTGTTCTATCAAAACGTCCGGGAAAAAGGAGCTATTCAGCGCCGTACTCGCATGAAGCCGACGTATGAATCAGGAAGGTTATATATGGGAGCGAGCAGACTGCCCATCCCCGGCGAGGAGCCCTGGGGCGCGCTGCGTGCGCTGGACTGGAAAACCGGAGAAACGCGCTGGGAATTTCGAGTGCACACGCCGCCCTGGTGCGGAGTGCTTTCGACCGCCGGCAACCTGGTGTTCTCCGGAACCATGGAGGGCGATTTCTTTGCTCTGGACGCCGTCAGCGGCAAGCTGCTGTGGCGAATTCAAACCGGCGGTGCCATCTGGGCGAATCCGATTAGCTACCAAAGCGAAGGCAAGCAATATATTGTCGTGTCGGCAGGCAGCAGCGTTATCGCTTTTAGCCTTCCTCAATGAGAGTTAGGTGCTCACGCTGAATCTCATAGCTCCCGCCAAGCGCCGTTGCCATCGGTGCGCCGATAAATCCGATAGCGATCTTTTAGCGGAAGTCGGCCATTCCCAAGCGAATCACGGCGGGGGGATGATTGGTGCCGCGCGCCGACGGGGCAGGTGAGACAATCTCAGTCCAGCTTCCATAGACGCGGCCGCCCAACGCGGTAAGTGCCGTGTACTCGCCTATCATTCCTCCCTTGGGGTCGAAGGCATGGTCACTTAGTAAGTAGTTACGAAATGTGCGTCCGCCATCGGTGGAGCGCGCCAGTACAACATTGGCTGATTTGTTGGCCGGATCGTGGCGGCGGTCATAGAACAACACGTTCACCGCGCCGGATACCGGGTCGACTGCCATCCACTGAAAGAATTGATCGGCGCTGTTGTGCAGCGGGTCGGAATTGACTCGCACGGCGGGGCTCCAAGTTCGGCCACCGTCCGCCGACGAGATGCAGAACACATCCACGTCTCCGTTGCGGTAGTCGGACCAAGCCAAATACAGCTTCGAATCCGGCGCGATCCCGATCTGCGGGTATCCATTGGCCTCCTCGGCGCCCAGAACCACGAAGTGGGAAGGCGCAGTGTCAGCGATGGAGCGGTTGCGAGCAAAAGTCTTGCCTCCGTCGCGGGACACGGCATAGATGATGTGATTGGTGTCGCTCCAGACCACGTGCAACGCTCCGTCCGGTGCAACCACGCCGGCGAAGCCCTCTACCGTGCCGTTATCGTCGCGCGGCAAGCCGGCCTGATCGCTTAAGCGCACCGGCGTTGACCAAGTCAGGCCGCCGTCCGTGGATCGGGACAGAACAATCAGAGCATCTTCGATGCGGTCTTGTGACCAGCCGACATAGAGGTTTCCAAAATAGGGGCTCTTGGGTTGGTTGTCGGCAACAATGTACGGCTTGTCCTCGAAGGGGATGCCAGGCGCTTCGGCATGCTCGATCACGGGTATCGGGCGAGGCTCCCAGGTCTTGCCTCCGTCCAGCGATCGGCGAACGAGGATGCCGTTTCGTTTCGGATTGTGGCCCCAGTATTTGAACGGCCCGGCGCCATCGAGAGCGATGAAGCATAGGATCGCGTGACCTTGGCGATCATAAGTAACGGACGTGTCGCCGGTGGAACGATAGCTTTCCGGAGCGGTTACTGGGGAGATAGCCCAATGCTCGCCGCCATCGGTTGAGTAAGCAGCGCTCGTTTTCGATTGGAAACCAACCACCAATTGCCGCGGGTTCCCCGGATTGATCGCGATCGAGGGCGTGTGAAAGTTACCTGGCTGTTCGGTGAGGGAGACAATTCGTCTTCCTGGCGCTGGGGCAAGCGCCGGGTCGGATACTTGACCCTGGGCGATAGCGAGGATAACCAGTAAAGAACCGCACCGAGCCACTTTCGTAAGTGACCCCCCAGGATGCGACCGAACTTCTAACTGGGTTGACATGATCGAACTATATTTGACCACACGCGGAGAGCCGCGCGCCTTCGGATTCTTGATATACTCGACCAGGAGGTCCCGATGACATCACGGCGCAGTTTCTTAGCCGCGGGCGCGAGCATGGGCGCTTTTGCGGCGGTTGAAGGACGGGCTGCTAGAACCGGTTCGACTGGAATGCCATACACTGATTTCGAATCCCGCATTGCTCGCCGCGACTTTCGCGACATTACGAAAGACGTTCTGCCCACGCCGTGCATGGTAGTCGACAAGGACCTGTTCGAAAAAAACGTGAAGCTCATGGCCGATACCACCAAGACGAATGGCATCGCCGTTCGGCCGCACGTGAAGGTTCACAAGAGCGTGGACGTGGCTAAGGTCCAGATGGCTCATGGCGCGATTGGGCTGACCTGCGCCACCATTGCCGAAGCGGAGTTGATGTCCAACGCCGGCTTGAAAAACGTGATGTGGACCAAGCAGCCGGCCAGCAAGAATAACATCGAGCGAACCATCGCGCTATCGAAGAAGGACCCGACGTTCAGCTTTGTGATCGATGATCCGATTGTGTTCGATTGGGTGCAGCAGGCAGCGGAGGCCGAAAACGCGCGACTCAAGGTCCTGGTTTCGGTGGATGCGGCGCTATCCAGGCAGGGCATTGAGAACGGCCAGCCGGCACTCCAACTGGCTCAGAAAATCGCATCCTCGAAGCGCATGCAGTTCGAAGGGGTCATGGCTTATGCCGGAATCGCCGCGCACACGCATGGCTTTGAAGCGCGGAGCGAGCGATCGAAGCAGGACATGGCCGGCGCCAGGGAAACGGTGGATTTGTGCAAGAAGTCCGGTTTGCCTGTGAACGTTTTCACCGGCGGATCGACGGGAACCTACAACATCGATCACCAGTACGGCCTTACGGAGCTTGAGGTCGGATCCTACGTGTTTATGGACATGCGGTACGCTC
>DATJWJ010000157.1:0-69639 GCA_035501355.1 Bryobacteraceae bacterium | reverse complement strand
GAGCAACTCGCGCGCACGATCAAGCACCTGCTGTTCGGCCGTCTCGCGCGTGTCCGCTTGGGCGCGCGCTAAGTTGGCGCCGGGCGAAACGTTGTCGGCCTTGGCGTGCCATTTTACGCCCAGCTGGTAGCTGCTCACGTTCACCGGCCAGCCGTCGATTTCGACGCGGCGCTCGCTGAAGTTTTCGGCCTTCATGCCTGGCCGGCGGTTTTCGCGGCGCCCTTTTCCACCGGCGCGCCCACCAGGTTGCCCCATTCGGTCCAGGAGCCGTCGTAATTGGTGACGTTCTTGACGCCCAGCAGGTACTTCAAAACAAACCAGGTGTGGCTGGAACGCTCGCCGATGCGGCAATAGGCGATGACCGGTGAGGATTCGGAAACCCCCTCGCCGCCGTACAGATTTTGCAAGTCGGCCGCGGACTTGAAGGTGCCGTCCTCATTGCAAGCCTTGCCCCAGGGGACGCTGCGCGCACCGGGAATGTGGCCGCCGCGCTGGCAGGTTTCAGGCAGCCCCGGAGGCGCCAGAATTTCGCCCGTGAATTCCTGCGGGCTTCGGACATCGATCAGGACGGCGTTTCGCGCCTGGTGCGCGTGTTGCACCTGCGGCAGCAGGGCCCGGATGGAATAATCGGGCGCATTGGCCCGGTAGGGTTTGGTGGAAGGCACCGCGGCACGCGCCGTGGTTTCCAGTTCGCGGCCCTCGGCCAGCCATTTCTTACGCCCGCCGTCCATGATGCGCACGTCCTTGTGCCCATAAATCTTGGCCTGCCAGAAGGCCCAGGCCGCGAACCAATTGTTGTTGTCGCCATACATGACAAGCGTGGTGTCGTTGTTGACACCAGACTGCGTCATCAGACTTTCAAACTGCGACTTCGGCAGGATGTCGCGAACCACGGTATCGCATAACTGCGTGTTCCAGGCCCAGGCGATGGCTCCCGGCACGCGGCCCTCATCGTAGGATTTGGTATCGACGTCGATCTCTACGACGCGTACGTTCGGATCGCTTGCGTGGCTGGCCACCCAATCCGTATCTACCAAAACTTCAGGATGTGCATAACTTGGCATTGTCCCTCCATTGGCATTCCAAAACGTCTCTATTATCCCAGGTCAAACTTCTCGTGATGCAGCAGGGGATCGCCTTTTACCAGCACGGGGCGGTGCAGGATCTCCTCGATTTCCTCGAGATATTTATTCTGATTGGATTTGAGGAAGCGGGCAACGTCGGGGTGGGCCCGCAGGACGGCGTCCTTGGAGTCCAGCGCCGCGGCGATCTTGTGCGCTTCTTGCAGAATCTCACTGACGACGGTTGGCACGCTCTTGACATAACCGGCGCCCTCGCAGTGCGGGCAGGGCATACAGAGAGCGCGTTCCAGGCTTTGTTTGACGCGCTTGCGGGTGATGGCGACCAGGCCAAAATCGTTAAACTGCAGAATTTTATAGGGCGCGCGGTCGGCCCGCATGGCGTCCTCGAGCGTCTGCATCACCTTCTGGCGATTCTTGCGCTCGTCCATGTCGATGAAATCGACCACGATGATTCCGCCCAGGTCGCGCAGCCGGATCTGCCGCACGATCTCCTTCACCGCTTCGGTATTGGTCTTCACGATGGTGTCTTCCAGGCGATTCGACCGGCCCACGTATTTGCCCGTGTTCACGTCGATGGCCACCAGTGCTTCGGTTTGATTGATGACGATGTGGCCGCCGGACTTGAGCCAGACCTTGGGCCGCAGGGCTTTTTCGAGCTCCGCCGTGATGTTGAAAGTATCGAAGATGGGCTCCGAGCGGGTATATAGCTTGACGCGGTTCACCAATACCGGTTGGAAGCGCTGAACGAATCGAACCACGCTCTCGTACATCTCTTCGTTGTCCACCCAGACGGCTTTGAAATCGTGAGTGACCTGATCGCGCAGCGTGCGCTGCACGATGTCCAAATCGTGGTGCAGGAGTACGGGAGCGGGACTCTTCTCCGCTTTCTGCCGGATATCGAGCCACAAGTTGAACAGAAAAGTCATGTCGGCGGCGAGCTCGTCTTCCGATTTCCCTTCGCCCGCGGTGCGCACGATGAAGCCGCCCGGAATTCCGGCGGCGTGGATCTGCAGAATGCGTTTCAGGCGCAGGCGCTCTTCATCGCTGGCAATTTTGCGGGAAACGCCGGTGTGTTCCACCGTCGGCATGTAGACCACGTATCGTCCCGGCAGTGCGATGTGGGAGGTAATGCGCGCGCCCTTTTGGCCGAGCGGCTCCTTGGCGATCTGAACGATGATTTCCTGCCCTTCCTTGAGCAGCTCGGTTATGGAGGCTTGGGGCGGTCTTTCGGGGCGAGCCACGGTTCGCGATGTTTCCGACCTAGAGAGGGCGGGCTCGGAGGATGGTGCAGCGGTTGCCTCACCGCGGCGGCCTGACTCGGGTCTGGCATCCGCAAATGTCCCGCCGCGCATCTTGCGGCGCATGCGGCGCGGCATGCGGTGCATGTATCGGCCGCCTTGTTCCCGAAGCTGCGCGGTCTGGGGCTGGCTTGCGGAGGGTTGACCTTCTTGGGCCGCGCCTTCAGACGGTTCTTCCGATGCGGCCGCGGGCGCAGGTTCTTCCTCATCCGAACCAGCCGATTCGGCGGCGGCTTCGGCCGCAGCTTCGGCAGCTTGCTGCAAGTCTTCGGCCTCCTCCGCCTCCTCGATTTCAGCTTCCAGGCTGGTTTCATCCAGAGTCATTGCAGGCGTGGATTCGGAGGCCGCGGACGAAATGGCTTGGACTGTAACAGCGGAGATACTTTCTTCCTCGATGGCCGTCATTTCCTCGGCCGATGAATCCGGTTCTTCGGGCAGGGCATCCTCGACCGCGCCCGCTTGCATTGAACTCTCGGCGCCCGCCCCGGCATCTGGATGCAGGCTGCGAATCTCCTCTTCCTCGGCGTCGTCCAGGGGCTGAATGGCAGCATGGCGGTATTTGGCCAGCGATTCGCCGGGAAGCACGGCGAACTCGCCCGATTCACCGGATGCGGTTTCCCGGGCCGGCTCGGGAAGCGGTTCGGAAGCGACGGCGGATTCCGGCGCGCGGGCGGCGCGGGAGGGTTCGGAAGCGTATTTCGACTCGGGGAATCCACGTCCGCGGTTCCGGCGGCGGCGCGAACGGCGGCCGCGGCGGTCCCGGCCATCGCCCTCCTCCGAGCGTGACGGGGCTGAGGCGGCCTCGGGCGGCGCTTCTCCAGAGATTTCTTCAGCGCTTTCGGTGGTGGCGGTTTCCGCGGCGGGGGGGGCCGCCGCCTCAGGTGTCCGTGCTTCCGCAGGCGCGCCGCGGCCTCGCTCCGCCGTGCGGCTCTCGCGGGTGACGGCTACGCGGTCGAAATCCTCGTTTTCTTCGAAGAAATCGGACACATACAAAAACGTGTCGCGCTCCAGGCCCAAGTCCACAAACGCGGACTGCATGCCCGGCAAGACACGCGTGACGCGTCCTTTGTGGATACTGCCGGCCAGAGAATATTCGTTGGCCCGCTGGAAAAAAACCTCGACCAGTTGATCGTCTTCAAGAATCGCAACCTTGGTTTCGTGGCGATTCGCCGAGATCACCAATTCCTTGCTCATGAATACTCCTCAATAACCTCGCGCACAACGCAGCGGGCCGCGAGGTTTTTCACTGTAGCGAGCGCGCCCCGCGCTGTGCGCTTCTACAGTTTCATGGCGGGAACGGCAGGATCAAGGAACTGAGGGCCTTCCACTCAGGCCGCCGGGTGATCCATAGGACCGTTGTCCCGGCGCCGCTGACGAAAAATCTTGGGCCTTCGCGGGTGGAGACGCTTTTCTCAACACCTTGGAAGGCGACCGGGCTGGGCGGACTCGGACGCGCGAATCCGCGGCAACCCCTAAGCTCGTTAACCCCTCAATCTTCTTAAATCCCGGCCGTAACCCGGCCGCTTCAATTTACGAATCGCCGGAGCCGCACATTGTTCACGAGCCCCAGCATCACAAAAACCGCAACGATATTCGATCCGCCGGAACTCATTAGCGGCAGGGGAATGCCCGTGACCGGCATCCTTCCCACCACCATTCCGACGTTTACTAAAACGTGAAACAACAATACTGCCGCAACGCCCATGCAGACATACATCCCGGCCCGGTCCGAGGCCGTTTGTCCGTTTTCCACAATTTGCATGAGCAGAAGAAAATACATCCCTAAGGCGACGATCACGCCCACGAAACCGTGCTCTTCGGCGAAGGCCGAGAAAATAAAATCCTTGTGCGGCACCGGCAGAAAGCGCCCTTGGGTTTGGGTCCCCTTGGTAACGCCTTGCCCCCATAGCGCGCCGGAGCCGACCGCGATTTTGGACTGGATCACTTGATAGCCGGAGCCCTTCGGATCCTGGCTGGGATCGATGAAGCTGATGAGGCGCGCTTTCTGATAGTCCTTCAGCACAAAAAAATAGCTCGCTGGAGCCACCACCGCTACAATCGCCAAAAACGCAACTGCGTACTGCCAACGAAAACCCGCCAGAAAAATACCCGCCATCAAAGCCGGAAGAAACGTCAACGCCGTCCCCAGATCCGGCTGCAACATCACCAACGCCATCGGAAGGCCAACCAACCCGCCCAGCTTGAGCAAATCGGGCAACTGGAGCTGATCGGTCTTCAGATCGGTCACATACTTGGCTACCAGAAGAACAATTACTATCTTAACGAATTCCGAAACCTGGAGATGATAACTGGCGGTTCCGATCCAGCGCCGCGAGCCGAAGGCGCTCATGCCGAGCGCGTAGGTGGCGACTAACGTAACGACTGAAAGAATGTAGAGTACCGGGGTCTGGGAGATCAGCGTGTGGTAGTCGATGAGCGTCGCGATCCACATGGCGATGAACCCGGCGGCGATCCAGATAACCTGCTTCCACCAGGCATCGGAGTAATGGGTGTCGTAGGTGGCGCTGAAAATCTGTAGCACGCCCAGGCCGCACAGGGCGCAGACCAGAAATAGCATCAGCCAATCGAGATCGCGGAGAGAACGGTAGGCGGCCATTACGGGTTCGCCCCGGCGGTTGGAGTAGTGACGGCGGCGGGCGCTGCCACGGGCGCGGGCGGTTGCAGGATTTGCGGAGGAAGCGCGGCGATCTGCGGCGGCGGTTGGGCAAGCCGGGCTTTCTTGTCGAAGTAAGCCTTGATTACGTCGCGCACGATGGGAGCGGCCAGCTGGCCGTGTTCGCCATTCTCAAACAGCGTGGCCACTACGATCTCGGGCGCGCTGCAGGGAGCGAAGCCGACGAACCAGGCATTGTCTTTCATGTCTTTCCCCTGCTTGAAGCCGGCCCGGAGCGCGTCGTTGGACACCAATTGAGCGCTGCCGGTTTTGCCGCATACATCGATGCCGGGGATGTGCGCCCGGACTCCGGTGCCGCCGCCTTCATTGACGACACCATACATGCCGGAAATGACCTTTCGAATATTGTCCAGATTCACTTCGGCGCGCCGGGCCGGCATCAGATGCACGGCATCTCTGATCAGGTGTGGTTGGAACCACATTCCACCGACGGCCAGACCGCCGATGGCCGAGGCCATCTGGAGCGGTGTCACCGTGGTCGCGCCCTGGCCGATTCCGACCGAGATATTCTCGCCCGGGTACCATTTCTCGCGGAAATTGCGGATCTTCCACTTGCGCGACGGGACCACGCCTTCGGCTTCATGGGGCAAATCGATGCCGGTCTTGTGCCCGTAGCCGACCATCTCCGCATAGCGGGCGATATCGTCGATATCCATGCGGTTGGCGACATTGTAGAAAAAGGTATCGCAGGAGTGCACCAACGCTTCGTGTATGCCAACCGTTCCGTGCTTGCCCCAGCACTTAAAGAAGCGGCCATAAAAATTAGCGCCGCCGGGGCAGTTGACATGGAAATTGTCGTCGATGGCGCCAGTTTCCAGCCCAGCCAGTAGCATGATCGGTTTGAATGTCGAGCCGGGCGCCTGCTGGGCCTGAATGGCTCGATTCATCAGCGGATGCGCCGGGTTGTTCACCAGCTCGCTCCAATCCTTGGATCGAATGCGTCCGGCGAACAGATTGGGATCGAAAGCCGGGCGGCTCACCATGGCGAGCACTTCGCCGTTGCGCGGGTCGAGCGCCACCACGGCTCCTCGGCGATTCTCCAGCGTGAGTTCGGCCACCGCTTGCAGATCGAGATCGATGGTGAGCTGCAGAGTCCTGCCGGGAATCGACTCCTTGTCCTCGGACAGGACGCGGCGCTCGTTGCCGAAGCTGTCCACTTCCACGCGGCGCTGGCCATCGGTGCCCATCAGCACGTCGTTGTACTCGCGCTCGATGCCGTCCTTGCCGATGATGTCGCCCTGGTGGAAGCTCGCGAACTCGGGCGTGTTCAACTCCGACTCGCTCACTTCACCCACGTAGCCGATCACGTGCGCGGCCAGGCCGTCGCGCGGGTACAGGCGATGCTGCGTGCGGATCACCTCGAGTTCCGGAAATGTGTTTTCATCCTTATGCGAATCGACGAAGGCCAGCTCGGCCGGGGTCAGCTCTTCCTTGATGGGGATGGGATGATATTGCGGCTCGCCCCGCGAATTAAAACGGCGCACGCGCGTAACCAGGGCGTCGTAATCCAGGTTCAGGCCTTCGGCGATGGGCCGGAGATGCTCCATCTTCAAGTTTTCGCGCGACAGATATAGCGTGAACGAGGAATGATTGTCGACAATCACGCGCCCGTCCCGGTCCAGAATCTTGCCGCGCGGAGCAAGCACCGGGATGGCCTTGATGCTGTTCTGCATCGCGCGCTCCTGGTAGAGCGTGGGATTACGAACCTGCAAGTCCCAGAAACCGGTGATCAGGAACAGAAAGATCGCGACCATGAGGTACTGGAAAAAGGCGATTTTCCCGGACGCAAATTTGCTGTCGTCGCGCAAAAGGTCGTCCGTCGCGATTTGCTGATGTTCGCGGTCGTTCCGCAGTTTCACACACGAGTCCTAGGGATTTAAGCGGCTACCTTCAGTTTATCCAAAATACGAAACAGCGGCAGAGCGACGGCCGCGTTCAATAGGCCAAAGACCAGGCTTTGCTGTACATCGAAATTGACTGCTTCGCCGAGCAAGGCTCGCGCCAGCACCCAATAAAAGAACTGGTGAAAGAAATAAAAGAAAAAGCTCAGAATAAATGTTACGACCGGATTTTCCACGTCGAAGCGCAGGCTCACCGAGGCGGCGAAGTATCCCACCAGAGTCTTGACGATGCCGAACATCCCGATGGGTTGGTTCGACAGCGAATCTTGCACCAGACCAATGGACATGCCGTAGAAGACAGCCGCGATCGGGCTGCGCCGGTTCAGCGCGAAGTGAACCGTGATCAGAAGCGGCAGTTCCAAATACGACAGAAACGATACGAAGCGGGGAACATAAACCTGCGAGAGAATCGCGAGGAGCGGAATCACGATCAGCCACACGAATCGCATGGCGTCGGCCGATTCTTTTCGTACCGGCTTATCCAGCAGTTGATCGCCGTATTCGGTCATGGATTGGTCTGCGTCTGAGGCCTGGGGGCGGCAGGCTTGGGCGCCGCTTGCGGCGGGGTTTGCGCGGGAGCGGGCGGCTTGACGTTGTTCGCAGGACTCGCGGCAGTGGCCGAGTCCGGATCCGCATCCGTCGGGTCGGTCACCAGAATGGGAGCGCTGAGCCGAGGCTTTGGCTTGGGGGCGTCCGCGGTTTGGGAAGCCTTGGAGGATACAGCTTTGGCGGGAGCCCCGGCGCTCGGAGCCGGCGGGTTGTTTCCGCCGCCCGGATTCTGACTGGTTCTGTTCTGGCTGGTTGACGCCGGCTGCGCTGGATTTTGCGTTGCCGCGGCGGCAGGCGCGGCAGGCCTGGCGGACCCACCCGAGGCAGCGTCGCCAGCAGCCGCGCGAATACCCGGGATCTTAGTAAAGTCCGGAGGCTTCGATCCCGGCACTCCCTCGCCGAACACGTGGTTTTGGGCTTGACCGGCCTGCTTGTATTGTTCCTTCAGACGATCGGCATCCGTGACGAGCGCACCGGCGCTTGGGTCGGCGCCGGCCGCCTCCGTATCGGCGGGCGGCTGGAGAATCTTGTAGCCGGGCGACGCGATTTCGCCATCCGGGATCTCCTCGTGCACCCCCTGCAAGACGATTAAGACCTCTTCTGGCCCACCCTGCATCCCACTGGGCGTGATGTAGATTTCCTTGAAAGTCTTGCCATTACGCACCGCGCTGACCTGGCCGACCGGAAAGCCCCGGGGGAAAATCCGGTCGTCGCCGGAAGTAAAGAACATTTCGCCCGGGTCCACCCGCTCCTCGTTTTGCACATAGTCCACCAGGCACTCGCTGTGACCTTGGCCCTTGAGCGTGCCGCGCACGTGATTCTTCTGCGATACGACTCCGGCGGCGAAGGTGGGGTCGGTGATGAGCATGATCAACGCGGCCGTAGGATAGGCATCCACTACCTTGCCGACGATTCCGTCCGGCGTCACCACCGCCATGCCGCTTTCAACGCCGCTGGCAGAACCGCGGTCGACAAACACCACCTTGGAATTGGCGCCGGTGCCGTTTCCGATGATGCGAGCCGCAACGGTTTTGGATTGGCTATGGGCCTGAAATACGCTGAGCGTCTGCGCACGGTCGGCCGTGTTGAGCTCGGACTTGAGGTATTGGTTCTCAAGCTTTAACTGGCCGTTTTCGTGCTTGAGCTTGTCGTTCTCGCCCTTGACGCCCAGCAGGACGAAATAATCCTCGACGAAGCCCCAGGTGTGGCTGCGGACGACTTCCAGGACTTGCTCCACCGGTGTAACCGTCGTGACGGCCCACACTCGCATGAGCGGGATGTCTTTGTTGCTTTTGACCTGGTAGGCGATCAGCATCAACTGCGCGACAATCACGACCAGCAGGACCGTGATGTTGCGGTAGCGGCTGAGAAAGAAGTCCATATTACATTACATCGCGTCTACCGTCAGTTGGGAGACAATTATTCGATAGCCGCTCTTTATTCGATCGCAACCCTTCGGAGCAATTTAAAGTCCGTTAGCATTTTGCCGGTTCCCAAGACCACGCTCGCCAGGGGATCCTCGGCGATGGATACCGGCAATCCCGTTTCCTCGCGGATGCGCTTATCTAAATTCTTCAACAACGCGCCCCCTCCGGTCAAAACGATGCCGCGGTCGCTGATGTCGGCGCTCAGCTCCGGCGGCGTGCGTTCCAGCGCTACGCGGATGGCGTTCATGATAGTGGCTACACATTCAGATAGCGCTTCACGAATCTCGCTGTCGTCGATAGTTTGGGTCTTGGGCACCCCCTCGATGAGGTTGCGCCCTTTGATCTCCATCGTCAGTGGCTTGTCCAGTGGATAGGCCGAGCCGATCTGAATTTTGATAGCCTCGCCGGTGCGTTCGCCGATCAGCAGGTTGTATTTGCGCTTGAGGTACTGCATGATGGCGTCGTCCATCTGGTTGCCGGCCACTCGCACCGACCGGGAATAGACGATGCCCGACAAAGAGATGACAGCCACGTCGGTGGTGCCGCCGCCGATATCCACCACCATGTTTCCGGAAGGTTCCGTAACCGGCAGGCCCGCGCCAATGGCCGCCACCATGGCCTGTTCCACCAGGTGCACCTCGCTGGCTTTGGCGCGATAGGCTGAATCGATGACCGCGCGCTTTTCCACCTGGGTGATTTCGCTGGGAACGCCGATGACGATGCGCGGATGCACCAGCACCTTGCGGCCATGCGCCTTCAAGATGAAGTAATTCAGCATGCGCTCGGTGACTTTGAAGTCGGCGATGACGCCGTCCTTCATGGGCCGGATGGCGACGATGTTGCCGGGCGTGCGGCCGAGCATGTCCTTGGCTTCTTTGCCGACGGCCTCCACTTCGCCATTGGTTTTGTTGATGGCCACGATGGACGGTTCATTGACCACAATGCCTTTTCCTTTGGCGTAGACAAGGGTGTTGGCAGTGCCAAGATCGATGGCAAGATCGGAAGAAAACAAGCTAAACAGCGAGCGGACGTTCATGGTAGATAGTCGTCGGGCTCCTTCGGCATTGCCTGGGTTATGCTACACCCATCTATCGGCATTTCAGAGGAATAGCGGGAGGTCTTACAGTCTTTCCAAGCGTAGCACATCCAACCGAAGGCATCAATTTAAATGACGATAGCGAGGAAGGGCTCCACGGGGCGGCAGCTCGCGTCCAGTTAGGTCGCCGCCTGGGGTGTCGAACGGCTGACAGGAGGGTGCTCCGGGTTTTGGGGCGAGCGCTCCAGAGCCAGCATCACAGCCCAGCCCGCCAAGCCCACCAGGACGCCCGCGATCCCGCCATAGAAGCGATTCGGCTGCAGGTGCAAGGTGTCGAGCCAGATGCGGAATCCGCCGTACACCACGCCGTACAAGCCGAAGAAGAATCCAACCGGCCGCGGCCGCCGGTCCAGCAGCTTGAACCCGGTTACCATGACGATGAGAAATAAAAATTCGATCAGGCCAAGATCATAACGCGGGCCCTCGGGAAAATTCACCGCGATCCAACTGGTGGAAGCGAGGCCGCGATGGTCGTGCGCCAGCGTGCATCCCAGCCGCCCGATCATCCATCCGATCGGCATCGCGTACGCGATAATGTCCAGCCTCCGCATGGTATCGAGCGCCGAGAGCCGGTGATAACGGCACCACGCCACCGCGGCCAGGAACCCGCACGTAATCCCACCCACCGATCGCACGCCCAGGCTCTGGTGCAAAATCAGCGCAGGATGCACCAGCACCTCCGGAAAATCGTCCCACAAGATTTTCGCGAAGAACGCTCCGGCCATCGCGCACATGTAGACCCAAAAACAAAAGCGGAACATTTGTTCGACCGGGATTCCCTGGCGGTGCGCGCGCAGCAAGATGACGCGTCCGCCCACCAGGACGGCGATGGCTGCCAGCGCGCCGAACGCGTGAATCTGAAGCGGGCCCAAATGAAGCACGGGCTGAGGGTAATACGGAAGCATACTTTCGTGTCTCTATTGCATGAACACAAGTCCGCTCGGGTTGAGTCCCACTTGCAATGTCTTTACCGCGTTCTGCTTCAAATCGATAATCGATTCCGAACTTTCGCCGTTATTGTTCACAACCAGGAACCCATTGCCATAGGCCATCTTGATGTCGGTGGGTCCCACGCCCACCGTGTAGGTGTTTATGGTCTGATAGGTGCCCGTGTTCACTTGGTAGACCTGGCCGGGGGTGGTGGACTGGCTGGTGACATAGGCGCGCGTGCCGGTGGAATTGAAGGCCACGTCCACCGATTGATTGATGGCGAGCGCGGTCACGCGCGTGTTGGTGAGCGTATCGATGATATCCACTCCTGTAGCCAGCGGAGAGGTGATCCAAAGCTGCGAGCCGTCCGGCGTAAGCGTAGCTCCCTGAGGAAAAGAGATGGTCGGAATGGTGGCGATGGTTGCTTTGGTCGGCGAGGTCAGGTCAAGCACAATCACCACGGCGTTGGAGGAATTGAAACTTGTGATATAAGCGCGCTTTCCATCCGGCGAAATCGCCAGGCCGTGCGGGTTTATGTTGGAAGCGGTCGTGAGAGTATAGGCGACCTTGTTCGTCGACAGGTCGATAAAGCTCACGGCATTGTTAAAGCTGGTGACCAGCGCGGTTGAGCCGTCCGGTGTGATGGCCACCTGCAATGGCGCGGCCACCACCGGGATCACCGCCTTGATGGCGAACGGACAGGTGGTAATTTGCGTGACCACCGCATTAAGTTGATTGGTGCCGAAAACGTCGGGAAACGAAGATTGGCAAGCAGGCGCGGCCGGCGACGGTGGAATATCGGGAAGGAACGGCAAGTCGCGGAGCTCCGGCAAATAGGCTGTCAACGTCCGCGCCGTGGCGTGTCCCTTGATTGTGTGACCACCGGGCCCCGACTGGGTGCTGATCGTAAATGGTGGCCTGTCTTCGGATCCTTTGTAAGACGGCGATTTCGCGTCATGGGAGCAGTCCCAGTCAGCGGGATCGAAATTGCCGGCTTGATCCTGGGAGACTATGGTTGCATTGTTGTCGTTGTATGTCATCAGGGTAGGCTTGTTGCCGGCGCAAGCCACCCAAAAGCCTGGAAAATTC
Organism: Bryobacteraceae bacterium; assembly: GCA_035501355.1. Classification (GTDB taxonomy): domain Bacteria; phylum Acidobacteriota; class Terriglobia; order Bryobacterales; family Bryobacteraceae; genus Palsa-89. The sequence goes on along the minus strand of DATJWJ010000157.1, from coordinate 57,572 downwards.
TGCTCCTTGGTCTCCTCGTCGCAGTCGCAGCTTTCAAACAGAAACCAACCAAGGCTCAGGACGATGCCGAAGCTCATCAATTTGGTGGAGCGGGACAGATGCAGCATCATTCGTACACCACCGTCTTTCCGAGGATCGAATAATATCCTGTTATCCCGACATCCAGGCCGCTGGCTCCGAGATTGCTGATGCTGCTGCCGGCCAAGGTGATGATGTAAATGACGTCTTTGGATTGCAAAGGATCGGTGCGAGTAGCCGGCAGGTTCGAGAGCATATCCGTGGGGACGGTGAAGCTGGTTGCGCCTGACGGGGCGATGCAAAGGAAAGCGGCGCTGGAGTTGCTGGGCATGTCGACTCCAAAACCAAGGATCGCGACTACTTGCCCGCTATCGCCGCCGCTCCAGTTCAGCGTCAAGGGCTGAGTTCGGGGAACGATGGTAGTCGAAGCGCGATTGGTCCAAGTGACCGGCTGCGGGATGTTGAACTTGGTTGTAAATGGGCCCACATCCATGCCGCCGAAGCCCTGTAAAGTGAACGATCCGGGATTAAGAAACAGCGTACTGGGAAGAATGTTATTGCTAATGAGACCACCTATGTAGCCAACGCGCGCGCCCGAGAAACCGAAGTTGAGAGTCTTGCTGCCGGCCGGTCCGGTGAGTTGGAAGGGCGGGCCCAGATCGAGCGGAATGGTGGTCGGCACCATATCAGGAAGAGGGCTCGAGTCCAGCAGGTCGCCGGGCTCTTCATAGGCGGTGCAGGTTCCGGTGGGCGGGAAGGCAATGGCGGGATTGAATGGGTACGGACCAGGATTTGGCTCGAAGGCGAAAGAGACTTGATATTCAGACGTGACTTCCTGCGGCACGGAGAGACCTACGTCTTCCTCAGTATCCGTGCGGGTGAACATCGCTTCGCTGACCCTTTCTCCCTTGATATAGGCCGATGTGATTTGTGGGAGCACGTCGGTGCTGCAACTATTCGGATCGGACGAAATCGCCATGGTGACGACATTACTGACGGTGGTGCCGCCGGTACGCACGTAGACCGGAACCCAGCAGCCTTGTGGGGCGTTGTCCGGAACCGTGAAGACGATCTGGTCGATGGATGAGCAACAGGGTGTGCGTCCGTTGTATTGCACCGCCGCGGAGACTCCGCCCACAAAAACTTCAGTCTCAACGGGCAGGTTGCCCGCTTGGGGCGCTACGTTATCGGGAAAACTTACAGGGCCGAGCCCGGTGCCCCACAGGATAATCACTTGTCCTGGCTGCGCGGTAATGGTCGGCGAATTGACGGGCTGGTTGGTCTGCGTTATGTAGTTCTGCAGAATGCCGGGGCCCTCGCCGGTTCCCTTGGCGCTGAAGATTCCGAATGCGCTGCTGACAATCCGCACCGGCAACAGGTTGCTGCGCGTGTTGGAGGCAACCACCTGTAGCGAAGCCATGCCGAGCGGCGCATTGGAAGGCATGATGGCGTTGATCTGGCCCGCGCTTACGTACACGGGAATGGCGCTCACGGTGGTGCTGCCCTGAATGACGTTGATCGAAATTCCTCCCAGCGCGTTGCCCAGCGGAAAAGAGATCGCCGAGACGCCCGGAGTAGGTCCGAGACGCGTTCCGAAAAGCGTAAACATCGATCCTTGCGCCACCGCTCCGGCAGGGATACCGTTCGGCATGTAGCTGGCCGCGTTGCTCACCGAACGGTTGTACAGCAGCGGCGGTTGGGCCAGCACAGCGCCGGCGAAGGCGAATAAAAGAGCGGTGCGGGGCAAGGTGCGAGAGGCGTGGTGCCAAATCAGGCGGTGCAATGGTCCTCCTCATCAATCGAAGCCAAGCAGAGGGCAACGCGGGCGAGACCGAGCCATTATAGCAACCGTGGCACTGATGTTCGTTGCGTCATTTTCAGCTGCGGATTTTTCTGGCTGCGGACGCGTGGCAAAATGGAGTCGATGCTGACGCGGCGATCCATTTTGTTGGGAGGCATGGCCGGCCTGGCTGCGTGCACGCGCCCCAAAGCCAAAGGGTTTTCCGGCTACGCGTTCATTGCCAACCAGGAAGGCGGCGCGGTGGCGGCCGTGGACCTGGAAGTTTTCGCGGTCGCGCGCCACATTCATGTCGACGGGGCTCCGACGGCGGTGGTGGCTCGGCCGGAAACCGGGCGGGTGTACGCCTTGACGCCCTTGAACGGGACAGTACATGAAATCCACACCGCGAATCTGACGCTCGCGGGCAGGCTCCAGGTGGCGCACTCGGCTTTGACCATGCGGCTAGCGGGCCGCGCTCTGTATGTACTGTGCAACGAGCCCAGGCAACTGGTGAGGCTCGCGCTCGATCCGATGCGCATCGACTGGACTCTGCCGCTTCCGGCCGATCCGGTGGACCTGGAGATCTCCCCCGATGGCGCCACGCTAGCCATCAGCTACGGCGCGGCGCGCGCGATCTCGTTCGTCGACCTGGTCAGGCGCCAGGCGTTTCCTTTGATTGCGACGCCCGGAGAAATTGGATTGGTTCGCTTCCAGCCGGATTCGCAGCAACTCCTGGCTGCCAACACGAGCGAGCGCATGTTGTCGGTCTATCATGTGCCGACGCGCAAGCTGGCCGTGAATCTTCCGCTCTCGGTTCGTCCCGATCACTTATGCTTCAAGGCCGACGGTGGTGAGTTGTTCGTCACCGGCGCCGGGATGGACGCCGTGGTGGTGGTGCAACCTTATTACACGCCGCAAGTGGAGAAGACAGTGCTGGCCGGACACAGTCCCGGCGCGATGGCTGCTTCCGGCTCTGCTGGTTCCACTGGATACTTGTTTGTCGCGAATCCCGAGTCCGGCGATGTGAGCATCCTGGACCTGGTTACCAAGAACGTCGTAGCAGTGACGCCCGTCGGAACGCGGCCCTCGTACATCGCCATTACGCCGGACGATCAGTACGCGCTGGTGCTGAATCAGGTGTCGGGCGACATGGCCGTGATTCGCATTCCCAACGTCACACGCGCGGTGAGCGAGCAGCGGCGCTGGAAGAAAGGACCGCTGTTCATGCTGATTCCGGTGGGATCGAAGCCGGTGAGCGCCGCCATCGTGGCGATCTAACTCGTGGCGTAGTAACCGTCGCGCGTTTGCACGCTGACGCCGTCGCGCTTCACCGCTACATGGATTCTGCGATAGCCGGGACCAGCGCCGGCGCGATCCGAGGTGTAGCCCAAGCTGTACTGGTTGCGCAGTTCTTCCTGGAGCTGGCTGTAGATGGCGTCGATGGGCTGCTTTCCGGTGACGTCGAAATAAGCTCCGCCGGTAGGCTGGCAAAGGCGCTGCAAAATTTTCTTGCCATCGATGCGGTCGCCGTAGACGTAGGGCGGAGGCGCACCGCGGCCGTACATGCCGCCGCGGCGATGTCCGAAGTTGTTGCCGTTGGCGTCGGGATCGGCGATGCGAATTCCATAGACCAACGTGTCTGCGAGCTGCGCCGATTCCACCGCGCGGGCCAGCGGCACCTTGCTGCCATTGTCGACGCCATCGGTGAGCAGTACCAGCGCTTTGCGTCCGGTCTGCTTTTTCATGAGCTCGTCGGAAGCGAGCATGACCGCGTCGTAAAGTTCTGTGCCTCCTCCGCCACCTCCGCCGCGGCGTCCGCCACCGTAGCCTCCGCGTCCACCGCCGCTCCATTGCCCGCGCTGCCGCTGCGGTTCGCTAGGTTCAAGCTCAGCCAGTGCGTCTTCGAGTTTCTTGCGCGACGAGGTGAGGTCTTGCAAAAGCTCCACCTGGCGGTCGAAATGAATGACGAAGGCTCGGTCTTTGTCGGTCAGCACCTGGTCTAGAAAGCGATAGCTGGCGGTATGTTCTTCGCCGAGCACTCGGCGCATGCTTCCGCTGGTATCCACCAATAGTCCGAGCGTCAGCGGAAGGTTGGACTCGCGCGAGAAGTAGCGAATCTCTTGCGGGTGCCCGTCTTCGTCCAGCGCGAAGTCGTCCTTCACGAGATCGCGGACGATTTTTCCCTGCTTGTCGCGCACCGTTGCGAAGAGGTTGACAACGCGTACGTCGGTGCTGAAGGTGGTGTCTTTCGAGGCCCCATTTGCATCTTGGGCGCGGAGCAGGCGAGGCAGTATGGACGCGACGGCTGAGGAGAACAAGAAGGTGCGCCGTGAAAAGGGGACCGGCATCTCTTCAAAAGATGTCTTGCAAGACCGTACGGTTACTCAAACCTGTTAAACAATTTAAATCAATGACTTACCGTAAACATATGATATTTCGCTTCAATACAACGACGGCTCGCCCGATGGCCTGGTTTTCCAACGCCGATGAATCCAGAGCCACTGGCCGGGGTGCTCGCGAATCACTTCTTCAAGTTTCACATGAAGGTTCTGCGTGTCCTTGGCAGCGTCGCCTGTCATCGCCACCGGCGGGTAGAACCGGAGCACGTAGCGGCCTTCCGGCTCGTTCCAGACCGCGAAACCCGGGATCACAGTCGCTCCGGTATGCGCCGCCAGTTTAGCGAATCCGGTGTTGGCGCAGGCGCGAGTGCCGAAAAAATCGACGAAAACGCCTTCGTCCGCGGAAGTGTTCTGATCGATCAGGATGCCCACCGCCTGGTTAGATTGTAAGGCGCGCAGTACGGCGCGCGCGGCTTCACGCTTGGAGATCAGCTGGTTGCCGGACAGCCGGCGGCGTTCTTCTACCAGCCGGTCGATGGAGGGGTTGTCGAGCGGGCGGATCATCACGTGCATCGGTTCCGTCATCAGAGCATGCGCGAAGGCGCTCAACTCCCAATTCCCAAAATGAGCCGTTGCAATCAGAATCCCGCGGCCGGCTTTTTTCGCGTCGAGATAGTTCTCCAGGCCCTCGTAACGGATCCAATCGGAAATGTTTTTGCGATTGATTTGTGGGAAGTGCGCGAAGGCATAGAGCAGCCGCGCGATGGAGTGGAACACTTCGTCTATGACGGCCTCGCGTTCGGCCGGCGTCTGGTCTGGATAGGCCAGCTCGAGATTGCGGCGCGCGGTACGTCGCAAGCGTGGAACGGCCAGGTCCAGAACCTTGGCGTAGAAGCGGGCCAAGCCTGGAGGCGAATGCGCGAGCGACCACAAGACGAACTGGGCGATCAGGTACTCAATGAACGTTATTCTATCCACCCGCCGCCCAGCACGAGGTCGGCATCGTAGAAGACGGCGGCTTGTCCTGGAGTCACGGCGCGCTGCGGTTGATCGAAGCGAATCTCCACGCGCGCCGGGTCCGTTGTGGGATAGAGCGTCGCCTCGGCCGCGTCGTGCTTATTGCGGATTTTGACTTGGGCGCGCACGGGCTCGGAGATAGGCGCGACGGAGACCCAGTTGACGTCCTTGGCATGAAGGCACGCGCGAAGCAGATCCTGATTGCGGCCGACGATGACGCGCTGCGCCTCTGGCCGGGTCGCAATCACGTACAGTGGCTCGCCCGCCGCGACACGCAACCCGCGGCGCTGTCCCACGGTGAAGTGATGGACGCCGGCGTGCTCGCCGAGCACATGGCCTTCGGTATCCACAATCTCGCCTCGCGTGCGCTCGGGCTCAATCCCGCGCTCGCGGAAATAGGCATCGATGAAGGCCGCATAGTCACCGTTCGGAACGAAGCAGATCTCCTGGCTGTCGGGCTTTTCGGCCACGGGGAGGCCAAGCTCGCGCGCCAGTCCGCGTACTTCCGGCTTGCTGAAACTGCCCAGCGGGAACTCGGTGCGGGCGAGCTGATCCTGCGTGAGGCCGAACAGAAAATAAGTCTGGTCCTTAGCGCGGTCGACGCCGCGGCGCAGTTGGTAGCGGGCGCTGGGGTCGTCATACGAAACGCGCGCGTAATGGCCGGTTGCGATTCGCGACGCGCCGACGCCCGCGGCCAGATCCAAAAATTGATCGAACTTGATGAAGTTGTTGCAGAGCGTGCAGGGAATGGGCGTGCGGCCCGCCAGATATTCGTCGATGAACGGGCGCACTACTTGCTGCTCGAAGCGGTCTTCGAAGTTGACGACGTAGTAAGGTATGCCCAGATGCTGCGCGACGAAGCGCGCGTCATAGACATCGTCGAGCGAGCAGCAGCGGCCGGTTGTGCCGCCCTCTGGAACCAATTCGGGAAGCCGCCGCTGGTTCCAGAGCTGCATGGTCAAGCCGACCACCGGCTGGCCGCGCCGGCGCAGCAAGCCCGCAACGACGGAGCTATCCACTCCGCCCGACATGGCAACGGCAGTGATGTTGTCAGGCACGGGCGCTATAGGTTGGGGAGAGATGCCGCAACTGCGCGGCCGATTCCGCGACGGCGTCGATCAATGCGTCCACCTGCTCCGCGGTATTGGAGCGGCCGAGCGAAAATCGCAGGCTGGCGCGGGCACGTTCGCGTGGGAGGCCGATGGCCAGCAAAACGTGCGACGGCTCGACCGCGCCGCTGGAGCAAGCCGCGCCGCTCGACACCGCGAATCCCTTGAGGTCGAGCGAAATGACCATCGCTTCGCCTTCCAGGCCGTCGAAGAAGATATTAGTGGTGTTGGGAGTGCGCTGCGCGATGTTTCCATTTACGCCGCTCGACGGCACGCGATGCAGGATGCCGCTTTCCAACCGATCGCGCAAGCGGGCAACGCGCGCGGATTCCTCGCCGAGATCGGACGCAGCTGCTTCCGCCGCACAACCGAGCGACACCGCGCCGGGAACATTTTCGGTGCCGGGACGGCGCTCGCGCTCATGCCGTCCGCCGAATTGAATCGGCCGCAGCCGCGTTCCGCTGTTGACGTACAACGCGCCGATTCCCTTGGGTGCATACAGCTTGTGCCCGCTCATCGAGTACAAGTCTACGCCCAGGGCCTTCACGTCCACCGGAATCCGGCCGGCAGCCTGGACGCCGTCGGCATGCAGCAGGACGCCCGCCTCGCGCGCGATGCGAGAAATTTCCTGGATGGGCTGGATGGTTCCGAGTTCGTTGTTGGCGTGCATCACCGAGATCAGCACGGTATAGGGCCGCAGCGCTCGGCGGATTTCAGCGGGGTCGACCAGGCCGTCGGACCCAACGCGAACGTAGCTCACCTCGACGCCTTCGCGCTCCAATTCGCGGCACGAGTTCAGGACTGCCGGATGTTCGATAGCCGAGGTGATGACATGCTTGCGATCTCCGGGATGCGCGCGCACGACACCAAAAATGGCCAGGTTGTCGGCCTCCGTCCCACCGCTCAGGAAGACCAGTTCCTTGGGGTCGCAATGCAGCAGATCGGCGGTCTGGCGGCGCGCGGACTCCAGGCGCTGCCGGGCCATTTGCCCATCCCGATGGATGCTTGAGGCGTTTCCGTACACTTCAAGTAGCGCTGGAACGAGTACTTCGAGTACTGCCGTAGATACGGGCGTTGTCGCGTTGTGATCAAAATAGTAACGCGTCACTTCAACTACCAGTTTAACAACGTTAGCCCCGAAGATTGTTCTGATTGAAGCTATCCGAAAGGATAGCCCGAACGCCGTGCTTCAGCGTTACTGAATGCTCATGAGCGGCCGCAGCCGGTGGGCCGTCTCCGGGGTCCGCAACCGACGCAGCGCTTGTACTTCGATCTGCCGGATGCGTTCGCGGCTCAGATTGAAGTGCTGTGCGATTTCGTGCAGCGTGTGCTCGCGATCGTAGCCGATGCCGAACCGCATACGCACCACTTTCTCTTCGGTCGGGTCCAGCGTCTTAAGCACGTCCGCCGTTCCCTCCCGAACGTCATTTTCGAACAGCGTATCGCCGAGGGGCTGGAGCCAGCGATCCTCAATGAGGTCGCGCAGAGCGGACTCGCCGTCCTTACCGACGGGAATATCGAGCGACACCGGGTCGCGCGAGATAGCCTTCAACTCCTCCACCTTCTGCGTGGTAGTTTGCAGGCGCTGGCCGATCTCTTCATTACTCGGCGTGCGGCCCAGCTCCTTCTCCAGATCGCGCGAGGCGCGGACGAACTTGGTCAGGCTCTCGTTCATGTGGACGGGTATGCGAATGGTGCGCGATTGATCGTCGATGGCGCGCGTCACGGATTGGCGGATCCACCAGGTGGCATAAGTCGAGAATTTATAACCGAGATGGTAGTTGAACTTATCGGCCGCGCGCATCAACCCGATGTTGCCTTCCTGGATCAAGTCCAGAAGATGCAGCCCGCGGTTCACGTATTTCTTGGCCACGGCCACCACCAGACGAAGGTTGGCTTCCACCAGCAGCTTCTTGGCTTGTTCGGTTTCGTGCTCGCCTTGCTCGACGCGCGACACGGCGCGGCGGATTTCAGACAGCTGCATGCCGGCCTCGGATTCTTTTTCGCGGATCAGGCGCCGCAGCTCGCGCGCCTCGCGAGCGCCGCTCTTCCTCGACAGGTACTTCTTCAGCTCGGTATCGAGGGCGATCATCTCCCCGGCGGCAGTCTTCAAAGCGTCCGCAAACGCTCCCCACTTGGCCGGAGTAAATGGAATCTCGCGCAGCGCTTGTGAGAACTTCACCTGAAGGCGAACCTGCCTGCTCTCCAATTTCTCGCGCACGTGCACGTGACGCCGGGCGAGAGAAGCGAGCTTATTTTCGACAGCGGTCAATTCCTGGTTGCGTCGCATCGCCTTTGCAAATCGATCGCGACCCTCGGCGCGTTTCCGCTCTTTGACGGTGTCGTCGGTGGCGCCGGTTTCCACAACTTCGTCTAATTTCATCCGGCCCTGCCGTATGTCGTCGTGCAGCGCAAGAACCATTCGGCGAACCAGCGGCGAACGGGAGAGCGTCTTTCGCGCACGCAATTTTCCACGCTCCATGCGGCGCGCCAAGTCCACTTCGCCCTTGCGCGTCAGTAGCGACACCGAACCCATTTCGCGCAGGTACACGCGTACCGGATCGTCCGTATAAGGGGATTCAGGCGCTTGGAGCTGATCCTCTTCTTCCAGGCCGCCCGGCAAAAGTTCGTGCGACTCTATTGCCTCGCCGGAAACCAGATCTATCAGTTCGGATCGCTCCGTCAGCGCATCTTCAAGCTGTTCCATGTTCCTCCCAAAACTATCCCCAGCGGGGCTATGGTTGAGTTTCCTTTTCCTTTGTTTAACTTAGCGAGGCTTCCGGAGGCGCTCCGACGGGTCCCTCCAAGGCCTGCTTGATATGTCTATTTCTTTGATGCGAAAGGACTAGGTCCGGTTCCAACTGGAGGCTTAGCCTAGTCTAACGCAAAATAACGTCCATGCCATCAATGGCGATGCCGGCATCCACGCCTTGTTCCAAGCCAAGATTTCGAACGGATCGAGCTATCTGGCCAGAATCAGCGCGGACTATTTCCGAACCACAATGCGTGAACAGGGCTTTCCGAACCCCTTCCTGGTGGCACCAGCCAAGCTGGGTCCGGATAGGCGAGTGTCCCACCAAGGAGCCGGCTGTTTTCCGAACGATGGGCCGGCGCAATCGAGCGCCATCTCCGATGTAGAGCCGGATGCCACGGAGAGCTTCGTGAGCGTCGTAAATCGAGACTAGGTCGGGCACGTAGAAGATGCTGCTCGCTCCGGCGGTGATGCGATAACCAACGGCCGGCGCGCGAATGGAGTGTTCCACCGGAAAGGCCTCCAGCGTAATGCCGTGAATGTCAAAAGGGCGCCGCGGCTCGATGGTGGTTCGATCCAGCACCGGAAAGCGCTTGAGAATGCGCCAGGTCTGTTCGCTTGCGTAGACTCTGCAGGGCGCGCCGTTCTTCAATCCCCAGGCATGATCCGGATGAGCATGCGTCAGCACGATCGCGTCGGGGCGCATGCGATGAATCCGGCGCAGCCAGTCCAGGCCGCAATCGATCATCACCGCACGCCCTTTGTAGGACACTTCGAGCGACGAATGCATGCGGTGCAAGCGCGTTCGGATGTCGATCTCTCCGCGAGTCCCCAGGAACTTCAGCTTCACTTAGCTGGCCGCGCTGGCAAGCATCAGTTCCCGGCGCGCGGCAGTTTCGCCGGCGGCCACCATTCGCCCGATAGCAGCCTCGCCCGGCCAGTATCCAGCCACTGGAACGCGCGGGTGAACCAATAGATCCGTCGCGCGGAGCGAAGCCCGATAGTGCGACGGATAAACGCGATGCGCGCTGGGGTGAGCCGGGTGAATGCCGGCGCCGCGCAAGATGGAGCTGATCTCCCACACGTCGGAAGCGATCACAAAATCGGCTCCCATCTGGCGGCAAACATCGGCTGGAAGAACACAAGCGATGCCTCCGTCCTTGAATGCTTGCCCATCGCGATGGACGCGTCTGCGAATCACGCGCATCGCGCAACTGGCGCTGATGGCCGAAGCAAGGTTGCCGGACCTGAGGGCTACGGCGTGTTTACCGGGAAGCCTGGTCGCAACCGCCGCAAACGGGAGCCGCAGATCGGAAAAGCACCGGGGCAAATAGCGTTCGCAAAACCGCTCCAGCGCAGGACCGTGCAGCAGCTTGGGCCAGAAAACGCCGCGCGCCATCTGAACGATCTCCTGCCAGCTCATGCCGGCCGCGATGGCTGCACCAATGACGCTGCCGGCGCTGGTACCGGCAATGAATGCGGGCTTCACGCCGGCCTCGGCCAGCGCCTTAAGAACTCCGATGTGCGCCAAGCCGCGAACCGAGCCGCCGCTTAGAGCCAAGCCCACACGTGTGGCCCGCAAATGCCGCAAATTGGGGATCAAGTTCCATTATACATTTGTCAGTGAGAATGACTGAGGGAATGACGGAAAAAATGCTTCGTTTGGCGGAGCTGGTTCGGCACTTGCCGGCTACCCGGCACCTCACCCCCCAAGCTGCCGGCCGCAATGCATTCACCCGCGGCCTGGACGCGATCTTGTTATGGATTCGGCGCTACCTGCCCCCGATCCACTGGTTGGGCGCATCGCTTTTCGGGGTGGCGCTTTTCATTTACGTCTGGACAGTGGCGCGAACGTCGCGCCTGACCACGGCAGGAGCGCACGCCTGGCCGGATGTGCCGGATCGCGCTGTACTGGCGATCTGGCATGACAGTGCACCTTCTCTGTTGGTGGCGCTGGCCAAGCGCAAGCCGCGCGCTGAGGTGGCGATTATGGTGGCTACCGAACCACGAGGCGACAGCCTGGCCGTTCTATGCCGGCTGCTCGGGCTACGGGTGATTCGCGGCGATTGGGAACATCACGGATGGCCCAGTGTGGGGCGGCTAGCCAAACAGATTTCCGCCGGCGCCAGTGCCCTGATCACGCCGGATGGCGGCGCTCCACGGCGCGTGGCGCGCGCGGGCGCTCTAGTGCTTGCCGCTGCAGCCGGTGTTCCCCTAATCCCCATCGGAGCCGAATGCTACCCGGCGCTCCGCGAGCCGCACAAATGGGACCAGCCTCGCAATCCCTTGCCCTTCGGCCAAATCGCGATTTCGATCGACCCGGCGCTCAAGCCGGACGACTTCTCCGACACCGCCGCGCTGGAGTCGGCCCGGCTGGACCTGGAACAGGCTCTCAATGCTTCGAGCAATCGCGCGCGCGAAGCGTTAGGCCTGCCACATTGAGGCCACTCACTTTGCCTCAGCCGGGACGTACACCTTGCGCGCAGCCACTAAATCGGCATTCGGAACTTCTGTCGTAAACCGTACCGCCTGTAAACCGGCCTTCTTTCCCGGCTCGATCAGAAATTTCACCAGGTATTGATTCGCCAAGTGATCGGAGATCTCTTCCAAATACGGCGCAAACGAGACCGCCGGTCCGAACCCGATCATATAGGACTCACCGCCGGTCTCGTCCGCGATCTGGGTTAAATGATTCTGGCCCCAATTGATGCGCCAATAATCGTGCCCGAAGTGACCGGCGGCGGGCGTGTAAATGGTGTACAGGATGACGCCGGCGCGCTGTGCATCCTGGATGGCGGTATCCAGATATGGATTCTGAATGTCTCCACCCAGCGGATCGATACCGCTGCTCACCAGGACCACCTCGTGGCGCGCCGCGCTGGCCGGCCAGCGTTTAATCAGATCGCTCAGCGATAGAAATGGACTTGGCGAAACCCCTGGATAGCCGAAAGGCAAGCGCAACGCTTTCGCTGCCTTGTCATGATCGGCAGTCGGATTTTGACCGATCTTCACCGTGGCGTTCTGCATGTAAGCGACTCCGACTGAAGTTGTGGCCGGCTGCGCCTCGATAAAGTGCCGCAGATCGTTCAACTGCGAGCCGAGCGTGGTGCCCGACGCGTCGTCAATCAACAGGAACAGTTCGAGCGCCGCGTGGTCGCCGTGACAAGCCATCAGGTCAGTGACCGGAAGATGTTGCTTCCCTTGAAAAACCATGACGTCTTGCGGGTGCAGCACGGGCGCTTCCTTGCCATGGCGCGCTTCAGCGGTGACAACCATTTGCACCGGCACGCCGGGAGCGGAGGCTGTTTCCTGGGCCAGAAGAAGAGCACCCACAGCAAACGCCGCGACTGTGAAATGTAACGTGCGCATGTTTGTACCTCCGGAAGGGATCGTTTGAGCCCAGCCATCTTTATTGACGCAGGGCGCGCACAACTGGAAGCAGCGAATCCCGCTCGATTGAGCGATCACCCGCTGCCTGCCGCGTCTAAGCCTGGGTTAAATAGCGCACCGGCTTAGTCTGGCCGCGCTTTGGATCGCTTAAGTCCTTTCAATCTTGCTGGATCTGCATCTATTGGTGAGGCGAATGCAAGTGTTGTTAGCGAACGAGGTTCCATATGAGCAAAGCTAGAATGCTGTTGTTACTCATCTCTGCGTGCTCCCTTGCTTTCGCACAAAGCGCGCCACCGGCAGGCACTCCGGCACACATCCTGGTCACTATTGGCCACCATTACGGCCATCCCCCTGCTGTACTCACCAAACAAGGCCTTACCGTCTTTCAGCAGTATGACCCGCGCCCGGTTGTGGATTTGATTCCACTGCGCGGCGACCGCGCCGGGCTCGAAATATTTTTGCTGGTCGACAACTGCTCGAGCTGCGAGGTTGGCTCGAAGTTTGAAGAACTCGCTAAGTTCATTCGCGCGCAACCTCCGGCCACGTCTTTTGGAGTGGCCTACATCGTCGACGGGAAGCTGAAAGTCGCCGAGAATCCGACCGGCGATCGGGAACGCGTCATCAAAGCTCTCAACCCTCCGGCTGGAAGCAAACCGGCCAGCCCGTTCGGTGCACTCGCGGACTTGATCGACGGCTGGAATCAGGGCTCCGCGCGTCGTGCTGTTTTGATGATCTCGAACGGCATCAATCCGGCCGGCGTCGAGAACCGGGAAGACCCGTCTACCGAGGCAGCCGTTGAGGCGGCGCAACGCGGCGGTGTCACCGTCTATGCCATCTATCATCCCAGCGCCGACTATCTCACCAATAACTCCAAGATTTACTCAGGACAGATGCAACTGGCGCACGTCGGTATTGAAACCGGCGGGGAAGCTTATTTTCTGAGCTATGGACCGCTGAATTCCCTCGGGCCATTTTTGGCTGACATCGGCGACCATCTTGCGAATCAGTACTGGCTGGAGTTCCTGGCCAACCCGAGCGACGGGCCGGGCGGACTACAAACCATATCCGTTCATAGCGACATCCCGGACCTGGAAGTGATCGTGCCAAGCAGGGTTTGGGTGGCTGGTCCCGGCGTTAGAGGGAAACCCACTGGCGAGTAGCTCAAGAGGCCATGAAAGGGATACTCAAACTCGCTTACAAACTACTCGTCAACGACAAAGCGAAGTTCACGGCGCTGCTGGTAGGAAACACCTTCGCTGTTTTCGGAATGATGTTCGCCACTTCGATGTTCATCGGAGTCCTGTACCATTCCTTTTCCACCGTGACTAACATCGGAGCGTCCATCTGGATCATGGACCCCGCGGTCCAAACGGTAGCCAATTCGATCGGAATGCCGGACTACGTTTTGGATGCGGTGCGCAGCATGGGGGGAGTCAACTACGCGGTTCCGCTCTATTCCGGCGGCGCGTTGGTCAAGCTTCCCGACGGCACCTTTCAGTACGTGAGTGTGCTGGGCCTGGACGACACCAGCTTGTTCGGCAGGCCGCAACTCACCCAAGGCCAAATCGAAGACATCTATGCCGAGAACGGTTTCATCGTGGTCCAGGACGCGGATTTTGTGAAACTCGGCAACCCTCACCTGGGTTCGGAATTCCAACTGAACGACCACCGCGGCGTCATCGTGGGAGTCGCAAAAGTGGCGGCCTCCGGCCTGTTTGGGATTCCGACTCTGTACACCACCTTCAATCGCGCCATTCAATACATTCCGAGTCCCCGCTACACCATCTCCTATGTGCTGGCCGAGCCCAAGAGCCCCGGCGACATACAAGCCATCAAGCAGCACGTGCAGGCGCTGGGATACCTGGCTTTGACCAAAGACGAGTTCATGCAGCGGATCAAGAATTTCTACGTGTATCAGACCGGGATGGGGACCAACATCCTGATTATGACGGTGATCAGTTTCATTGTCGGCTTGTCCATTTCCGGCCAGACGTTCTACACGTTCATTTTGGAAAACCTGGAAAGGTTCGGTGCGCTCAAGGCGATCGGCACCAGAAGCCGCGTGCTGGTGGGAATGGTCCTGTTTCAAGCCACTTTTACTTCTCTCACCGGCTACGGCTTGGGACTCGGGCTTTGCACCCTTCTCATCAGCCTGGCGAAGCTCAGGTTGCCCGACTATTTCGCCATGATCACCTACTTCAATCTGGGGCTGTCTCTGGTTATGGTGCTGGTGATTGCGGCGGTGTCCAGCTATTTCGGGGCTCGTAGAGTCCTGCGCATCGAGCCGTTCGAGATTTTCCGGGGATGATATGCCGGCTCCAGCCATCACTGCAACGGGTTTGGTCAAGTGGTTTGGCGAAGGCGAAGCCAGGACCCAAGCTTTGCGAGACGTCAGCCTGGAGGCCTACTTCGGCGAGATGCTCTACATTGTCGGACCATCCGGAAGCGGCAAGACTACGCTGCTGAGTGTGCTCTCCGGCATCCTGCGGCCGGACGCGGGAAGCGTTTCCGTGGAGGGCGCCAACATCTGGAGTCTGAAGAGCGACCGGCTGGCGGATTTCCGGCTGCACAAGGTTGGCTTCGTTTTTCAGGATTATCACCTGTTTCCGCGCTTGAGCACGGCCGAAAACGTGGCCATTCCTCTGATCTTGAAGCGCGAGCAGTGGGACCAGGCGATTGGCGAGGCCAAAAAGTACCTGGATATCGTCGGCTTGAAGAACCGCGCCGATCTTCCACCGGTAAAGCTAAGCGGAGGAGAACAGCAGCGCGTGGCCATTGCACGCGCTATTGCGGGGCAACCCGACATTCTCATCATGGATGAACCTACCGCGTCGCTGGATGGCGACACGGGGAATGCCATCGTCGGGTTCGTCAAGAAAAACATCCTCAATGAGAAGCGCTGCATTTTGATCGTCACTCACGACAACAGAATCTACGAGTACGCGACGCGGATTTTGAAGATGGAAGATGGCCGGCTGACAGGCACAGAACAGGGAGGCGCGGCATGAGAAAGCTCTTATTCGTCATTTCAATCATCGGTGTGCTGGGTGGTTGCGTGGCCGCCTACTTGTCTGGCATCACGCAACCGCCTCTGCCGCCCGCCTTCAGTCCGGCCACCAATCCGTACCCGCAAGGCATTTACGCCAACGGAATCCTGGAAAGCGACCAGGCGAGCGGCGAGAACATCAACGTGTATCCCGAGGTGTCGGGTACAGTGAAGCAGATTTTGGTTGCCGAGGGCCAGGAGGTCAAAAAAGGCGCGCTTCTTTTGCAGATTGACGATTCGATCCAGCGCGCTACCGCCGAGCAATTCGAATCGCAGGCGCAAGCGGCGTTCACGCTTCTGAACGAATTGAAGGCCCAGCCGCGGAAAGAAACGCTGGATGTCGCCGAAGCGCAGGTGGCCGCCGCCGAGGCGGCATTGAAAACCGCTCAGGACGCTCTCGATAAACAGCAAAGCGCCTTCGATATGGATCCAAAATCGATCAGCAAGGACGCCTTGGATAGCGCTCGCAATGCGGTGGCAACGGCACATGCGAATCTCGAAGTGGCGCGCAAGCAGCGCGACCTGACCAAAGCCGGCGCCTGGATTTACGACGTCAACAACCAGGAAAAACAATACAACGCCTTGACGAAATCCTATCTGTCGGCCAGCGCCCTGCTTTCCAAGTACTGCCTGCGAGCGCCGGGAAATGGGAAAGTGCTGGCTATCAATGCCGCGGTGGGCGGCTTCGTATCGGCCCAGGGCGCCTACGAAAGCTACACGCAAGGAATGACACCCGCGCTGGTGCTCGGCAGTTCCGCCGATCAGCTGCACGTCCGCTGCTACGTGGACGAAATTCTCGTGCCGCGACTTCCAGATCCTTCTCGCATAAAGGCGCAAATGTCCATCCGCGGATCGAACGTGAAGATTCCGCTCCAGTACGTCCGGACGCAGCCCATCGTCTCGCCCAAAATCGAGCTTTCCGATCAAAGACTGGAACGAGTAGATGTACGGGTGCTGCCCGTCATCTTCCGGGTGGAGAAAGCCAAGCAGCTGAACCTTTACCCGGGACAGCTGGTCGACGTTTATATCAGCGAGTGAGCCATGGTCAGAACCACTCGAGGAATCGGTTTCGTAACGGCTGGGGCGCTCTTGCTGAGCGGCTGCGCCGTCGGGCCTAAGTACACCCGGCCCTCGGCGCCAACGGCTCCCGCTTACAAGGAGTTGGACGCGGCGAACGTATCCGGCGATTGGAAGGCGGCTCAGCCCAGCGATGACCTGCCGCGCGGGAAATGGTGGGAGCGGTTCAACGAACCGCAGTTGAATCAGCTTGAAGAGAAACTGAATGTTTCGAACCAGAACATCGCGGCCGCGGCGGCCAGCGTCGTCGCATCCCGAGCCATGATTCGCGAGGCCCGAGCCCAGTACTTCCCAACTGTGACCGCGAATCCAGGCATCACGAATTCACGTCTGTCGACCGCGTTCGGGCAAACCATTGGAACCAGCTTTACCACCTACTTGCTGCCTCTCCAGGCTTCGTGGGAGCCGGACCTCTGGGGCCGCGTTCGAAAGACCGTGGCCGCGAACACGCTGGCAGCGCAGGCCAGCGCCGCTGATCTCGAGAACGTGCGGCTCTCGGCACAAGCCGACCTCGCAGCCGACTACTACGAGCTGCGCTCGCAGGATTCGCTCAAGCAATTGCTCGATTCCACTGTGGGCGCCTACCAGGAAGCGCTGGGACTCACGCGCAACTTGTACCAGGCTGGGCTCGCTGACGATGAGGCGGTTGCGCAGGCCGAGTCACAACTCAAGGCGACCCAAGCGCAGGACACCAATCTCGGCGTTCTCCGCGCCCAGTACGAGCACGCGGTGGCCGTGCTGGCCGGCCAGCCGCCGTCAACCTTCTCGATTCCATTGGAGGCTCGCAGAATGGGTCCGCCGCCCATCCCCGTAGGCGTTCCCTCCCAACTTCTCGAACGACGCCCGGACATCGCCGCGGCGGAACGCGCGGTGGCGCAGGCCAACGCTCAGATCGGCATCGCGCGGACCGCATTCTTCCCCGCCGTCACGCTGAGTGTCTCGGCCGGATTTGAAAGTGTTTCCATTGCAAAGTGGCTGGAATGGCCAAGCCGGGTCTGGTCGGTCGGGCCTGCGCTGGCTGAAACGATTTTCGACGCCGGATTGCGCCGCGCTACGGTCCAACAATACCAGGCGGCTTACGACCAAACCGTCGCCAACTACCGGCAAACCGTTCTGAGCGCGTTTCAACAAGTGGAGGACAATCTGGCAGCTTTGCGAATCCTGGCCCAGGTAATCGAACAGCAGGAATCCGCCACCGAATCGGCCGCCAGAAACCTGCGCGTAGCCGAAACGCGCTACAAAGCTGGCATTGATCCGTATCTGAACGTGATCACGGCGCAAACCGCGCTACTGAACGACCAGCAGGCGGCGGTGAATTTTCGCGAGCAGCAGATGGTGGCCAGCGTCCAATTGATCAAAGCTTTAGGCGGCGGCTGGGACGTTTCCCGGCTTCCTTCATCCAAAGAGCTGGGAGCGAAGGTTCAGAGCGAACCCGCTCCCAAACCGTGAGTCGCTGGCCGGCTCGCGGTCCTACCGAAACGCTGACGGAGCCGGCCAGGTACGGCCTGGCAAGGAGGAACGAATTGGATTTCCAACGTAACCCACGCGTTTTTCGAGCTTGGCGCGTCGAGCGCCTCAAGAGCGCAGATTTCGGAAAGACCAACCGGAGAAATTCCGCCGAACGCGGTAAACGCCGCGTTCCGGAATACCCGCGCAAGGGCCGCTCCTGACGGTCAAACCGGCGATAGAGCAAATTTATCGCTTCTATCCAAAATTTTTTTGCCATTCGACACCGCCGTGCGTTATCTTAGAGGGTTCCCTCACAAGTTTCTGTTTTTACACCCCAGGAGGTTGAATGAACGCGAAAGAAGTCTTGGAGTTTGCCAAGAAGAAGCAGGCCAAGCAGTTGGATCTGAGGTTCTCGGATATCCCGGGACTGCAGCACCACGTTTCCTATCCCATCACCGAGTTGTCGGAAGATTCCTTCAACGATGGATTCGGCATGGATGGATCCAGCATCCGCGGCTGGGCCGCGATCAACGAGAGCGACATGCTCCTGATCCCGGACCCAAAGACCGCTTTCATGGATCCTTTCTACGAAATCCCGACGCTGGTGATGGTGTGCGACGTGATCGATCCGATCACACGCCAGAACTATAACCGCGACCCGCGCTGGATAGCGCGCAAAGCGGAGCTGTATCTGAAAAACTCGGGCGTCGGTGACACGGCCTATTTCGGCGCCGAAGCCGAGTTCTTCGTTTTTGACAACGTGCGCTTCGACCAGGACCAGCACTCCGGCTACTACTTCATCGACGCCGAGGAAGGCCGCTGGAACTCGGGCCGCGAGGGCGACAACCTGGGCTACCGGCCGCGCTACAAGGAAGGTTATTTCCCGGTGCCGCCGACTGATCATTACCAGAGCCTGCGGGCCCAGATGGTGGAAACCATGATCGGCTGCGGGCTGAATATCGAGTGCCACCACCATGAGGTCGCCACCGGCGGCCAATGCGAGATCGACCAGCGTTTCGACACGCTGGTGAAATCGGCCGACAACATGATGCTGTACAAATATGTGATCCGCAACGTCGCTCAGCAGCATGGCAAGACCGTGACCTTCATGCCCAAACCGCTGTTCCAGGACAACGGCAGCGGGATGCACACCCACCAGAGCATCTGGAATGCTGGAAAACCGCTGTTTGCGGGCGACTGTTACGCGGGTCTGAGTCCGATGGCGCTGAACTACATCGGCGGTTTGTTGAAGCACGCGCGTGCGTTGTCGGCCATCATTGCGCCCACCACCAATAGCTATAAGCGGCTGGTGCCGGGCTACGAAGCGCCCGTGAATCTGGCGTACTCGCGGCGCAATCGCTCGGCGGCCTGCCGCATTCCGATGTACTCGGCCAGCCCCAAGGCCAAGCGCGTCGAGTTCCGCCCGCCCGATCCGTCTTCGAATCCGTACCTGGCGTTCGGAGCCATGCTGATGGCGGGTCTGGACGGCGTGCTCAACAAGCTCGAGCCGGGTGAGCCGCTCGACAAGGACATCTACGATCTGTCGCCGGAGGAGATGCGCAGCGTGCCATCCATGCCGGCCTCGCTCGACGAGGCGTTAAGCTGCCTGGAAGAAGACCACGACTTTTTGCTGAAGGGCGATGTCTTTAGCGAGGATCTGATCGAGACCTTCATCGACTATAAGCGCCGCAACGAAGCAGACGCGATCCGCCTGCGCCCGCACCCGTACGAGTTCGCGCTGTATTACGACATTTAGTTTTGTCGCTGGTCTGGAACGCGGAGCTATTTCACCCCGGTTTCGGTTGAAGCTTGTACCGAAGCCGGCTTCGCGTTTTCCACCCGCTTGTGCGAGTGCGGATGACGGATCTCAGGCCAAAACTCGCGCAGCACGTTGCCGCCGGCATCCACGCCCAGCGTGACTCCGCCCGAAACGAACCCCAGCCCGACCGTCCGGGTGCTGGCCGGCTGCCACAGGCGCGAGATTAGTCCGCTGCCGAACGCGCCCGCCAGCTCACCCTTGGCAACTGTTTTTTTGCCGGTTGTAGTCTTGCGCGTAATTACGGTCGAAACCAGGGCGTGTTTCAGTCTGGGCCCAAATCCGGCTTGCGTGGAGCGTTCATATCCGAATTCCTCGTGAAACGCCTTCGCCACGGGATATTTGATACCCCTTGCCACCAGGTGCTTGCCGAATGCGGAGCCAAAACGCTTGGCAAAGCCGGCCGCGCCTTGCCCCCATTCGCTCGGCGTGTTAGTGGCTTGCGTTATGCCCGCGCCCATTGCGGCCTTCCCCGCAGCGGTTGCAGAAAACGAATCCTTCAGATATTTTTTCCCGGACGGCTGTCGCTCGGTCTTTTCAGCAGCAGCCGCAAGGCTTCCAAGCATTACCATAGCGGTGAGGACTCTGACTAAGCGCATAATAAGCTGGCCCCTGTCAGCGTTGTGCAATCCGCCTACCGAAAAAGAGACTCAGTGGATACAGCGGGTTACATTCCGGTTCTCACCTAGTTAGGTCTGGGCATCCCTCATTTGACACGCACCCGTGCAAAAATGTTCCACCCCGTCGGATGCTGGCCGTAATAAGGTTTGATCGCCGGAGGTGTTGTGTAGGCAGTGAAGTTGAAGCCGATTCCAGTCTCCGCATGATGGAAAACGCCAATGTCGCGCGTGTACCCGAGCGTGTAGGCGCCGATGCGGAAGGTGCTGCCCGCGGTGCGGTCCAGAAACGCCTCCACATCCGGCTGGTCTAGGAACAATTCGTCTTTGTCCACCAGTTCCGCCCGCCCGGTAAAGAAATTCTTGCCGCGATAGGGCGCTACCGATTCGATCAGGTACGCGTTGGAATTGCGATGATCCAACGTGTCGTGATTACGGCCCCAAATCAAACTCGTGGACCAGCTGGATCCCTGCATGGGGCGCGAGTATTGCAGCGAAGCGGTAGCGCGCACTACGTCGCCGGGAAGCAGCATTTCCGGGTGGGCCAGCCTTCCCACGGAGACCTGCGCCAGCCAATTCCCCGAGGGAAACCACGACAAACGCGTCGACCAGGAGTTGATCGGGCCGTGGTCGATGTTCCAGCGATACTCATCTGGTTCCGTTCCATAAAATCCGCTGGCTTCCAGGCGGACTTTTCGGTAGCGCAAACCGGCGGTCACCACTTCATTGGAGACGTGCGTCGAATCCTGCCAGTGATGTGACAAGGGCGCGTCAGGAAGCTCGGCCGCCGAAGCGCGATGCGGAAATGCGACCGGGCCGAGAGCTGGATCGCCCACTGGAGCAAAGTACAGCTCCAGGGTTGTATCTTCGCTCAACGGACGCGCGTAGTGGACGCCGAGCGCCATGATGAAATCGTGCGGGTGCTGAGCGTCCACCAGCGGCCTGCCATAAGCCGTCTCGCCGGTTTGGAACAACTCAGGGTAGCGGCGCTCGGTGATCGTCGCCGGATCGAGACTAAGCATCAGGTCGAAAAGAACGCTGCCGTGGCCGATATCGTGACCGGCGCCAAACATGCCCCAGTTAGGCGAGTAGAACTTGTCGCCGCCACGCGGCCCGGTCTGCTGCGTGTCCACCAGGAAGGCCTGGCCCATGAACATAAAGTTCCACCCCGCGGCGCTCACCATTTCCATGGGCATGGCCCCCGATTCCGGGCTCATGCTGGTACCCGATGCCAGATTCATAAGCACTCCGCCGGCTGCGTTCATGCCGGCCATCTGCATGTTCGACATGTCGTGTTCCGGTGGCTGGGGAGCTTCCTGGCCTGCAGCGTATTGAACAAACAATAAACACAACAAGATAACTCTGGACACACTCCATCCTTTCTGTTGGCTTCGGATTCAGGGAGTTTGTGTCTAGATGCGCAGAGGCGGGGTTGCCGGGGCTGCAGATGACGGCGGAGACGCGTCGATCGCTTCCCGGATCGGGGAACTCGCCGCCAGACGCTCGATCGACGCCGGGTCCGGCAAGGCGGCGATGACAAGCTGCGGAATCGCGGCAGCAGCGTTCATCTCATGCTGCTCAATGCAGTGGTCTGGGCTCAGCTTGCTCTGCGAATGACAGGGCGGGGCACTGCGAGCGGCGGAGTCAAGCTGGCAACGGACAAAACACTGCGCGTTGGCGAGCACCAAACCGATTGCCAGCAGTGTTAGAATCTTGCCCACTTCGCTTCAGCTTAGCATGCGTCCGCTACAATGAAGTTCTCGAACCATTTCTCTCCATGATTCAAACGCTGTTTGGCTCCGTTGAGCAAGAACCGAACCTGCTGGAGCGCCTCAAGGCGGGCATCGAAAAGACGCGCGCCGGCCTGGCTGACCGGCTGGACGAGACGTTCGCCGGACGCAAGCAGATCGACGCCGGCCTGATCGAGGAACTGGAGTACGCGCTCATCACCGCCGACATCGGAGTTGCAACCACATCGGAAATTTTGGAGAGCATCCGCCAGCGCGCCGACCGCAAGCAGCTGGCCGACGCGCAGCAAGTGAAGCAATTGATCGCCGAGCACCTGCTGGGCGTGTTGGAATCGGCCGAGCGCCCCGTTCCGCACGTCACCGAACCCCCGGCCGTGGTCATGGTGGTGGGAGTGAATGGCTCCGGCAAAACCACAACTATCGGCAAACTGGCAAGCCGATATAGGGCCGACGGCCGCAACGTTTTGCTGTGCGCGGCGGACACATTTCGCGCCGCGGCTATCGAACAGCTCGAGATCTGGGGCACGCGCACGTCCACTCAGGTCATCAGCCAGAGCGCCGGCGCCGATCCGAGCGCAGTGCTCTTCGACGCTCTGCAAGCCGCCAAGGCGCGCAAAGTGGATTACGTGATCGTCGATACGGCCGGCCGCCTGCACACCAAATCGAACTTGATGGCGGAACTCGAAAAGATGCGGCGGACCGCCAAAAAAGTGATCCCCACCGCGCCGCACGAGGTTTTGTTGGTCCTGGATGCGACCACCGGCCAGAACGGTTTGGAACAAGCGCGCAAGTTCACCGAATCGAGCGGCGTGACCGGATTGGTGCTGACCAAGCTGGATGGCACGGCCAAAGGCGGCATCGTGGTAGCCATTGCACGCGAGCTGAATCTTCCCATCCGCTACGTGGGCGTCGGCGAGCAGGCCGGAGATCTGCTGCCCTTCGAGCCGGACAAATTCGTCGCGTCGTTGTTCGCGCCATGACGAAATTCCCGGAATGAACCAGATGATGCAGCAAGCCCTCGAACTGGCGCGCCGCGGCGAAGGACGCGTGAGCCCGAATCCGGCGGTGGGCGCGGTGCTGGTGCAGGACGGCAAAATAGTCGGGCGCGGCTTCCACACTTACGCGCTGGTGAAGCACGCCGAAATCCTGGCGCTGGAAGACGCGGGCGAGCGCGCGCGCGGCGCCACGCTCTACATCACTTTGGAGCCATGTTCACACCAAGGCCGCACACCGCCCTGCGCCGATGCGCTGGTAACGGCAGGTGTTGCGCGCGTGGTCGCGGCCATGGAAGATCCCAACCCATTGGTGGCAGGTAAGGGATTCCGCCGCCTGCATAACGCCGGCGTCGCGGTGGAGGTGGCCTCCGAGTTTGCCGAAGAAGCGGCGCAGTTGAACGAAGCCTTCGTGCACGCGATGCGCACCGGGCGGCCGCTGGTGACGTTGAAGGCCGCCCTCACGCTGGACGGCAAGATCTCCGCGCCCGAAGACAACACCGGCTGGATCACCAGCGAACGCGCGCGCGCGCATGTCCAGCAGATCCGCCACAACTCGGACGCGATTCTTACCGGCATCGGCACCGTGCTGGCTGACGATTGCCTGCTCACTGACCGCACTGGAAAAGAGCGCAGCCGTCCGCTGCTGCGAATCGTGGCTGATTCCACATTACGTCTGCCGCTCGAATCGCGCATTGTTGCGAGCGCCAGCGGTGACCTCACTGTGATCACAACTTCCGCCGCTTCCGCCGAACGCCGACGCGCCCTGGAATACCGCGGCATCCGCGTGCTGGTTTTCGACGGCCCGGGTGGCCGCTCCGATCTGGATCAGTTGGTCGCCTGGCTGGCGCGAGAGCAGTACAGGTCGCTCATGATCGAATCGGGAAGCAAACTCAACTGGGCGGCGCTCGAATCGGGCGTGGTAGATAAAGTGATGTTCTACTATGCGCCGAAAATTCTGGGCGGCCTCCAATCGCTGCCGGTAGTGGGCGGAACGGGCCGGCCCCGGCGCATGGATGCCATTCAACTTCATCGCTTGAAGCTCCATACCATTCCACCCGACGAATTCGCGGTGGAAGCCTACGTGGAGAAGTAAGCATGTTCACCGGGATCGTGGAGGAAGTGGGCCAGGTCGCAAGGGCGGGCCATCAACTGCGCGTGAACTGCCGCACGGTGCTCGCCGACGCGCGTGAGGGATCCAGCATCGCGGTGAACGGTGTGTGTCTCACGGTAGTGAAGATCGACTCCAGCGGGTTCGCCTGCGATCTGTCGCCGGAGACCCTGGCTCGCACCAATCTGGGAGCGTTGCGAGAGGGCTCCTCAGTGAACCTGGAACGCGCGGCCGCGCTAGGCGACCGGCTGAGCGGACACATCGTGCAGGGCCACGTGGATGCAACCGCCGACTTCGTATCGCTCGAACCACTCGCGGACGGGAACTGGTGGCTGACGGTTCGCATCCCGACGGAGCTGAGCCGCTATGCGATCCAAAAAGGCTCGATAACTCTCGATGGCGTCAGTCTCACCATTGCGTCGCTCGAGGATGGCGTACTCGGCGTCGCCATCATCCCGCACACCTATAGCAATACGATTATCCGTACTTACGACGCCGGTGCAATGATCAACCTGGAAGTGGATCTGATCGCGAAATACGTCGAGAAACTCTTGATTTCTTCTACCGGCTAATTGGCGTGCGCGTGTTCCCGGGCTTTGGCCATCTGGGCTTTCATCCGTTTCTCCATCTCCTCGGGAGCAACGTTTTCGACGTGCGTGGCTAAGCTCCAGGAGTGCCCGAACGGGTCGGTCAGCCTGCCATAGCGATCGCCCCAGAACATGTTCTCGAGCGGCATGTCTACCTTTGCGCCGGCTGAAACGGCCTGGTTGAAAACCTTGTCCACACCCTCGACGTAAAGAAAGATTCCGGCCGTGGTCCCTCCCAGCGATTGGGGCGAGCGGGTTGCGCCTCCGCTTCCCGGCATTTCATCCGCGACCATAATGACCGAATCACCGATTCTCAGCTCGGCATGTCCGATCTTGCCATCAGGCCCGTTCATTCGCATGATTTCTTTTGCGCCAAATGCGCGTTGATAAAAATCGATTGCTCCCGCAGCGCCGTTCACCGTGAGATACGGGGTAACCGAATGGTAACCCTCGGGGATTGGACGAACTGAATTAGGCATGATTTCACCTCTCGCCCCTGGACGCAGACCGGGACCGGAGGTTTCAATCAATTTTCCAGTTCTCGTTTGATTTCCTGCGCCACCTTGCGCGCTTCGTCAACCGCCCCGATCTCGAAGCTGATGGCGCCCACGCGCGGATGTCCGCCACCGCCGTAGCGCTCGCAGATGGTTGCCAGATTGCGTTCCGGCGGATTTGGCGACCAGGGATTCGAGCCCACCGATACCTTGGTGCGGAAACTCGAAGTGCTCACCGAAACCGTGTAAGTCGAGTCCGGGAACAGGTAATACGGAATGAACTTGTTGTAGCCTTCCAGGTCCTCGCCGGCCAGATCGAAATAAATTACCCCGTTGTGCATGCTGCTGCAGCTGCGGATCACGTCGATGGAACGCAGATGGCGCTCGTATAGCGGCACGAACAGCTGCTGCACTTCCGGCTGCTGCATAATTTCTGCCAGCTTGCAATGCTGCATCCAGCGAATGATCTGGTGAATGATCTCGGAGCCCTTGGCGCCCTCGATCACCAAGGTGAGCTGCATGGCCGGCGCCTTCAGCTCCACCGCCGCCTGGGCGCTCGCGTAGCGCGCACCATCGATGATATCCGCCCATTCCACCAGTTCCGCCAGGTCGGGCGCTTCGAATCCAAATTTCTCGCGGGTCACTCGCGCGATGAACATGGTGCAGGAACTGAAGGATGGGTCGACGAACTTGTGACCGCTCGAGTCATGCTGGAAGTTGGCCGCGTCCTCGGGAGTTAAGAACGCGCTCTGGTGATGATCGAACCACCAGTCCAGTCGCGCATCGGGCGAGTACTTGAAATCGACGATTGCATTTACGTCGCCGTCAAACATGCCATCGTCAAAAAGGTGCGAAGCTTTGTGCGCCATGCCGGTGAATTCAAACTCCGCCCCGGGCGCGAATTTCGCTTGGTAGAAGCGGCTGAAAAAAGCCGCCGACGCCGCTCCGTCGAAACAGTGGTCGTGATAGAGAATTCTCACCAGCATGGATTCTCGCGCATTACGCTTGGAAAACCATCCAGCTTGCCTCAAACGGGGGGGCAAACGCAAGTCCGCCGGCACTGAGGCACTGCCGCCTGGACTTGAATATTGGGAGCATTTATTAGAGTAACACCCTGTAGAGGAACCAGAAGTCTCTTTTGGCATGGATGGGCGGCGACCTACTCGATGTTGAAATCGTTGCGGACCGACGCCAGCGTTTGCCGCGCCAGCGAACGGAAGGGACCGTTGATTCCAGCGCACAGCTTGCTGAACTTTACGGCTTCGACGGCGCGGCTCTTGTCGGCCAACTCAGTCGCCATTGCGTAATTGTCGTAGCCGAGATAGTAGTAGGCGGCGGCCAGCAGCCGGGCGTTGTCCAAAATGTAGGGAAGCGCCGCGCGCAGATAGCGGTCCGACTGAGAATAACGACCCTGCTTTCCATAAACCACGCCGGCCATCCAGCTTGCCCAGCCCGTGAACTTCGTCTTTTTCTGCTGCCATTCCTCGGCGCTAAGCGAATCTGGTTTAGGTTTGCTCTTCATGAGCTCCAGGATGCGGAGCGAGTAAGTCAATACGCGCGGCAGGTCTTTTTCATGACTTATTTTGTAATCGGCCACCGTCATCAAGAAGTCCTCGTTGTTCGGCTCCTTGACCAGGCCCTGTTCGGCCAATGCAACCGCCTTCTCAGGATCGATCTTGGCCAGGTCTACGACGGTTTGCTTCTTGGCGTTCGCCAGAAACTTGCTTTGCGGATTGCGGCTACGCAACTCTTCGATCAAGGACGCACGCTTCACCGGATCGGCTTCATCGGCGGCCTGCGTGGCCAGCACGAATTCCGAATAGGACAAGACCTCGTTGGCAAATTCGATCTGCTTGGTCCAATCGGGAACGTCGTCTGGATCGGATGGCTTAGGCGTCAGGACCGCCTTAGAAGCGATATCCCAGGCCCGCCCGGCAAAGATGCGGATCAATTCCGCGGCGCCGCTGGATTCGGAGGCTCGAAGCGCATCGTCGGCCGCATCCAGATCGTTCGGATCCACGCTCAGCAGCGCATTGGCTATGGTAATTACTTTTGCATCTTCCTTGGCCGCTTTGTAGATCGGAAGAAGTTGTTCATACACCCACGCGATGGACGTGGCGTGAGGATATTGCGCCGCGTACTTCTCAAGCAACGCCTGCTTGCGGGCCAACGTGGGTTCCTGTTGGATTCGCTGCAAGAGAATTCCGTCGTCGCTTTCAGGATCGACGTCCGCTTTGTGGCGGTCAGCGGCCAGAGCTCCGGCTGCGAGCAGCGCCAGCACCGGCGCGAAGGCCCAGGTTCGCCAAAGGCAGAAAGGGCGCATGGGTCAGAATTCGGATGAAATGGTCCTTGACTTTAGGCTGGGAGCCTTAGAACTCCGGTACCGTGGTAGCTGTATGAACATGGATACGACCCCGCGCCCACCTTTGCCTTGGAGGGTTCTGTCGTGACCACACTCCGCGTGTGTCTTTTCGCAATACTGTCTGTTCAAGCTTGCTATCCGGCGAGCTTAGCCATATCGACCTACTTCAAAGATGGCTTCACACCCACAACAATTACATCCGATACGCAGGGCAACGTACTCGTCGCCGGCAGCGCGGTCACTGATCCGGCGTCGCAAACTCTCGGCGCGGCGGTGGCAAAGCTCGATCCTCAAGCGAGCCAGCTCATCTATCTCGCCTATCTCGACAGCGCTGCGAGCGACCAGATCTCCGCAATCACTGTCGATAGCGCGGGCAATGCGTACGTCGCCGGGTGGACCACCAATCCGAATTTTCCGGTGGTGGGCGGAGGAACGCTCGGAACTGCTCCCACCGGCAGCCAAGACCAGCGGTCGTTTGTCACAAAGCTAAGCCCCGAAGGCGCAGTGTTGTTCTCGGTGCTGGTCGGCGGATCGGTGGGGTCCGAAGCCAAAGGCGTAGCGTTAGGGCCGCAGGGTCAGATTCTGGTCAGCGGACTTGCCACCGCGAAAGGTTTCCCCGCCACGAACGGCGCGTACACCGTAGCCAACACCAGCGGCAATTGGTTCTTGATGGAATTGGACCCGACGGCAAGTACGGTGATTTTTTCCGCCACCGGAATCGGCGGAAGTTCCATAGCGTTCGATGGCGCCGGCAACATTTATCTCGCAGGCAGTAGCGCGGGAACGAGCTACCCCACGACGCCCGGTGCGTATCAGACCACGTTTGTCCAAGGTCACGTCTGTAGCGGCTTGTGCCAGTTGGGGGTCAACGGCGGGCTGCAACATGTCACGAAAGTGAACGCCACGGGCTCAACCCTGATTTATTCGACAGGCCTGAATGATACGACCGGTCTCGCGGGTAGCACAGTAAACACGGGTTTAGCCGTAGACGCGGCCGGAAACGCGTTTCTGACCGGAACTCTCCTGGAAGCCTCCTACCCGCTGACTGTTGCAACACCGAGCAACTATTCCGGCTACCTGAGTAAGCTCGATCCAACTGGTTCTTCTCTGTTGTTTTCCATACCGATCGGCGGCGGCGGCGCGGTTCTGGATTCTTCCGGAGCGCTCTATGTCGGCGGGATTATGTCCAGCTATAGTCCGGTAGGGCTGAATGCCCCGGTCACGCCGGTCGCTCCCCCGGCGATCTTTTCCTGGGTACCCCAGCAATGCTGGCCCGACAACATCGTGGCTTTTAACGAGGCTTACGTGATGAAAGTGGACCCGGCGACCGGCAATGCACTGGACGCGCAATGGATCGACGGCTCGACACCGACCACGGCAGGAATCACTCTGGCGGGGGGCAACGTCTGGATCACCGGCTCCGCGACAGGTCCCGACGTACCCTTCACTCCCGGGACGCTCTCGCCGGAGAATCTCGGGACTGGATTTACCGCGGGCGCGTATGTTGCGGCGGTAGATTTCTCGGCAAGCCCGGCTGCCGGTGCGCCGATGCTTGCGTGCGTGCTGGACGCGGGCAACCTGGAGCACGTCCGTGCCGTCGCGCCCTATCAGGTGATCTCGTTGTTCGGCACGAACCTCGGGCCTTCAGCAGGCGTGGCCGCTCCAGACGGGACCGACTCTACCGTCGCCGGCGTTACTGTGAAGTTCGACGGCACCCCGGCCCAGTTGCAGTACGTTTCCTCGTCGCAAGTCAACGTGATCGTGCCGCTGGTTAATTCTTCTTCTCCATCCATGCAGGTGACCGTCAATGGAGCAACCGCCCAACCCCGTGCGCTCCCGCTCGTGGCGACAAACCTAAATCTGTTTGCTAACCTCGCTTCAAATGAGGTTTCCTGCCCTGGCGGGACCATCAACGCTAGCGGATTCCAGCCTTTGGCGATGAATGCGGACGGCTCCCTCAACTCCTGCGCCAATCCGGCAAAGCCCGGTTCCACGGTGTCATTTTTTATTGACGGAGTCGGGACGGTTGGTGGGCAGCAGCCACCTGCAGCTTTACCAGTGGGCTTGCTAGCGTTGGTAAGCGAATGTTGGGCACCCGTGGAGAGCACGACGCTGATCAACGGGTTCGTCTACCAGGTGGATGTACAATTACCTACCTCCACATCGTGCGCTCTTCAATACGGCAGCGGTGGAGCCGCCCTCGGGGTGACTTTTAGTTATAACGGTGTGCCGATCGGACCACTGGTGGTCCCCCCGCCGTCGGGCGGACCCATCGTCAATTTCACGCCGGGGCAGCCCATGCCGATGATCGTGTGGACGAGCCACTAGACTCGGGGTGTAATCTCCACCTTCGATAGCGCTACATAAAAGACGATAGGTGGCGCTATCTGATGGGGCGAGGTTCCTTGCGAATGGCGGTGTCCGTTTAATAGCGCATGCCGGCATGGTAAAATCTCGACACTCTGCTCCCATATGATTCTGCCCGTCACCTATGCCGGCGCGTTGCTGCTCACCATCCTTTCGATGATCTGCTGGGGCTCCTGGGCTAACGCGTTCAAGCTAGCCGGAAACTGGCGTTTTGAAGTCTTTTACTATGACTACGCGGCCGGTGTGTTGCTGGCTTCGATTGTGGCGGCTTACACCTTCGGATCGCTCGGCGCGGATCTGCCCTTTGCCGACAACCTGTCGTTCGCCGGCAAACGCAACATGGCCTATGCGCTGGCGGCGGGCACGGTCTTCAATCTGGCCAACATGCTTCTGGTAGCGGCGATTTCGGTGGCTGGCCTGGCGGTCGCGTTTCCGGTGGGAATCGGATTGGCGCTGGTGGTGGGCGTGATTTGGAATTATTCTCTCAATCCGCAAGGCAACCCCATTCTGCTCGCTTCGGGCGTCGCGCTGGTGGTGGCCGCCATTATCGCCGACGCCCTGGCGTACACAGCGCATGCCAGGAATCAGGAATCCCGCGCAGCCAAAACCACCAGCAGCGGTGCTAAAGGAATTTTTCTAAGCTTGGCCAGCGGGCTGCTGATGGGATCGTTTTATCCATTAGTTGAGATGAGCAAAGGGCGCGGAGTGGAAGCCGGCGGCTTGGGACCATACGCGGTGGCGTTTCTGTTTAGCGTCGCGGTGTTCGTTTCCACCTTCATCTTTAATATGTATTTTCTGCGCCGTCCGATTGAAGGCAAGCCGCTGCCTATGTCGACGTACTTGCGCGGCGCAGGGAAGCAGCATGTGCTTGGCATCGTGGGCGGCCTGGTGTGGTGCACCGGAGCCATTGCGAACTTCGCCGCGGCCAGCGCGCCGAAATCGGTTCAAGTTGGACCCGCGATCAGTTACGCGATGGGACAAGGCGCAACGCTGATCAGTGCGCTCTGGGGTCTGCTGGTATGGAGGGAGTTTCGAGGAGCCCGCGCCGGTGTAAAGGCGCTGCTAGCGGTCATGCTGGCTTTGTTTGTGGCCGGCCTGATATTGGTCTCGATTGCGCCGCTTCACGCGTCTTGAACTTTAAGTCCCACGCCGGCCGCCAGCGTGTATGCCACTTCATCGAGCAATCCTTTGGAAGGCACGCTGCCCTGCGCCATAGTCGCACTGCCGCCCCCGCGCCCTCCGGCGGTTGTCAAGGCGCTCTTGAGCAGATTCCCCGCATGTATGCCGCTATCGGCGGAAGCGGCCAGCATGAGCGCCGGAGGATCGTCGCCAATCGCCAGGAAAACCGCCTTCGCTCCGGATGTAAAACTCTGCGCTTCCACGCGAAGATCGTCCGACAGCGTGGCGACGCGACGCTCGATCCGGCGGATGCCATCGGGCGATGCGGCCGTGTTCGTGTACAACTCCCGGCCCCGAGCTTGGGCGAGTTCGGCCGCGATGCGGCGATGCGCCCGCTCCGCTTCGAGCAGCCTTTCGCGCTGCCCCTCAACCAGCGAGGGCGCGTCGTCAAGCGGCGAGGAGAAGGAACGCGCCACTGTGGAAAGCGCTTCGAAGTCGGAGCGGGCGCGCTCCACCGCGCGCAGGCCGCACAGAAATTCAATTCTGAGGTTCCCGCGGATACGGTCGAGCTTGCGGATCAGAATCGGGCCGATTTCGCCGGTGGCGCGAACATGCGTGCCGCCGCAGGCACTGCGGTCCAGATCCTGAATCGAAATAATGCGGATCTCGCCTTCGCGCTCGGTTGGTTTGCGAAGGCCAAGGTCTTCCGATGACTGGCGGTAACTCACGCTGACCGCACGATTTTCAAAAACGATTTCGTTCGAGCGCCGCTCGGCTGCGCGGATCTGGCCGGCGTCGAGCACCCGGCCGACATCGATGGTGCTGGTATCGGCGCCCAGGTGGAAGCTGACCGTGGGCGCATCGAACAGTTCCAGCAGCACGGCCGACAGCAGATGCTGGCCGGTGTGTTGCTGCATATGATCGAAACGCCGGCGCCAGTCGATCACGCCGGCTACTTCACGCGCGGCTAGCGGGGCGCTCAGCACATGCGCGATGCGGCCATCTTCATCAACTACGTCGATGACGTCCACGCCGCCAAGCTGGCCGGTATCGAACGGCTGGCCTCCAGAGGCCGGATAAAACGCCGTCCGGTCAAGATATATGCGTTGTTGGTCCGGGCCCGCGTCCACGACGCAAGCCCGGAATTCCGTCAGATAGCTGTCCTGATAGTACAGCCGATCCGTCATTGCAACGCGATCAGTTCCTGGTCGCTGGCCTGCCCGGCCACGGTGAAGAAGATCGGCACATTGCCTTTGGGCAGGCCGGACGGAATCGTCAAGTTGATTTGGTACAGTCCTACCAATCCAGGTGTCAATCCCGCAAAGCCGGCTACCGAGCACACCGGTTGAGTCACCTGGCTGTGCTGTCCAAAGCAAACCTGCGTTTGCGGCACCGTCGCCGCCGGATTGGGCGAGGCCGTACCCGATGCAACACTAGGCGACGTTGGCCCGAGTCCGATCACGTAGATGACCACGGTATCGCCAGCCTTCGCGGGATTGCTCGAAATCCCCGTCAACGCGCCGGCCGGCGTAGTCATGATCACATAGCCGCCGCCGAGCAGCAGAAATCGCGGCTGCGCGCTCTGGATGTTCACGTAAATCAGATTGCCGTTCGTGCCGTTTCGAACCACCTGAATGGTTCCGTCGCCGGTAGCAGCCTCAAATGGAACCTGGAAATTGATCTGGCCAGCAGCCACATAGTAAACCGGAGCCGGTTTTCCGTTCACCAGCACTTCCGTGTTTCCTAAGCTGGTGCCAAGCGGCAAAGTGGACGCCCCCTGCGGGTCTCCATAAGTGAATTGATCTCCGAATACCGCGGCAATGTCGCCCAGCGCCAGAGGCTCGCTGCCAACAAAGGTGCCATTATTTACCACGCCGCCCGGGAAGGCGATCGGAGGCGTCTGCGCTTCCACCGTAAGCTGCACTGGAACCTGAAAACTGCTGTTAGCGGCATTGCTGGAGATGGTAACCGTGCCCTGATAGACCCCGGCCGACAACCCCGTCGGATCGGCTGAGACAGCGACCAAAGAAGGATACCCCGATACCGTCGACGCCCCCAGCCAACTCCCGCCCGAGACAGTTGTGGCGCTCACACCCGAAATGCTGAGCGAGCCTTGACCAGTGTTGGAGGTGGAAATATATTGCAGCGCCCCATTGGTCGAAGTCTGCTTGTTGGCCCCCGTCGCAATCCGGATCTGTAGCGAGCTGGGGCTGGCCTGAAGAATCGGCTGAGTGGTTACATGCAGCACTACCGGAATCTGTTTGTTGTCGGGCGCATAAATAGAGGCGCTCAGCGTCAGCGTTCCATTGTAATCTTGCGCCGCCATGGAAACGCCCGTGGTCGCAGTGGCTTTGTATGGCACGTTGAAAGCGAAGCTGCCCGACCCATTCACGGCAACCGATAGCCAGGGCGCATTGGTCAGCCCTATGTTGGCTTGCCGATAGGTAGTGAAAGTGGTCGTCGTGGACGTTCCCGGAGCCAGATAGAACTCGAGTTTACTGGGCGCCGGGGAGCCCACCGACAGGACCACTACGACGTTCTGCGGCGAGTCCACCGCGTTTGGATCTGAAACCGTGACGGTTCCCGTGTAAGTACCCGCCGTAAGCGAGGAGGACTGGATCGCGATCTGGATCGGGATGCACGAGCCTTGGCCAGTAATCCCGCACAGACCAAATTTCCCCACCGTGGGAACCAGCCAGGGCACAGAAGAAGAGGCGCTGAGAGTCAGCGATCCAGTGCCCACGTTCTGAGCATCCACCGTTTGGGTTGGACCGTTGGATCCTGGCGCCACCGAAAGAACAAAAGAAGTCTGGTCGAGGCTGAGCCGGGGCGCGGCGCTCAATGCCGAACCGCATGAAAGCAGAATAGCTACAGCGCCAATATGCGCACAGGAAAATTTTTCAAAAACCACGGAAGCTCCTTAACATCGCTTGGATTGATACAACAATGGAAATACAATACGCCTGATGCGGCGCGGCGCGGGCGTTACGATCATAGCAGGTCCACTGCCATTTGGATAAGCACTGATTTCCAGCCGCGAACCCCGTTCGAAAAGATTAGTTCCGCCACAACCACTGCGACACCCGGCAACACCCCCGACAACCGCTCGCCAGCTTACTTTGGCTCGGTAATTTCGAAATTAGCAATCAGAAACTGCCAATCCGGCAACTCATAGGCCCGCAATTTCGTAGTGACATCCACGGTCACGTTCTTCATTTCCGAAGGCCCCAGCGAGGAAACCTGCGCGGGAAAGCTGAAGAGTGGCGGCTCGCCCGGCTTGGCCGCGGTGGTGGTCACGTTGACCTTCAACTTCAAGTCCCCGAGGTCGGCCTCGGAATGGTTCACCACCGCGAACTCGACTACCAGCTTCCCGGGACTCTTCTCGTTGATGCGAAATCCAACCAGCTCCACCCATTTCGCCAAGGGATTGGAGCTATTGGTGGCCATAATATGAGCCGGCGGAGCAGTATTTGCCGCTTTGGTCTGCTTGTCCGCCGATGTAGACGAACACCCAATCATGCACACCGCCCCTACCAGCAAACAGAGCCGCATAGATTTAATGATACGTCGGCCGGCCTCCCCCGGGCACGCCCAATTGAGCGCGGTGCCATACTGGATCTGATGCTACGGCGAACTGCGATCTTCCTTCTGGCTGCGGCACTCTTTGCGGACTCCGGCGCCGGCCTGCGCTGGACTCCACCCGCCAATTGGAAGTCCGAGGCGCAGCGCCCCATGCGATTGGCCACCTACAGCATCCCCCATGCGGCCGCTGACTCCGAAAACGGCGAGTGCGGCGTATACTACTTCGGCCCTGGCCAAGGCGGCAGCGTGCAGGCGAATTTGGATCGCTGGATCGGCCAATTCTTCGAAGCCGACGGTAAATCTTCAAAATCCGCAGCCAAGGTGGAAAACCGGTCCGTGCACGGCCTCAAGATCACCACTGTGGATGTCTCTGGCGCCTATACCGGCATGGGTGGGCCGATGGGACAGCCAGGTAAACCCATGCCTGGTTACCGGCTGTTGGGCGCGATCGTCGAGGGATCGCAAGGTTCGGTGTTCTTTAAGTTCACCGGGCCCGCGAAAACCGTGGCTCAAAATCAGAGCGCGTTTTCCCGGATGTTGGACTCGATCGGCCCCGAGTAGCCGCGCCGCGTCTCACTTCCCGGCAGCGGCGGTCTGTTTCGCCAATTCAGTCCGAAATGTCCGCTCGCGCTCGTCGACATAAGCGCGATAACCTTGGGGATCGATAAACGGATTAGCTCCGCCCTCGGCGAGCTTCGCATATTTCGCTTCCATGCCGTAGTAGTTTCCGTGGGCGCCCAGGAAGACGTCGCAGGGAAGCGCTTTCAACACGCGAAACATCTTTTCGTAGTCGCTTGCGATCTGCGGATACAGCGCATTGTTCACCAGTTTGTAGCCGGGGTTGACGTTGGGGCTGCCGACAATCACTACGTCATAGGTTTTCCCGCCATCCCGCACTTTCATCGTCCAGGTAGTGCAGCCTTTGGTATGTCCGGGCGTTAAATGAGCAACCATGACTACGCCTCCCAGCTTGACCTCGTCCCCATCATGCAGCACGCGATCTACCTTCACCGGCTTGTACTGCATGTTCGGCATCCGGCCATACTGAAAATTGCCTTGGCCGCCGTTTTCGATCTCCGGCACATCGGCATCCATCACCATATATTTCGCGCCGGTCAATTCCTTGATCTGAAAGCTGCCCGCGCAATGGTCGTAATGGGCGTGGCTGATGAGCAGGATCTTCACGTCGCTGAACTTGAAACCCAGCTTCTCGATGCTGGCGCGGATCAGCGGCACGGAGGCTTCCAGGCTGCTGTTCACCAGAATGGAGCCCTGGGGCGTAGTGATCAGGTAGGATGCCAACCCGCGCGATCCGACGTAGTACACGTTGCCGATGACGCGATGAGGCGGGAATGGCTCCGTCCAATCGCTCGCTTGTTGAGCAGCTAAATGCGGTCCCAAACTACCCGACAGCGCCAAGCCGAGTGAAACCAGAAGAATCCGATGCATACGCTACCAATAGCACCTTTGGCGGCGGCTCACAACGGAAGGCTGGCTGGGGTGACGCGGCGCTACCGCGCTGGTGGCGCTATGCGTTGGCGCGATTCGCCGATCCGCCGCAAGTTTAGGACAATGGCTTGCACGTTCGGGTCGTCAAGCATGTCGGTGACATATCCTTCCAGCCAGACCCAGCTCCCATCGGCGCCCAGTCCTCGCATCTCGATGGTGCGGGCCGCGGCGCGGCTTTTCAGCAGGTCCGAGCAACAAGCTTCAAGCAGGTGCGCGTCGTCTGGATGGATGAATGCCAGCACTGGCTGTCCTAACAAATCCCTCGCCGAGTAGCCGAGCGTGGAATGAACCAACCGCAGAATAGTCAACTCCGGGTTTAGCAGCAGGATCGCCTCGCGGCTTCCTCGCAGCAGCATATCGAACAGGTAGCTGTTTCTGCGGAGGGTCTCCTCCAGCTTTCGGAGATTGTCGTTCTCCTCCTCGAGCTCCGAGATCCGCTCCAGCAGATGTGCGACAACCTGATCGTCCGGCCGCTGCGGAAACTGGCAGGCCTCGCATTGATTTCGCGCGTAAAGGTTAGACATAATCTCTAGAAACTTGAGCCGCCGTGAAGGCTGCCACTTTCTTCAAAAGCGATTCTGGCGGTGCCGTAAACGGCATCACCGACCAGTTGCTGGAGACCGGGATGAGCACCACGCGGTCGCCCAAGTCCACGGCATCCTCCAACTTGGCGCTGGCAAACTGCCGGATTTCGCCGCGCACCTGATCGATTCGTGCGTGCCGCGACAGGATTCCGAGGAAAGCGGGTCCCCGCCAGCGATAAAGCTCGTCAGAGGCCGAGAGACCGGCTCGATAGTGTCGCGCGCAAGTGGACAAAACGTGGTCTCCAACCGCGTAGCCGAAACGCTCGTTGATCGAAAGAACCCGGCTGACTACCGCCACCATCACGAATTTTCCTTCCGGAGAACCAACCGTCGCCTGGATTGCTTTTTCCGCCTCGTTCCTGCTGAGCAGCCCTGTCACCGGGTCCCGCTGCTTCTGTTGTGCAAGCATATCGGCCCGCTGACAGGAACGTTCCAGTTCTTGCTCCAGGGCGGCCATGGCGTTCTGGCTGTCGGCCTTTTGCCGCGCCAATTCCTCCCGGACCGTCTCCAGGCATTCGCTCAAGCGCGTTTTGAGGAGCTGCACATCTTTGAATATCTTCGCCTGCTCCAACCCCTTTTCGATTTCCCGCAGCTTGGCGGCCGAGGTATCGTCGTTGGCCCCCACTTTGATAATGGTTTGGGTCAGCATCGAAACCATGTTGTGCAGTTCGCAGTTTTCCCGTTGGATAAACGCCGTCGTCGAGCGGTCGTACTCTTCCCAAGTCCGCACCAGTTCTCCCGCCGTCGCCACTAGATCGGCCGGCTTGACGTTTGCGGTCAGAGTCTTGGTAAAACGGTCGACACCGGCGCGAAAGCGTTCATAGTCAGACGACTCGCCTTGGACCGCATGCGCAACCAGGCCCTGCAACATCAGATCAATGATGTGCAGGTATGCATTTTCGGATTCTCGCCCGTCCCTGGAAAGATAACTCTTCAGCGAAATCATGGCCGCACGCCCATATCCCTTGCAGGCCGCAGACCCGTCGCGGCTACTGTGAACACGGCCGTTCTACACACTACTCCCGGCTCGGCTATAGTCCGCAGCGGCTTCACAATCAACCTAGTCTTCTCTTCGGAGAGACTGGGAGTTTGTTGAGCCGTGCGCGAGCGCTTACGTCGCAGATGGTATTCTGCGGGAAGAAGGCCCATCCATGAGCTGGCGCGCCAAATTGCTCATTACCGGTTGCGGGCTCGGATGTCTCAGCATCCTGTACGCGTTCCAGCGGCCGTTCCGCCAGTATGCCGGAGTCGAGTATTATCGCTTCGAGCTGACGCCGGATTGGCAGCAAAGCTCCGAGTGGGCTTTCGCCCGCCTGATGTACCCGCCCGGCCCCAACGACGGCTACCGCGGACGCTTCGACGGCGACTGGCGCCAGGGGCTTTCACTGTGGACCCAGGATTATCCGCGCGCCGACCGGCACTTCTCCCAAGCCGTGCGCCGCCTAACCCGCCTGGACGTCCGCTCGGTGGAGCAACCCGTGAATCTAGAGGACGGCGATGACGTCTTCCACTGGCCGTGGCTCTACGCGGTCCAGGTCGGCGAATGGGGCCTGACCGAGGCGCAGGGCAAAATTCTGCGAGATTATCTGCTGCGCGGCGGCTTCTTTATGGCCGACGATTTTCACGGGAACTACGAATATCAAATGTTCCTCAAGCGGATCCATTTCGTTTTCCCTGACCGGCCCATCGTCGACATTCCCGACGACGACCCCATTTTTCATACCGTCTTCGATGTCGACGACCGCTTCCAGGTACCCGGCGCGGAACATCTGGGAGTGGGAGCTAAGAATCCAGGCGACGGCGGTGTGGGAGCCCACTGGCGCGGCATTTACGACGACAAGGGCCGCATCATGGTGGCCATCTCTTACAACTCCGATCTCGGCGATGCCTGGGAATGGGCCGACGACCCTCGCTACCCGGAGCGATTCTCCGGCCTCGCCATCCGCATCGGAGTCAATTACATCATCTACTCCATGACGCACTAAGCAGGCTTCTCGACACCTGCTGAGGCACTGGCTCTGCGAGCCCAGATTCGCATGGAGCCGTACAGAATCCCGAGTAACGGCAGCAAGGCCAGCAATAACCACGCAGCTGCTCCGTTGTGTTGGGTCAGCACAGCCGCGCACGCCGACCCAAGCACACAGTACGGGAAGATGAGCAAGTGGGAATTCTCCCAGACCTCGATGAACTTTCGTCCGGTCAGAAGCGCCAGAATCCAGGACACCAGACCCGTGTTCAGCAAAAAGAAAATACCGGAGCCGAACGCGAAGCGCGCCGGCATACTAAGATCTGGGGCAATCTGGGCTAGTCCGTGGAAGGCCTGCCATGAGACCGCGCCGCTGATCGCGTAGTTGAACAGGTTGAAAAGAACCTGTACCATGCTGGGCCGTTTGGATGCACGCCAATAACACTGAACCAGCGCCGTAACCAGGGATACCAGCACTGCTTCCGGGAAGCTGAGCATCCCCATGGCGGCCAGCACCACGATGTATCCGAAAGAATAGGAAGTCTCGACCCCTGGAAAGCGCACCTTAGCGGTTCCGGCTACTGCGGCCAGCGCAATCCAAATCGTCAATTTCAGAGCATCGTCGCCGCGCCACTGAAACAAAGCCGAGGCAAGCACTATCGATGCTATGGCAGAGACCCAGAGGACGAGCCGCCTAGCGCGTTGAGGAAGTTTGGTCAGCATGGGAGTCATCGTCTCATTCCTCTTAGTTTTCGCCATCAATCGCGATTCTCAGAGAGTCGCTATGCACGTCGTTGGTACCCCAAATCGCGCCGGTGCCCCAAATCGCGCCGGTGCCCCAGATCGCACCCGTGCCCCAAATGGCACCCGTACCCCAAATCGCTCCCGTACCCCAGATGGCGCCGGTCCCGGTCACCATCGTTACGGTCTGGGTCTTAGAATCGAACGTGGCCGCAGGAGACGTGGCTGGCAGAGTGGCTTTGGTGCTGTTGTTCAATGCCGCTTCAACGTTGAGATACCCCGCGCCAACTGTGAACACATCGTTCTCGCTGACGTAGGTAATGCCAGTCACCGGATCCGTTGCCGTGGTGGTCACCTGCGGCAGTTTGGTCGCGGTTAGCATCAGCCGCGCTTTTACTTGATCGGGAGTCAAAGTCGGATCCTGCTGGATGAGCAGTGCAGCGGCGCCACTCACGATGGGTGCGGCCATGGAAGTACCGCTCAGCTCAAAATACGCCGGCGACGGCCCATGGATTTTCTGGACGCGCTCGCCAGCGACCGGCAGTACCGCCGAGCCTACCCGTTGGACAAGGCCATGGCAATGCTGGCGGAGCAGTCCGGCATCAGTTTCGATCCGCAAGTTGTGAACGTCTTGCAACGCCGCTACATCGAGCTGGAGGCTTTGGCGCGGAGCGCTCCGATGCCCGAGATAATAACGCTTTCCACTGACGTCAACGTGGAGCGGGGCGCGGCTCCTGACGCCGGATTCGAAGAGGCCACCGCGATCGCTGCACCGGACAAAGCCCTGAATGTATCGCCGGCGCCGGGAAATTTCTTAAGCTCCATCGCCGCGGCGCGCCAGGAAGTCCAGACTCTATTTGAAATGGCGCTCGATCTCGGCAACTCGCTGAGTCTCCCGGAAACGCTCTCCGTCCTGGCCATGCGGCTTAAACAGCTGGTACATTCGACACGTTTTCTATTTACGTCCTCAAAAACGAAAAGCTGATCCCCGAGTATGTCGCAGGCGAGGATCGCACGCTGTTTTCTTCGCTGGAGATTCCGTTGGGCCAAGGATTGTCCGGATGGGTGGCCGACAATCGCAAACCTATCGTCAACGGCAACCCCTCGGTTGAACCTGGACACTTGAACGATCCTTCCAAATTCAGCCGGCTTTGCTCGGCTCTCTCGGCCCCTCTGGAAGATTGCGCGGGCGTGGTGGGTGTCCTGACGTTGTACCGCGCCGAGCCCAATGCCTTCAGCCGCGATCAATTGCGGATCGTGCAGGCTATAACCGCCAAGCTGGCTGTGGCGCTGCAAAATTCCTTGATGTATCGTCAGGCCCGCGCTTCGGCGACGACAGATTATTTGACCGGACTACCCAACACACGCTCCCTGTTCGTACACCTGGATAGTGAGATCTCACGCTGCGAGCGCACTTCGGAAGTCTTGTCAATATTAGTCTGCGACCTGGACGGTTTCAAGGAAGTCAACGACCGCTTCGGTCATCTCACGGGAAACCGGCTGCTCTGTCTGGTGGCGGCCACTTTGAAGGAAAGCTGCCGCGAATACGATTATGTGGCCCGGATGGGCGGCGATGAATTCGTGATCGTGCTGCCGGGCTTGTCCGGGGAGTCGCTGGAAATGCGGCAAGAGGAGATCCAGCGCGCCACCCAGCGCGCCGCCGCGGGGCTCCGCGAGGAACTTGTAATCGGCCTCAGCGTGGGCCAAGCGCAATTCGGCGACGATGGCCGCACCGTCGAAGATCTGCTCGCGGCCGCGGATCGCCGCATGTTCGATAACAAGCGACGAAACAAAAGCGCGCAGTGGATCCCGCCGGACTCCGAAACGCCGCGCGAACTTCTCGAGGCCTGTTAACCGGCCTGGGATCGTCTATTGCCGCCCGAGCTTGCGCCTTATCGTCAGGTGCGGGAAAGCTCATCCTGACGGGCGCGCATTTCGGCTTGCGCCTCGCGATGCATTTCGCCGATCTTGGCTCCCGTAGCGACTACGTCGATGAAGCCGACAATCACCAGGGGAAGGGTCACCACGCCCCACAGGATCAAAGCAAAGCGGCGCGCCATGGCGGCTTGCACCCCGAACAGCGTCAACCCCAGCGTGGACAAAACCTGGAACAATCCCACATTTCCGGGCGCTTGAGGCGCCGCCGAGCCTAGCCGCAACAGCACCATCAGGGCCGCGGCCCCTTTCCAGGAACTTTCATCCAATCCGTAGGCTTGCATGACCGCGTAGATCGGCACGATCTGCATCAGCAGGTGAGGGACGCTTACCAGCGCCGAGAGGTACAGATAGCGGGAATGGCCGATCCGATGCAGGTCTTCGATGAACACGTGCGCCCAACTGAAAATGCGCGCGTCCAAAATCGCATCCAGAGCCTGCTCGCGCCAGTACATCGCAATCGCCAGCACCGCGCCGCATATGACGATGACGACCGTGAGGAACAAGCTGCTGTCCGCCACGATACCCAGAGCTCGGGCCTGCCCGTGGCTCAAAGGAAACTGTTTCAGGTAGCGGAACGAAAAAAAGACGCCCAGCATGAGCAGTATTCCATCGAAGATGCGCTCGATCAGCGCCGAGGCCAGCGTCACGGAAATGGGAATCTCAGTCCAGCGGCTTAGGAGAAAACAACGGATCAGTTCGCCGGCCCGTAGCGGCAGGACTTCATTGGCGAACAAGCCGACAAAAATCGCGCGGGAGGTGTTGGGAACCGAGACCGGCGCCACTGGCTGCAGCAAGAGGCTCCAACGCCAGCCTTGGATGACATAGGCCAGA
This sequence comes from Bryobacteraceae bacterium, assembly GCA_035501355.1. Lineage (GTDB taxonomy): Bacteria > Acidobacteriota > Terriglobia > Bryobacterales > Bryobacteraceae > Palsa-89. Next base: position 15,231 of record DATJWJ010000157.1, on the reverse strand, counting down.
ACTTCCGTGACCACGCCGACGGCGACCCAGCGCCAATCGAGCGTGCGGATTTCATACCAGAGCTCGCTCCAACTCACGCCGTGCAAAGCCCAACCCAGGCACGCCAGCGAAACCAGGATCGTTACCAGTGTGAAAACGCGTGTTCGGAGCCGGCCTTCCGGCGATGGAGGGGCCATACTGCCAATAACCATGATACTAGGTGGCGCTTTCGGTTCCTCGCGACGGCCGGTGTTAGAGGCACTGGCAGTATTGCCAGTTGTGACTCCCGGCTGACGAATGTTAGCCTGCAAGCTCTCCTGATCGGCATGGCGAAATGCACCTACTGTGGAACTGATACCGAACTCCACTCCGGCGCCGTTCCGATCTGTCTAGTCTGTGCCGTGGACCTGGAACCGCGCCGGAAGCCGCCGCTCGTGGAGCGCTTGTCCTGGCGCGCAACCGGGATCCGGCAAACCGGCCACTTAGGATCTGCTGGAGATGATTCGATAGCGTGTTCAGAATGCGCCCGGCTCGAAGCGAACCGACAGCAGGCCATCAAGCGGTATGTGGATCTCAGAGCGGCACGCCAGTGCCTGCTGCGGGAATGTCCCCATCTCGCGCCGGCGCTCGACGCCGTGCTGGTCTCCGTCGAGACAATCGTAAACGAAGCCTGGCGGAAATTAGCAGAGCATCAGGCTGGCCATACGCTGGCCGTAACTGCGTAAGCTTCACCCCTTCACGCGCCGAAAAGCGAGCACGGCGTTGAGTCCGCCGAAGGCGAACGAATTGGACAGAGCGCATTCGATCTCGACACGGCGTGCCTGGTTCGGGATCACGTCCAGATCGCAAGCCGGATCCGCCTCGTTGAAGTTGGCGGTAGGCGGAAGAATGGATCGGTCCAGCGCCAGCAGCGTGGCCACAGCCTCCAGCGCTCCGGCCGCACCCAGCGCATGGCCGTGCATGGATTTGGTGGAGCTGACCGCAAGTCGCGCGGCGTGCGCGCCGAACACTTTGCGTATCGCCGCGGTCTCGGTGGCATCGTTGGCGGGCGTGGCGGTTCCGTGCGCATTGATGTAGCCGATCTGTTCCAGCGCCAGGCTCGCGTCCGCCAGCGCGGCTCGCATCGCTTGCGCCGCACCATCGGCGGAGGGTTGGGTGACATGAAACGCATCCGAGGACATTCCGAAGCCGGCAATCTCGCCGTAGATTTTCGCCCCGCGAGCTCGCGCCGTATCGAGCGGCTCCAGCACCAGCATGGCGCCGCCTTCTCCCAGAATCAGGCCTCGCCGGTCACGCGAGAACGGGCGGCAGGTATCGGGTGACACCACGCGCATGGCCTCCCAGGCCTTGAGAAAACCCAAACTGAAAACCGCCTCGCTTCCCCCGGCCAGCGCCATCCTGGCCGCGCCGTTCCGCACCAGCCAAAAAGCCTGGCCGATGGCGTGATTGGACGATGAGCAGGCCGTCGAGATGGTGTAAGTGGGGCCGGTGACGCCCGTCTCCAGCGATATTCGGCTCGCGCCTGCGTTCTCCATGGTGCGCGGAATCGTGAGTGGATTCACGCGCGGGATGTTCTTGCGATACAGATTCACGAAGCCTTCGTCCTCGGTAGTCTGCCCGCCCACGCAACTGCCGGTGACGATGGCGGTGTTCTGGCGCAGCTCGCCGGTCCACTCGATTCGGGCGTCGGCGATGGCTTCGCGCGCGGCAATTGCGGCGAATTGAGCAAAGCGGTCGAGCAGGCCGATTTCTTTTTCGTCGAAATAGCGCGCGGCGTCGTAATGCCGCACTTCAGCGGCATTCTGAAATCGCAGCAGAGTACGATCCACCGCCTCCAGCGGCGCGATTCCGGAGCGTCCCTCGGACAGCGCTTGCCAGAATTCGCAGCCATTGTGCCCCAGCGCCGAAATGACACCCAGGCCGGTGACGACTACGCGGTTGGTCATGGCGGCGGCATTCGGCCTGAAGCCATTCGGTCAGGCTTGGACCGCGGCCTGGCCTCCCTCGCCTTGATCGAGCAGCTTGGCGATTCCTTCCACCACGTCGCGCACCGAGCGAATGCTTTGCGCCGCCTCGTCCGGAATGTTGACGTTGAACTCGCTCTCCACCGCGAAAAGGATGTTGATCCCGTCCAGCGAATCGATCCCCAACTCTTGGAACGTGCTGTCGGCCGTTACCTTCTCCCGAGGAAGGTGCTGGGTGGACGCAATGATTCCCCTGACCCGCTCGGTCAGCTCTTCGTTGGACATAAGATGTCGGTCACCTTTTCGAAATGAAAACCTTGCTCCATCAATTTTGGCAGAACTTCGCGCACACTTTCGAGCGTGGCCCGGATATCGGGATTGGACTGGACTCTGCGTCCGTCATGCAGGCATAAGATGGCGCCATTTTGCGCGCCATTCAGAAGCCGTGGAACGATGCGCTCGCTGGTCCACTTCCAGTCTAACGCGATGGTAGTCCACATGACGCCCATCAGGCCAAGCTCGCGCTGCACTTGGCGGAGGCCGAACCATCGGATGCCGTATGGAGCGCGGAAGTACCGTGGCCGCAGGCCGGTGACTCGCTCGATGGTTTCCTGCGCCTGGTTCAGTTCACGCCGGATGAATTCTCGCGGCTTGAAATCCAGACCGGGATGCGTGTCGGTGTGATTGCCGATCTCATGACCGGCGGCCGCAACTGCGCGCGCCACTTCTGGAAGACGGCGGACGTTCGCGCCACACTGAAAGAAGGTCGCCGAGACGCGGTAATGCGCCAGGATAGCGAGCAACTCCGGTGTCGATTCGCTGGGTCCGTCGTCGAAGGTGAGGGCGATCGCCCGGCGCGTGCGCGTGCCTCGATGGGCCGAGGGCGCCAGCAGCGTCGAGGAAGGTGAACGCACGGCGTACGCCAGCACACCCGCTCCCGCCAGTGCTGCGCCCCCCGCGCCTACCAGCAATGGAACCCAGGCCGTCATGATGTAGCAACGGCCGGCCACTGGGCGCCCCGCTTCATGGCACAACCGGCAAGACGACGTGCGACGGATAACTTTTCGACCGGAACACCCGCTGTTCCGCTTTTTGATAATCCGAACGCTTGGCCAGAAAAATGTTCTCTACATACTTTTGCGGGTTGCGATCGTATAGGGGAAACCAGCTGCTCTGCACCTGCACCATAATCCGGTGCCCTTTCAAGAATGCGTGGTCGTTGGTATGAAGATCGATGCGGTAGCGCGTCACTTCGCCCGGCTTAACCGGCGCGGGATGTTCGAAGCTCTCGCGGAAACGCCCGCGCAGAATCTCATCCGCCAGCATGAGCTCGTAGCCCGCCAGGTTGGGCGCTTCGGGATAACTCTCCGGATAGACGTCGATCAGCTTCACCACCCAATCGCTGTCCGAGCCGCTGGTGGAGGCGAAAAGCTGAGCCACGATATCGCCGGCGATTTTCAAATTCTCGTTGAGCGGCTCGGTTTCCCAGGCCAGCACGTCCGGACGGTTCTCGACGAAGCGCTGATCCTCTACCAGCCAGGTTGGCCAGCCGGCGCCCGGATAAGTCGGGCTGATGGGCCGGTGACGATAAGGAACCGGATGCGCGGGATCGGAAATGTAGCTGTCGAATTCTTCGCCATCGCCCGCGGGCGGATCGAAAGACAACCGGCCATTGGGCTGAAAATATAAACTAGTCTCTTTGGCTGAATGCGGCGGCCAGGAATCATAATGCTCCCAGCGATTCGCGCCGCTCTCAAACACGCGTGCCTCGGGAATATCGCGCGCGCCTCGGTCGTGCAGCCAATAGGCGAACCAGGGGGCTTCGATCTCCGTCCGGAAATACTTGCTGGTATTGCTGTCGAATGGAATCTCGCCCAGTTTGCTCCCGTCCGCTCTGGCCCAACCCCCGTGATTCCACGGTCCCAGCACGAGATAGTTCAAGTGATTCGGATCGTTCTTCTCGAACAGGTCATAGATCTTGACGGGCCCGTAGAAATCTTCCTGATCCCACCACCCGCCCACGTTCAGGTTGGGAACTTTCGGCGCACCGATGTAAGGCGCGAAGGCTTGTTTCCGCCAGAAGGCGTCGTAGTTGGGATGCTGCACGAAATCGTTCCAGGTTGGCAGCTTGGCGTGGAAATATTTCTCATTGGCATTCGACAGCGCGCCCAGGCCCAGATACCACTGGAACGTGTCGGCGCGATCGAACGAAAAATAAGTATTGGCTTCCTTAGTGGTCTCCAATTCCGCGGCATACTCAAATCCGTAACTCAGGCGAAACGCGCCATTGTGATGGAAGTCGTCACCCAGAAACATGTCGGCGGGTGAGGCCTGTTCAGAAGCGGCTTTGAGCGCGGGGTGCGGATCGAGCAACGCCATGGTAACCAACCAGCCGCCGTAAGAGATTCCGAGCATGCCGGCGCGGCCGTTGTTGCCTGCGACATTGTGGAGCATCCACTCGATGCTGTCGTAGGCGTCCGTGCTTTCGTCCACTGCGTGCGGATCTTTCCTATCGCGAACCGGCCGCTGCATGACGAATGTTCCTTCCGAGCCAAAGCGGCCGCGAATGTCCTGGAAGGCGAAAATATAGCCGTCGGAAATCAGGTGACCGTAGCGCGCCATCAGTGCTTTCTCCTCGCTGAGCGCGCCATAGGGAGTGCGTTCAAACAGAATGGGAAGCGGGCCGGCGGCCTTGCGCGGCGTGAAAACCAGGGTATGCAATTTCACGCCATCGCGCGCGGGAATCATGAGGTCTTGTTTGATGAAGCTCGACTGCGTTTGACCCAAGGCGAACGTCGCGGACAGAACGAGCGAAGAGATTATGGATTTCAAAACGGTTTTGGCACAAGTATGATGGGCGCGGCGAAGCTTGTCAAGCGAGAAGGCCGAGAGCGGCGATGCAACCGCAGGGCGCCCTCGGATCAAGACTTCCTAGCGCAAGAAGTGCAAAGCGCTGGCTGCCAAGCTTCCAATCGCGGCGGCCACCGCGGCGTATTGCCAAAGGCGAAGCGGACGCACGGCGTCCGGATCATGCTTCAACTGGCAGGCGCACGCCGGGCAATAGCCGATATCGTCGTCGGTGACGGTGCTGCATTCGGGGCAATGTTTCGGCATACCCTTGTTCCTCCACCAGGAAGATATCGCCCCGCGCGGCGAGCGCGAATCCTTCGTGGGTACTGGTTCGATATGCGATGCCTACCTCTAGCCGCATAGCCCGGGTACAAGGCGTACCAGTCCTCGCCTCAAGAAATTTGAATTTGTACTAGCCCGAAAGTATGCGGCGGAATCGCAGATCGGCCCGCCGCGAGCGTCAGCGTTTGAGCGGCACTCGCTGGCGCAGTTCCTCGAACCAATCGCTGACTCCTACCATTACCCGGCTATCCTGCTGCGAGCCCGGCGCCTCCTCCACAAGGAAACGCTTTCCGTCGGGCGCCGGGTCCCAAGTGGTACCGAAGAGCCGCTTGGCAATTTCGCGCGGCTCACCAATGTGCAACGCCGGCGTGGTCTGGATGTCGACGGACATTAGAGCTCGATCAGGAGCTCTGGTCAGATAGAACAGCTCCCGGCCGTTATGCGACCAGCGCACTGAATCTCCGCCTTCGGTCGAAATGCGCTCTTTGCCCCCGGGTCCGGGGAACGGTTGAATATAGATCTCACCTTGTCCGGACTCCGTCGACACGTAGGCTACCCATTTGCCGTCCGGCGAGATCTGGCCATCGCTCTCGCTGCCCTGGGTATCGTGAAGCGGAATTGGCTTCGTGGCTCCGCCGGACACCCGAAGAACCCACAGGCGCGAGGGTTTGCCGCCGTCGGCTTGCGCGTAGAGCAATGTCTTCCCATCCAGCGACCACGAGTCCGGCGTCGGCGGCGAATCCGTAGCTAGCAACAACTCCGGCTTGGCGCTGCCATCCGCCATGACCGAATAAATTCCCGATTTTCCCGCCAGCGTGGAGCCGAACGTAATGCGCCGCCCGTCCGGCGTCCAGATGGGGTTCGAGCTCTGGCCTTCAAACGTCAAGCGCTGCCTGATACGCCGCTCCAGCTCGAACGTCCAGATATCTCCGGCGCTCACGGCGCCTGATCCGGAGTGAATCGCGTTAACCACGCGGCGGCCGTCCGGCGACAAGCGTCCAGTGCCCCATAATTGGGCATCGGAAACTGGTTGCACGTGACCTTGCTGATCCAACCATTCCAGCACGGTTTCATCGCCCCGGCCGAAGGCCTGCATGTAGGTCAGCAGCCCGGTATCTGAAAAAGAGTATTCTCCGAATTCCGAATGCGGCCCAGTCGTGCTCACTGCCTCAATCACGGGGGCCTCGGGGCCAGTTACCGTCAGACGGTGTGCATCGAAGGGTGCCGCGAACAGGGTCCCTCCGCGAATGTACACCAGGTGACCGGTCGGAGCGTACCTCCCATCCAGGCCGTCAGTCACTACCACGTGATAGCTCGCCTTCTTCAGATCCAGCACTGCAATTTGATTCGAGGACGCCCCTGCGATCGTGAAGACTATGGCTCGATCGCCCGGCAGAATATGAGGCGTGTGATATCCGACTTCGCCTTTCTTCGCATCAGGCGTGAGCAGCGTTTGCGGAGTACCGCCGGCGCTCGATACGCGCATCAAACCTTTGTTGGCACTGAAAACGAGGGAGCCGTCGTCCCCCCAAGTCACGCCCGAAGGGTCCGCTGCGTCGGCCAGCGTGATGGGTGTGCCTCCGGTGGCCGGAACCTTCTTGAGCTTCCGCTCCACTAGCGAGAACGCGGCGATCCACTGACCATCCGGAGAGAACTCCGAAAGCACGAGATTGTCAGTGCCGGATATTGGTTTTGGTTCCAGCTGGTCCATCATTCGCAAAGATAAGGAGTATTTACCTTTGAGTTCCGTGAAGGCCAGGCGCGCGCCATCATGGGAGAGAATGGGAATTCCGAAGTAGCTTTTTTGCGAATAGGTCCAGCGCACCACCGGGCGCGGTTCAGGTCGCGGCCGACGCAGCAAACCCCAGCTCAACCCCGCGCCGCCTATTACTACCGCCGCAGCCCAGGGCAGCCACCACATTCCTCGCCGCGCGGGCGGTGCCGGCGCAACCGGTGACGAGGCGGCCGGCGCTTCCGGCGCGTCAATCTCGATCCACGCATCCCCGATGTCGCGCAACCGGCGCTTAAGATCGCGCTCCAGGCAGCGCTCCAAAAGACGGCGCACCTTAGGCGGCGTACCGGCGGGCAATTGGCTCCAATCGATATCGGCGCGCAACACCGCGGCTAAGGCGTCTGATACAGTCTCACCCTCAAACATGCTCTTGCCCGTGAGCATCTCGAACAGCACCACACCGAAGGCCCAGATGTCGGCGCGTTTGTCCACCGTTTTCCCGCGCGCCTGCTCGGGGCTCATATAACCGGCGGTGCCCAGAATTACACCTGCGCGGGTTGCTTCGAGCGTCAGCGTCGGTGAGTTGGCTGGATTTCCCGAAGCGGCGTCGGCGTCGAGCGCTTTCGCTAGCCCGAAATCAAGCACCTTTACTTTTCCATCCGCCGTGAACTTGATGTTGGCAGGTTTGAGATCACGATGGACAATACCCTTTTCGTGCGCCGCTTCTAACGCATCGGCGATCTGGCGCGCAATTGCGAGCGCTTCGTCCAGCGGAATCGGGCCGCTCGAGATTCGTTCCTCCAGCGTCGGCCCTTCTACCAGTTCCATCACCAGCGAGCGCACGCCGCCCGATTCTTCCAGGCCGTAGATCGCCGCGATGTTGGGGTGGCTGAGGGCCGCCAGAGCCTGCGCTTCTCGCTGTAGGCGCGCCATACGATTGCTATCGTTGGCAAATAACGCGGGCAGACACTTGATGGCTACGTCGCGATTGAGCCGCGAATCGTGCGCGCGATACACTTCGCCCATGCCACCGGCGCCTAGCAGCGCGACCACTTCGTAAGATCCAACACGAGTGCCCGGCCCAAGAGACATAGAGGTCTTAGTCTATCCTCACTTGGCGTGCCACGGCTGCCCGATGAGCAGCTTGGGATCCGCATCCGGCTTTGGTACGAACTTCTGCGTGCGGCCGTACTGATTGTCGCCGCCGTACAGGTTGCCCTTCGAATCCACCGAGATGGTGTGCACTTCGATGTAGCCGTCCGGCAAATCTCTCGGCACCATCCACGTGTACAGGTGGTTGCCCTTGAAATCGAGCTTGTTGAAGCGCAGCGGGCTGAGGTCGGTGACCCAGATGCAGTCGTCATTGACGATGATGTCGAGCGGCAGCGAGAAGCCGGTGAAGGCATCCACAAAATCGAACTTCGCCGGGTCGGACGTTGTCCGAAATACGTTGATGCGGCCGCCTGAGCGGTCCAACACGAAGACACGGCCTTCCGGGCCGATGCCGATGGCATGTACGCCGTTGAACTGCCCGGGTCCTGTGCCGTGGCCCCCGAACTCGCCGATGTACTTCAGATCGCGGTCCAGGATCATGACGCGGTGGTTATCGAGACCATCGGCGATCAGGACTCGCCCATCCGGGAGAAAAGCCACGTCCTGAGGCTTGCCGAAATGGGTGCCGTCGGTGCCCTCGACGCCCTTTTCGCCCAGCGACTTCAGCAGCTTTTTTCCGTCGTTGGAGAAAACGTAGATCATGTCGTAGGTCTCGTCGACTACCCAGACACGATGCTGCGGATCATACGGGCTGATGCGAATGCGGTGCGGTCCAGGGCCCTTGGCATCGGCAAAGAGATAATCCCATTGCGACCAGCGCTCGCGCACTTTGCCATCGGCGTCCAGCGTGTACAAAAAGTTCTTCTTCATGACGCGGCGATCGGTGGCGCTGAGCACGTTGATTCCAAGCGAGCCGGCGAAACCGGCGTAGTTATCAGGAAGCGGATCGGGCAGGCGAGTTTCGCCGCGCTGCAGGATGAAAATGCGGTCGGGCGATTCGGCCCAGACGCCAGAGTTGCCGCCAAACGCGAAACCTGGTTCGGAAAAGGGCTTGTGCCAGTAGCGGATCACGTTGTACGGGCTCGGGCCCACTGGGCCCGACACGACGGCCGGCTTGGTCTGCGCAAACAACGCGGCTGTTCCCACGGCTAGGGTCAATCCCACGGAAAGCCTAGCCGAGCCTCTTTTCGACATGCTGTTGGTCCCTCCACTCAGTACGGACCATATTATTATGACCCAGCGAATCGGCGCACGAGTTATCGAAAGACTATTGATTTAATGGTGGGCGCGACAGGACTCGAACCTGTGACCTCCTGCGTGTGAATTGGCCGGGTGGCGTGTGAGGCGATGAGCGGCAATGATCGCGAGTGCCGGCGAAGCTCTTGAAATTCAGGGGCTTCGCTGGTGTTCGCGTTCTTTGCTGAGCTCGGCTGCGAACTGGCGAGCAGCGATGCGAAATTCGTCATTTTGGCCAATTCTGAGTAGGGTTACGTCACAATCCACGTCACAAAATCTCATACTCGGATTGCGGGATACTGGTAGCGGAGTGCCGTCCCTTTCAGGAAAGCCGCACTTTGGGAAGGACCTCGTGGAAGCGATGAAGCTGGTACTTGCTCACCATCGTGGCGAGATTAAACTCGAGCGCGTGGTTCCGAAACGCTGCTCATCGCAAGGCTCCCCAAAACAGAATAATTGAGATACTCAACGACACCTACGCCCGTGCAGATCGATTTCGTTTCGCCAGAAGACCAGATCAACCCTGAGAACGACAATGTCGATATTCTTGTTCGCCTCGATGACGGTCGAGTGTACTCGCTGCTCGTAGCCACTCCAAACAACATCTACTGGTGTATGGACAACGAGTCGAACGACTACTACTTCGGAGTACCACCGGTTTTCGTCAGAAGACTGACACGTGGAGCAGTCGAGGCGGCGGTTGCCTTATTGATCAAACACCCAGAATGGCTGAACGTTTACGGTTCGCTTCAAACCCCCTAGCTTTGATGGCGTGCGCAAGGAGTATCCCCCGCAAACTAATTCTTCTCCGGTTGGAGTAGAATTAAAGCATGGACGAATACACACCTGCACAAGCTGCCGCCATAACGGGTTTGCCGCTCGCTGCGGTTCACAAAGCAATCGACAACCGCCTGATACGTCCACGCGCCGCGCGCTCCGGTGCATCCGTCCGCCGGCTGCTGACCAAGGAGCAGTTGATCTATCTGCAACTCGAAGCGGAAGGCCTGCGGTTGTTGCCTGTAGGCACGCGGCGAGAGATCGCGGAATCGATTCAACGATCGCCGAAGACCGAAAAACTGCCGGTCGCGAACGGGACAGCACTACTGATCGAGATCGGGGCGGCCAGGCGGGCAGTGGAGAACCAGTTGAAGCAACTGGCGCGCATCGAAGAGATCGTCGTCAGCGATCCGGAGATCATGCGGGGGACGCCTGTCTTCAAGGGCACACGAATTCCGGTGGACCTGGTGGCCGATATGCTCGCCCAGGGTGCAACCGCAGAAGAGATTCTGGAAGGCTATCCAACCTTGAGCAAGGAGAAGATTGCCATCGCGCCGCTGTATATGCGAGCGTTCCCACGGCGCGGACGCCCCAGCCGCCGTCCCTGGCAGGGGAAAAAGCCGAGGGGCCGGAAATCGTTTCCACTGAGCACCCTGCTCAGGAGTGCATGAGGTTCCTGATCGACGAATGCCTGCATGAGTCGCTGGTTGGAGTCGCTCGTGCCGCCGGATTCGAATCAACCCACGTCAATCATCTCGGTCTGAGCGGCAAGCCCGACTGGGAACTGGCCGACCGAATCGTCAAGGATGAATTCACGTTCGTCACGAACAACCGCGTCGACTTTATTCGGCTCTTCGGCCGCATGGAACTCCACGCCGGCCTTATCATCATCGTTCCGAATGCAGCACCCGCGATCCAGCGAGCGATGTTCGAGGCGGCCATTCTCTACCTATCGGGGAAAGAGTTGATCAATGCTGCAATCGAGGTGAGCTTAGACGGCGAGAGTGTGAAGTGCATTGAATACCAGATCCCCACGGGGTGATCATGTGCCCAAGGACAGCTGGGCGCCCTGCAGGCAGTGGCTTGCTCTTGAGGGCGTGAGATCGGAGAAAGTCTTTCTCTATGGGCGAAGCGCGGAATATCTACAATGCAGCCTGTGCTCAAATTGCTGCGGCTCTCGCACAAGATGGCCTTGAATACAGGCACAGCAAGCACGTTCTCGCGCGCGGGGATGGCGACCTCACGCGCGAAATCACGTTCCAATCGAGTTTTAGGAACTTCACGCTTCCAGAACAGGGAGCCGGTTTCGTTCAGAAGGCTGTCTCCCTGTTGCCGTTAATCGGGGAAACCACAGCGTTCGGCAGCGTCACACTCATTGCCCATACTGGGGTTCACTCCAAGGCCTTCAAGCTGTGGCGTGCCTTGCAGAGACAACCCTTATCCCGAAGAATGCGAGCCGCATGTTTCCGAGCGGACGATGCAATTTGAAGCCGAGCGACTCGGACCGCTTCTGAAACATTTCGGCGAGAAGCCGCTACTTCGATTTAAGGCCGAAGACGTGTCCGGATATCAAAAGGCGCGGTTGGATGCCGGCATCTCCGGTCGGACCGTCAACATGGAAACCAGCGTCCTCCCCGCATGCTGAAACGGGCGAAGGTCTGGAATGTCATTTCTGAGGACGTAAAGGCGCTCCCAGAAGAGCGCGGGACAGTCGCCAAGGTTCTCCCGCCCGATCTGAAGCGCAGGCTGTCTGAGACCGCCGCGAGCCGTCCGGAATGGATGGTCGCGCATTGCGCGGCAGTGCTCGCTGTTTCGACTACCTGTCGCGGCGTCGAGATCAAGAACCTGAGCTGGCAAGACATCGATCTCTTCGGCCGCGTCGCGACGATCTGCCGCCGCAAGACCGCTGCCGGCCATCGAACCATTCCGCTGAACGGTGATGCAATGGCCGCGCTGGCTCGCCTGCTCGAACGCGCAAGGGCACTCGGCAGCAGCGAGCCCGAGCGCTATGTTTTTCCCCTCCTGTGAGGAGCGGATCATCGACCCCGTCCTCAGAAAAACTTGGCGCACGGCGTGGCGCAAACTGGTTCGCGAAACCGCCAGGCGTGTCGGCAGAGAGGCCGCACAGCAGGCGCTCGAATCCGGCAAAGGTCTTCACGGCGCCATCGCCGTCTGGAAGCGAGCCGCTGCCCCAATCCGCGGCCTGCGCTTCCACGACCTCCGCCACCAGGCCATCACCGAAATGGCCGAAGCCGGCGCGTCCGATGCTACGCTGATGGCCGTCGCCGGTCACATGTCGCGCCGGATGTTGGAGCATTACAGCCACGTGCGCATGGCCGCCAAACGCGCGGCGCTGGAGAAACTCGAAAGCGGTCTGATGGGTGGGCCTTCGGCAACGAGCCAGCCTGAGTCGAGGAAAGCGAATTGAAACCTTGCGTCACAATCCACGTCACAACCACTCCCGCCAACTCTTCCCTCTTTTTGTATCTGCCTGAAATGAATGGTGGGCGCGACAGGACTCGAACCTGTGACCTCCTGCGTGTGAAGCAGGCGCTCTAACCAACTGAGCTACGCGCCCGGATGTGAGAGGCGAACTTGCGACGCTTGTTAGTTTATCAAACCCCGCAAGGATGGAAATCTCCAGCGACTCCAGTTAAGATAGATCACTGCACCTGGAGGATCGGTATGAGCCTGAAACTGGATCGTCGCGAGATGCTGAAGAGCGCGGGCCTGAGCGTAGCGGCCGCCTTGCAAGAGACAGGCGCGCTCCGTGCACAGAGTAGCGGTGTTCGCCCAGCCGTCAAGGCACTGGTGTTCGACACCTTCGGCACCATCGTGGATTGGCGCGGTTCGATCATCGAGGAAGGCACGGCCTGGGGCCAGGCGAAGGGACTCCAAATCGACTGGGCCCATTTTGCGGATCGATGGCGCTCCGGTTATGGTCCGTCCATGAACAAAGTCCGCAAGGGCGAACTGCCCTGGACCAAGCTCGACGACCTGCACCGGATGATTCTGGAACAGCTGCTCGATGAGTTCGGAATCAAAGGGCTGACCGAAGACGAGAAAGATCACTGGAATCGGGTGTGGCACCGGCTTAAGCCTTGGCCCGATTCGGTCGCCGGACTGACGCGCCTTAAGAAGAAGTACCTCATCGCGCCGCTCTCGAATGGCAACGTCGCGCTGCTGACCGATATGGCGAAACATGCCGGACTGCCCTGGGACGCCATCCTGGGGGCCGAACTGGTTCGTCACTATAAGCCGGACCATGAGGTGTACCTCTCGGCCGCGGATTTCCTGGGAGTGAAACGTGAAGAGGTCATGATGGTGGCCGCCCACTCTGGCGATTTGCGCGCCGCGCGGGATTGCGGATTGCGCACCGGATTCATCTACCGGCCGAACGAGTATGGGGCGGGAGGGCGCGCGGACAAAGCCAAACCGGGCGATTACGATGTGGTCTCGACGGACGCCATCGATCTCGCCGCGCAGATGGGCGCCTGAATTGCGCACGGCACAGCTGTTGGGTGGACAAACGCGAATCATTCCGCGTCCGTGCTGGACGTGGTTTCTTCAAGCAGGCGTTTCACGATGGCGCCGAGCTTCATGAACTCGGCATATTCGGATGGCTTTTTGAAATACCCGGCTATACCCAGGGCCGCGACTGGTTCGCGATCGCGACCGGAATCCGAAGAAGTCAGGATCAGGACCAGGGCGCGCCCGCATTTGGCGCTAGCGCGCAAACGCTTCAGAACATCTTCGCCGTTCTTCTTCGGCAGGTTGAGGTCCAGGAGCACCAGGTCCGGGCAGGGGGCATTGTTGTCGCTATCGGCCAAGTCGAACAATTGCGTGGCAGAATGGCCGTCGCGCACGACATGGAGCTCGGCATTTACGTCCGCGGCCTGAATGGCCCTGCGGATGAGCAACAGATCGGCCTGGTTATCCTCGACTACAAGAATTCGACGGCGTCTACGGGCCGGAACCTCAGACGGGGAGCGTGAAATAGAAGGTTGATCCTTTCCCCAGCTCGGATTCGACCCAGATGCGCCCATGATAATACTCAACGATGCGTTGGCAGATGGCCAGGCCGATGCCGGTCCCGGAATATTCATCGGTGTTGTGAAGGCGTTTAAATAGCCCAAAGATCCGCTCCTTATACTGGGGCTCAATGCCGATCCCATTGTCGCGAACCGAAAAAAGCCAGTTTCCGCCCTGCTGCTGGGCAGCGATATGCACGAGGGCAGGAACGCCAGGCCGGCGATACTTGATGGCGTTTCCCACCAGGTTTTGGAAAAGCTGCTGCAGCTGTACCGCATGAACCGGAACCAAGGGCAAGGGGTCTGTCTCAACTCGCGCTCCGCTCTGTGCAATGGCCGCAGCGAGGTTGGCGAGCGCAGTCTCGGCGCACTGTCCGGAATCCACGAGATCGGCAGGCTTCTCCAAAAGAGAAGCTTGCGTATAAGCCAGCAAGTCGCGGACCAGCGCTTCCATACGCACGGCGCCAGCGCGAACATAGTCCAGATATTCGAGCGTCTCGCCCTCGAGTTTTTCGCGACACTCCATGGCCAGCAGTTCGCTGTAGATTTTGACGCTCCGCAGAGGTTCCTGGAGGTCGTGGCTAGCCGAGTAGGCGAATTGCTCGAGAGCTTGATTGGCGCGGCGCAGCTCCTGTTCTACCAGCTTTTGATCGTGGATCTCGGTATTGGAGCCGATCCACATGGTTATTCTTCCGTCACGATCGCGCATAGGGTGCGCGCGGCTGAGGTGCCAGCGGTAAGCTCCATCGACTCTGCGGAAGCGATGCGTGAATAGAAAAGGTTCCCCGGTTTCGATCGAGCGGCGCCAGACGCGAACATTTTCCTCGACTTCATCGGGATGGATAAACTGGGTCCAACCCCAGTCTCGGATCTGTTCGAACTGGAGGCCGGTATACTCCATCCATTGGCGATTGAAATAATCGATCTCGCCGTTGGGCTTGGCCGTGAAGATCTTCTGCGGCATGGACTCGGCCATGAAGCGCAGGCGTTCGGCCGCTTCGCGAACCTGCTCCTGCGCTTGTTTCCGTGGGGTGACGTCCTGCGCCGCACCGAGCCATTCAACAATTTGGCCCTGGGCGTCGAGTACGGGGACAGCTCGCGAGACGGCCCAGCCTAACGATCCATCCACACGAAGCACCCGGTGCTCCATCTCGAAAACGCTTTTGGCGTGAATGGCGTCTTGGATTGCGGCGAGCACCTGAGCGCGGTCATCCGGATAAATGTATTTTTCGAGCCAGCCGCGAGTTGGATTTTCGGTGTCAACAATGAAATCCCGGCCGTGAAGCTGGCGCATCTCGGTCCAGTCGGGGCTCATGCGGTAAACCGC
>DATJWJ010000156.1:0-56748 GCA_035501355.1 Bryobacteraceae bacterium | reverse complement strand
GATAGCGGCCAGCAACTTCTCCTGAGGAATGCTGATCCCATCTTCGGACGGCACAGTTACGACCCGCGCACCGAGCGATTCGAGTTGACGATGGATGTACAGGTTGGACGGAAAATTCAGAGCCTCGGAAACGATCTTATTGCGCGGGCCCTTCCAATCGAAGCACGAAGCGATGAGGGACTGGCAGATGGACACGTTGGGATGCATGCTCACCTCGCCTTCGGCCGCGCCGATGATCTTTGCGATCAGATTGCCGACCGTGATGGGCATGTCCCACCAGCCCTCTTCCCAAGCGCGGATGCCGCGGGTGGACCAAACGTCGGCGTATTGGTTGAGCCGCTCGCGCGCGCGCCGCGGCATGGCGCCCAAGGAGTGGCTGATCAGGTAGACAGTTTTTTCGAGCGCCGGAAACTCTTTGCGCCATTCCAGCAGCGGGTCGGCCATGCCTACATGATATCCAGGCGGCTGTCAGACCCGAAATGTATCGGCGCGCCAGGTCACGATGGCTTTCTTAATGTCCTTGCCGGCCAGCTTGGAGTTCAGCGTCTTCTCGATCAAACCCGCTAGTTCGGCGTCGGATGCAAAGCGCAGCGCAACAAGCTGACCTTCAGTCAACTCGCCGAATCGAGACTTTAATTGTTCCGGCAGCAAGGCCTGACAGCGCTGCCGCTCTTCCAATCGAATCAAGCGATCTTGAACCCGCAGCGGATTGATTCGAATTAACAGGACTGCAACTGGCGCCATCATACCAATCAACAGCAGAATCCAGGATTGGAGCGCGCCGGGATAGCGAACCACGTTGACGATCGTCAGGATCAGAAGCACCAGGCTTGCCGGCATCAGGAAAAAGTGAAAAGGCGGGTGCAGGCGAACGTGGTTGGCGTAGGTCTGCGGAAGTTTTTCGGCCATGGATGTCTCCTTGCGTTAGAAATAGTATTCTACTAAGAGGGGGCTTGTGCGATGCAAATGCCTCCAAACCCTCGAAAAATCTGCATTTCCTGTCTTGAATTCAACGTGACAACTATGCTACGGTAGCGGTGTTGGGATACCGGTTTCAGGCGCATTGCTTGTAGTGCGAGCGCCTTCTCGAAGTCTAAACCCTCAACTCGAAAATTCATGGAGTCGACTCTACACGATCTAGGTGGGTTACTGCTAAAGGCGGTACCGACGATAATACTTCTGCTGGTGGTCTATGTGTACCTGAGGTGGATGTTCTTCCGCCCGCTCGAAAAAGTACTCAGCGCGCGCAAACAGGCCACGGAAGGCACGCACGAGAAGGCCGAAGCGCTGCTCGCCAAGGCTGATCAGACTGCCGCGGCCATCCAGGAAAAATTGCGAAAAGCCCGCGAAGAGATTTATCAGGAGCAGGAGGAGGCGCGCCGCCAGTGGACTTCCATGCAGGCTGCGGAAATCGAACGGGCGCGGGTCAGCGCGCGGGATGCGATTCACCAGGCGCAGGCGCAATTAGAGTCTGAAGCGGCCGCGGCCAAGCGGGAACTCGCCGCCACTGCCGACAGTCTCGCAGAGGAGATCGCTCGAACATTGCTCGAAAGGACCACCGCTTGATGCGTCGCGCAGTGCTGGCGCTCGCGCTGGGATTGACACTGGCTTCTTTTGCGCTTCCACAGCCGGCCGAGAACAATTCCAGCCCGGCCGCCGAGACGGGAGATCCGTGGATCGCTTGGAAGTGGGTCAACTTCGCAATCCTGATTGCGGGTCTCGGATATCTGATCGCAAAAACCGCACCGGTCTATTTCAAAAACCGCTCCGATGAAATCCAGCGCGCGCTTACGGAAGCCATGCGCGAGATCAAAGATGCAGAAGCGAAGGCCGCGGACTTAGAGCTGCGCCTGGCAGGCATCCAGACTGAGGTGGAAAATTTACGCATCCAGGCTCGTGCCGAGATGGGCGCGGAAAGCGAACGCATCCGAGTTGAGACTGAACGGCATTTGAAGAAAATTCAAGAGCAGGCCGGGCAGGAGATCGCTTTGATGGCCCGCGGCGCCCGCGATGACCTGCGCAAATATTCGGCTGGGCTGGCTCTCGATCTGGCCGAGCAGCGCATCCGGTCCCGCATTACTCCCAGCGCCCAGGAGGCTCTGGTGGATGGCTTCGTAGACGACTTGCACCGCCTGAGACCGGGGGCGGCGGCGAGACTGGAGAACAATTAAGTCATGGCATCGGCTGTTGCGAACCGGTACGCCCGCGCGCTGGTGGACCTGGCGCTGGCGCCGAACTCGCCGCTAACTCCCCAGCAGGCCGTGGAGCAACTCCGCGCCGTCGAACTAATGGTTGCCGAATCCTGGGAGCTGCGCAACGCGCTTCTGACTCCCGCCATTCCAACCTCGCGCAAGCGTGCGGTGATGGGCAAGCTGTTGGAAGAAATCGGAGCGTCGCATCTAATCCGAAATTTTACGTTCGTGGTAATCGATCACCGGCGCATCGGAATGATCGTCGAAATCCGCGAAGCATTTGAGCTGCTGCTGGACGAGCGGCTAGGTTTTGTCCGCGCCGAAGTGACCTCCGCAGTGGCGCTGGATGATGGGCGGAGAGGAAACCTGGAAACGGAATTGTCGCGCATGACCGGAAAGCGGATGCGCCTGCGCTTCGCCATAGACGCGGGGTTGCTGGGGGGCGCATCGGCGCGAATCGGATCCAGAGTATACGACGGGTCGCTGCGCGGCCAGCTCCTGCGCATGCGTAGAGAATTTACGGGGCAGATCGCAGAATAAAAGGGGTAATTGATGGCTCAGGTCCAAGCTGACGAAATCGCGCGCTTGTTGCGGGACGAAATTGAGCACTACGAAAAAGCAGTGAATGTCGCTGAAACCGGATCAGTGATCTCGGTGGGCGACGGCATCGCACGCGTCTATGGCCTGGACAACGTCATGGCGGGCGAGATGGTGGAGTTTCCGCATGACGTAACCGGCATCGCGCTCAACCTGGAAGAGGACCAGGTGGGTACCGTGTTGCTGGGCGAGTACCAGGAGATCAAGGAAGGTGATGAAGTCCGGCGCACCGGCCGCATCATGGCGGTTCCGGTAGGCGAAGCACTGATCGGGCGCGTGGTGAACGCGCTCGGACAGCCCATCGATGGCAAAGGCCCGATTTCCACGTCTCAGACCTTGCCGGTGGAAGCTATCGCACCGGGCGTGGTGGATCGCCGTTCGGTGAAGGAACCCCTGCAGACCGGCATCAAGGCGATCGATTCGATGATCCCCATCGGCCGCGGCCAGCGCGAGCTGATTATCGGAGACCGGCAAACCGGAAAAACCGCGATTGCGCTGGACACGATAATCAACCAAAAGGGCGGCGACATGATTTGCATCTATGTTGCCATCGGCCAGAAGCGCTCCACCGTGGCGCAGGTGGTCAAGACGCTCGAAGATTATGGCGCCATGGATTACACCATTGTGGTGGCCGCAACAGCGTCGGATCCGGCGCCCATGCAGTACATTGCGCCCTACGCCGGCTGCGCCATGGGCGAGTATTTCCGCGACAGCAAACGGCACGCGCTGTTGATCTACGACGACCTATCCAAGCACGCCGCTGCCTATCGCGAGATTTCGCTGCTGTTGCGCCGGCCGCCGGGCCGCGAGGCGTATCCCGGCGATGTGTTTTATCTGCACAGCCGGTTGTTGGAGCGCGCGGCCAAGCTGAACGACGCCAAGGGCGGCGGATCGCTGACGGCGCTTCCGATCATCGAAACCCAGGCTGGCGACGTTTCCGCTTACATCCCGACCAACGTCATTTCGATCACCGATGGACAGATCTTTCTGATCGCCGATCTGTTCAACGCCAACGTTCGTCCCGCGATTCACGTGGGCATTTCGGTCAGCCGCGTGGGAGGCAGTGCCCAGATCAAGGCTATGCGGCAAGTGGCCGGATCGCTACGTCTGGACCTGGCGCAGTTCCGCGAGTTGGAGGCTTTCGCGCTGTTCGGTTCCGAGTTGGATAAGACCTCGCAGGCGCAGTTAAATCGCGGCCGGCGGCTTACCGAGATACTCAAGCAGCCGCAGTATTCGCCGCTGCCGGTAGAAAAACAGGTCCTGATTATTTACGCCGGAACCAAGGGCGTGCTCGACGATCTGGAAGTGGAGCAATGCCGTCCTTTTGAAACGGCGCTGTACAAGTTTGTCGAGACTTCGCACCCGGGGATCTTCCAGGAGATTCGGGAGAAGAAGGCCCTGGACGATCAACTACGGGCCAAGATCGACGCGGTCCTGAAGGAGTTCAAGCAGCGCTTCATTGAGCAGCACAAGGAAGCGCTGGCCGCGGTCTAGCAGATGCCCAGCCTGATCGATCTACGCCGGCGGATTCGCTCGGTCAAGAACACGCAGCAGATCACCAAGGCCATGAAAGTGGTCTCGGCGGCCAAGCTGCGCCGCGCACAGGACCGGGTGCTGGCCGCCCGTCCCTACGCGCAGATCATCCGCCGCATGCTGGTCAACGTAGCGCAAGCCGCGGCGGAGCATCAGGACGGCGAAGCCATTCCTTTGCTCGCGCGGCGTCCGGAAACCCGCATCCAGCTTCTGGTGATCACAGCCGATCGCGGCCTGGCCGGAGCGTTCAATTCGAACGTGATCCGAATCGCGCAGCGTTTCATCCAGGAGCATGCGGACGCCGACGTCGAGCTGGAGCTGATCGGTCGCAAGGGCCGCGATTTCTTCCGCAAGCGCCACCGTCATATTACCGGCGAATACACGACGCTTTTTCAAAAGGCGCCCCGTTACGAAGACGCGCTTGAAATCGCGCACAAGGTAATCGAACGTTTCGAGAAAGCGGAGACCGACGCGGTTTATCTGGTAGTGAACAACTTCAAGAGCATGATGTCGTCGCGCCTGGTGGTGACGCGCATTCTTCCTCTGGACCTGCCGGAAAAGCAGGAACAGATCGACTACATCTACGAGCAGCCGCCGGAGCGGTTGCTCGAAAGCCTGCTGCCGCGCTACATCGAGGCGCAAATCTACCGCGCCATGCTGGAATCGGGCGCGGCCGAACACGCGGCGCGTATGACCGCGATGGGAGCCGCCAGCTCCAACGCCGCCGAAGTGATCGATGCGCTGACCCTCAAGATGAACCGGGTCCGCCAGGCCAGCATTACGCGAGAAATTATCGAAATCGTGAGCGGCGCCGCCGCTCTGGAGTAATCATATATGGCAACCACAACAGCAACGATGGCGGAAGGAAAGGTCATTCAAGTGGCCGGCCCCGCCGTGGATATTCAATTCCCAGAAGCTCAAATTCCCGTGATCAATACGGCGATTCACATCACCAGCGAGGGCTTTGATGTGCCCAAGCCGATCGACGTGATGGTGGAAGTGGCGCAGCACATCGGCGAAGGACGCGTGCGAACCATCGCGCTGCAGCCTACCGACGGAATGGTGCGCGGCATGAAAGCAATCAGCCTGGGGCACCCCATCGAAGTTCCGGTTGGCGTTCAGACGCTGGGCCGCGTCATGAATGTCATCGGTGAGCCCGTGGACAACATGGGGCCGGTGGAGACCAAAGAGAAGTGGTCCATCCATCGTGCCGCGCCGGCCTTCGAAGAGCAGGCCACGGAACTGCAGATGTTCGAGACCGGCATCAAGGTTATCGACTTGCTTGAACCGTATCTGCGCGGCGGCAAGATCGGCCTGTTCGGCGGCGCCGGTGTCGGCAAAACCGTCGTCATCATGGAGCTGATTAACAATATCGCGCTCAAGCATGGCGGCGTCTCCGTATTTTCCGGCGTGGGCGAGCGCACGAGGGAAGGGAACGACCTGTGGATCGAAATGCAGGAATCGGGCGTACTCGATCCGCACGACTACAAAAAATCCAAGGTCGCGTTGATCTACGGACAGATGACCGAGCCGCCTGGCGCTCGGCTGCGCGTGGGGCTAACGGGTCTGACCGTCGCCGAGTTTTTCCGCGATGAAGAAGGTCAGGATGTGCTCTTGTTCATCGACAATATTTTTCGATTCACGCAGGCCGGCTCGGAAGTGTCGGCGCTGCTGGGCCGCATGCCCTCGGCGGTGGGATATCAGCCCAACCTTGCCACCGAGATGGGCGAGTTGCAGGAACGCATCACGTCTACTAAGAAGGGCTCCATTACGTCGGTGCAGGCGATATACGTGCCCGCCGACGATTACACCGACCCTGCGCCGGCTACTACGTTCGCCCATCTGGACGCGACCACTAACCTCACGCGCAGTCTGGTGGAACAGGGCATCTACCCCGCCGTGGACCCGCTGGCGTCCACCTCGCGAATTCTCGATCCCCGAATCGTCGGCGAGGAGCATTACAACGTCGCCCAGCAAGTAAAACAGATTTTGCAGCGCTACAAAGATCTGCAGGATATCATCGCGATTCTCGGAATCGACGAATTGTCGGACGAAGACAAACAGATCGTGGCGCGCGCGCGCAAGATTCAAAAATTCCTGTCGCAGCCGTTCCACGTCGCCGAGCAGTTTACCGGGTTCCAGGGCAAGTACGTGCCGTTGGCCGACACCGTACGCAGTTTCAAGGAGGTCGTAGACGGCAAGCACGACGATCTGCCGGAGCAGGCCTTCTACATGCAAGGCGATATTGAGGACGTCAAAAAGAAGGCTGAAGAGCTGCGGAAACAAGGCGAGGCTTAATTGGCGGACACGTTCGAAATCGAGATTGCCACGCCCGAGCGGCTGCTGGCGCGCGAGAAAGCTATTCGCGCGCAAATTCCCGCCAAGGATGGCTACATCGGCGTATTGCCGGACCACGCCTCGCTGCTTTCCGAGCTTGGAATTGGCGCAATGACCTACACCACGCCGGAGGATCATCGCTTCAGCTTGGCTATTCGCGGTGGGTTCCTGGAGATCCACAACAACGTCGTACGCGTGCTGAGCGATATTGCCGAAAAAGGGCAGGAGATCGACGTGACACAGGCCGAGAAGGACCTGAAGCACGCCCAAGACGAGATGGTGAACCCGGCTTTGGGCGTGGACATCGCCGCGGCGCTGATCGCTGCCCGGCATGCGCAGGCACGCATCGACGCGGCACGCAAGGCAAGCACCAAAGAGGAATAGGGGCACGCCGGGCGGTCGACGAAACGGCCGTCCTAATGGCTTGGTCGCCGTTCGCTAGAATCGAATTAGGCGATGTTCCGCGCAATCTTCGAACTTCTGATGACGGTGCTCGTCATCTTCTTTTTGCGGGCGGTGATGAGGACTATCTTCAAGGGCTTCGGCGACCTGATGCATCCCGGGGCCGGCGCCAATGCCCCGCACCAGCCCAGCGCGACGAACAGCATTCCACTAACTGGGGAGCTTAAAAAGGACCCCAGTTGCGGAACCTACATCTCGGCGGCCACTTCGATCAAAGAAACGGTGGGAGGCCAGACCCTGCATTTCTGCTCCAAGGAGTGTCGCGATAAGTACGTGGCATCGCTCGCTCGCTAGCGTCGCGGCTTGGCTCGCTGCCGCAACCGCACAGGCGTCCCCGGCGTTTTACAAAGACGTTCTACCGATCCTCCAGAATCGATGCCAGGAATGCCATCGCCCGGGTGAGATCGCCCCCATGCCGTTCCTTACGTATCAGGAAACGCGGCCGTGGGCCAAGGCTATCCGCGACTCAGTCGTCACGCGCAAGATGCCGCCTTGGTTCGCCGATCCAAATTATGGACATTTCGCTAATGACCGCGCACTTTCGAATGCGGAAATCCGCACGTTAAGCGATTGGGCAGATGCCGGCGCGCTCGCGGGCAATCCCAAGGATGCTCCTCCATCTCGTACCTGGCCGGAAGGCTGGAACATCGGCGCTCCGGACGCTGTGTTCGAAATGCCGACAGAGTTTTCTATACCCGCGCGCGGCGCCATTGATTATCAATACGCCATTCTTCCTTTGCATTTTTCCGAAGACAAGTGGATCGAACGCGTGGAGGTGCGGCCGGAGAATCGCGCGACGGTGCACCACGCTGTGGTTTACATCCGCGAGTCGGGATCGCAGTGGTTGGCCGGCGAGCCCACCGGCGTGACGTTCGCTCTGCCTCCGGGCGCGAGCCACCTGCCGAACCCGAAAAGCTTCACTACCAGCGACATTCTGATGGTCTACACGCCTGGAAATTCGTACGAGATGTGGAAGCCTGGTGTGGCAAAGAAAATCCCTGCCGGCGCCGATCTGGTCCTGCAGATGCATTACACGGCCAACGGCAAAGCAACCACCGACCGCACCAGCATCGGCGTGATATTCGCCAAGCAGCCGCCCAAGCAAGCTGTGCTCACGCTACAGATGGGAAACGATCGTTTCGTAATTCCGCCAGGGGACCCAAATTACCGCGTCACGGTTTCAGGCACGCTGCCGAACGATGCCGTCCTGATCGGTTTGCTTCCGCATATGCACCTCCGAGGCAAAGCCTTCGAATACTTGATTAACGGGCCGAACGGAGCGGTGGAGACGCTGCTCAAGGTCAATCACTACGACTTCAACTGGCAGATCAACTACCGGCTGGCAGAGCCGCGCCTGCTCAGAGCCGGCACGCATCTGGAGTGGGTCGCCTACTTCGACAATTCGCCGAACAACCCACGCAATCCCGATCCTTCAGCGGAGGTTCGCTTCGGAGAACAAAGCTGGGAGGAGATGATGATTGGATTCTTCGATGTCCTGGTGGACGCGAACATCTCCAAGACCGCGTTCTTCGAACGCAAGAGGTAGCAAGTTTTCCCCACCCCAGCTAAAAAATACCAACTGGTAAGCGGTCGCTAGCAAGCGTTCGTGGCAACCTCATTGAAGTTAAGCGAGGCGTGTTTGGAATCTCGCTTGCTACTGATGCGTCCCATGTGGAACAAATCACGTGAGGCACAAGTGCCCCCATCGGCTTCTGCGCCGCAACCGCCGCCATTGCACGACAGCGGCTCGTCACGGCCGACGGTCTTTGGCAAATCGATGAAGATCGTTGGAGAAGTCTCTAGCGATGAAGAATTGCAGTTGGACGGCGACCTCGATGGCAAGTTGACGTTAGAAAACCGGCTAACGATCGGGCCCGCTAGCACCGTGAAGGCCAATATCAAAGCCAAGGAAGTGGTAGTGTTCGGAACCGTGCACGGAAATGTCGAAGCGGAGAACCGCATCACGCTTCGGACTGGCGCGAATCTGGTCGGCGACATCAAGACTGCGGGAATCGTCATTGAAGATGGTGCTTATTTCAAGGGCGGGATCGACATCTCACGGCCCGAGCCGTCAAAATCAGCCTCCCGAGCGGCTGGCGCGGCGGCCGGAGAGAAGCGCTGACGCGCAAAAATCATATGTTTCGGGTAGTAACCGGTTCTCACAGAAAGCGATCTAACAAAGTGAGGCCGCACCCTCGCAAGAGGAACTGTGGCCGTGGAGGAGAACGCCCGTCAGAAATGGCGGGCGTTCCCATTTATGGCAGTGCTTTCAGCTTGTTGCCAATCCGTTTGCGGACCGCGCCTGCAGGCTTGAGAGCGAGCGCGGATTGATAAGCGGCCCGGGCTGCGGCTGCGTTGTGACGCGCGGTCTCCAGGTCGCCGATTTGCTCGAAAACCTCCGGATTCTGCGCCTCGCCTTTCGACGCCTGACGCAGTTGCTCCAACGCTTGATCGTTCGCGCCAGTCTTCGCCAGCAGGCCGGCCAGCGCGAGCCGGGCGCCCACGTAATCCGGCTTCGCGGCCAGCACCTTTTGGTATTCATCGATAGCCGCGGCATTGTCTCCCCGTTCCGCCAGCGTTGCAGCCAGGCTCAAGCGCGACGGCAGGTAATCGGGCGACTGACGAAGATTCTCGCGCCAAAGATCAATCGCTTCCTGCTCGCGGCTCTTCTCACTCGCCAACAGCAGCGCGAGATTGTGCCTCGCTGGTAGGAGTTTCGCGTTCTTCTGCAAAGCTTCGCGATAGAGCTGCTCGGCCTCGCTGCGTTTTCCCTCGGAGGCTTTAAGCGTGCCTAACGCATTGTAGGGTTCAGCCGAATTCGGCTCGAGCGCGAGCGCCTTTCGATAGGCCGCCTCCGCATCGTTGCGCCGGTTCAGACGCTGATAGACCAGGCCCAGGTTGTACGGCAAATAGCTGTACTGCGGCGTGAGCCGGATGGCGTCCTGATAAGCCCGGATCGCGGATCGGTAGTCGCCCATCTCGACGTAGGCTAAGGCCTCGTTGTGCAGCGGATAAGACCAATGCTGCGCGCGCCGGATAGCATCGTGGAAAGCCGGCAGCGCCTTGTCGTATTGCGCCTGCTCCAGGTAAGCAATGCCGAGCGCGTTGAAACCATAAGCGCCGCCAGGATCGATGCGCACGGATTGCTCCAGCAACTGCGCAGCTTCCGGGAATTTCTTGTCGAACAACAGCGCGCGGCCTTGAAAGAAATCCTGACGGCCCTCTAGAAACAGAGATTCCTCGGTCAGCATGCGCGCAGCATCCATGTAGCGCGCGGCTTGTTCAAAGGCGGCGCGCGATTGCGGCGTCTCGTCGCCCTCCAGATATCGCAGCAGCACCTGCTGCGCGTTGTTTTCGAGGGCCACTTGAAGCTGATTCTTGCGTTCCTGGTATTGTTCGGTACTGATCTGTGCTTTGAGAGCCTGGAGCGCGCTGAAAGCATTGTCGGGATCGGACGGCAGGATGCGACCAGCATCGATGGCTGCCGTGAAGCGATCGACATCATCGGAGCCCTGATCGTCAAAGACTCCGGCCGGCACACCTGTGGAGGCGAGGTATCGCGGTTCGCCGCTGCGCGAGTCCAAAAGCATGCGCCAATGCGCGATGCTGATGCCGGGCTTGCGTAGGTCCGAAAGCTGCATGGCGTTATCGTAAGTGCCGAATTCGCGCGGGTGCTGCTTGTCGTTGGTCGCCGTTTGAACTTGATCGGTGACATATTTGATCAGCTCGTTGGCATCCACGTTGCCATCGTGATTCTCGTCCGCGGCGCCTTCCAGCCCCTTGATCACGTAGTAACTGAATACACCGTGCCCGCCGCCGAACTGCGGACCTTCGAGCGAAACCTCCTTGGGACGGCTGGCCAACAGGCCGAACAGGTCGCCTTCCACATCGCCCAGTTGCTGCACGTTGGAGCTCACCATGGTGTTGTGGATGGTTCCGATAGTTCCGGCTTTGCAGACATCCACGAACAAGAGCACGCGCCCCACTTTGCTGAGCTGGTCCTCAAAGAGCGATTGCAGCTCGAGCATTGGCAAGGCCGTACTCTTCAGGTCTTGAGGATCGGAATCGTAGGTGAGGATGTAGGCATTCCTGCTGCCGGGTACTTCCACCGTGCCGTGGCCGGCTATCAGAATCACCACCGTGTCGTTCTTGCCCGCGCGGCGTTTCAGAAAATCCTGGAAGCCGTTGCGGACCGCGGCGGTGGTGGCTTTTTCGTCGGTCAGCAGCAGAACGTTGCCAGGCGGAAGGCCGCCGCCGCGCGGGCTTTCCAGAAGCTGGCTGAAAACGCTGGCATCCGCATCGGCGAACTGCAGCGACAACTCCGGCTTGGCGTATTTCGAGATTCCCACCAGCAGCGCGTAGGTTTGCCCTCCGGTGGCAGCGGCCGCCGTCACTGCCTCGGCCTGAGCAGCCAGCGCTTCTTCCAATTCGAAAATCTTGGCCTTGATCCATACGGGGTCCGGCCATTGCTCGCGCAATTTGTAATAGGTTTCCAATGCGTTGGCGATAAGCTTGTGATTTTCGAAAACGGTGGCCTCACCGATCAGCGCTGCCTGATCTTTAGGATTGGCGGCCAGTGCGCCGTCAAAGGGCGCTAGCTCGGCGATCACGTCGGCCGCAAGTTTATCGCGCGGAGTCGGCGGCACCTCCGGCTTGTTGATGCCGCGCGTCATGCTGACACCATAATGCTGCTGGCTCGCGACGGCCACCCGCAGAGTCTGCGGCAACGTGCAGGCGCGCGCCGGCTGCTCGGAAATCTTGCCCGAGCGAACCTTTGGCTGCTTGGCTTCGAAACGCACTTCGCCGGACGCGCTCAGCGTGTCGATCTCCTTGGCGGGGCAGAACAGAAATGAAGCTGCACCGGTTTCCGTCTTTAAGCCGTCGCCCGCGAACAACAGGTCTCCGGAACGAGCGGAAAGCGGCGTTTCCGTATCGGCGCGCAACAGCTTGCTGCCGGCGGCGTTCAGGACCAACCCCACTGGTTGCTCCTGTGTGTCGGCCTCGGCGAACTGGCCGGCTATAAGCAGAAGCGCGATCCCGGAAATTTTGACAACTGCACTACGCATTCACTGCAGCCTTGGCAACTAGCGACGCGACCGTATACAGATCGATCGGCAGCGCCTTCCCGCGCACCGGCACGATGCCCAGATGCACGGTTTCGACGCCGCCCCCCAGCCGGCTCTGAGTCGCGCCCGTCATGAGCAACTTGGTGTGGCGCTCCTTGTTCAGGCTCTCCAGGCGCGAAGCCAGATTGACCGTATCTCCCAAAACTGTATATTCCATTTTATCGGCCGAACCCACGTTGCCGACAACCGCTGGACCGCTGTGGATGCCGGCACCGGTTTGAAACTGGCTCTGAGCCGTAACCATCCGCGTGGCGCATCGCACGGCCCGCAAAGCGTGATCGCCGGGTTGCGCGCCTTCGTCCTCGTCGCAAAAAATGGCCAGAATGCCATCGCCGATAAACTTGTTGGCGTGGCCATGGAACATGACGATGATGCCGACCATCATGGTCATGTATTCGTTCAGCAATCGCACCACTTCTTCCGGCCCTTGCTTAGCGCAGACCTCTTCGCTGAACGCCGTGAATCCCCGAATATCGGTGAACAGAACGGTTACCTCCATATTCTTGCCCGAAAGCGCGATGGTCTGCGTTTCTTCGAGCGAGGTAGCAAGTTGTTTTCCGACGAACAGCGAGATCGCGCGCTGGAACAGATTGCGGCCCTTCTCTTCGGTCCCGAACCGGTACACCACGGAAGCGACCAAGCAAATGGAAGTCGCCAGTAGAATTTCGGAGGTCGAGAGAATGAAGCCGCCTTCGAACAACAGGTGGGTCGCCAGGATGACCCCTGCGAACTCCAGCACCATGAAGCCGGCCGCGCGCGCCGCACGCATCGAGGTGGTGATCCATACCGCGAGCGCCGTGGCCAGAAGCAGCGCGAGGATTTGAATCCAGACCGCCACCGGCTCCAGATATCTGTGCTCCAGAATGGTACGGATCGTATTGGCATGGATCTCGACACCGGCCGTGGTCCATTTAGGGCCGCTGAAGAGCGTGTAAAGCGGCGTAGCTCTACGATCCTCGTCGGCGAAATCTACGCCCATCAGCACGATCTTCCCGTTCACCCAGCTTCGGAGCTTGGCAATGTCTCCCGCCTTTTCCGCCGCTTCAAAGTCCGCCATCGAATAACGGGGAAACGTGCCGGGCGGGCCGGCGTAGTTGATGGCGATCGTCCGGTCCGGGGAGATCGGTATCGGCTGGCCGGCCAGAATGAGTTTGCCTTTTTGAAACTGGGCGTCAGTGCCCAGGTACTTTTCGACAACGTGCAGGGCAAACGACCGCGCGAGTGGTGCGTCACCGGACTTCGCCGGCTCCTCGATCAACTCCTGCGTGCGGACAAAATCGTCGGCGTCGGAAGTAAGATTGGCGAAAGCCCCCAAACCGAGCGCCGCGGCGATCATATTAATGGGAATCGCCTGAGAGTTTAGGTTTGTGTTCAGTACGGAAACGTAGCCGCACACTACGGGAGCAGGTGAACTACTGACGGCCTCCCCTAGCAGGCGATCGTAATCAGGCTGCCACTTGTCCACCGAAACACCGAACGCCTGGTCCAAACCGATCACCTTAGCCCCGGCTTCTCCGGCCGCGCGGATAGCATCGGCGTAATGTTTCTGCCAGAAAATCCTCGGCTCCGGAAAGCTGTCTAGGGTCTTCTGATCGGCGACTAAAAGGACGATGTTAGATATCGTGGGTTGTGGACTCAAAAGACTGCGCAGCACGAAGTGCGCGTCGTATGCTTTGAGATTGAGAATCTGGAAGAAGCGCACGCCGCCGAGCGACCGGGCCGCCAGCGCGCTCCCGCCCGCAAGAATCGCGCAAAGTCCCCAGTGCCGCCACTTGCGCTTCATGTTAACCTGCATCTTACTACGGCGGTGCTGCCAGAGCGCTTTAGAGCCTCAACCATGATTTTTTGCCGGGGAGCGCTCGCCTTTCTCACCTTCTGCGCAACCGCTGTCTTCGCGCAGACCACGCAAGGCCTGATTTCAGGCCAGTTAGTGGATTCTGTCACCGGACGGCCGCTCGCCGGGGCGAACGTCCTCTATTCGAGTTCGCTAAGCAATCTCGCGGGCGCTTCTGCCAGCGACTCAAGCGGGTATTATTACTTGCCCTTGCTCTCTCCAGGCTTCTATCAGATTCGCGTGAATGCTGAGGGCTACCAGTCACAAGAGGTTCAGCAGATCGAGCTGACAGTGGCGGCGCGGATCCAGCTGGACTTCCGGCTCCGCCCGCTCAGCGACGTCTGGGAATCCGGCCAATACAACAGCGTTTTTCTTCCAGGCTCGCAGACCATTGTGACTTTCTACGGCCCGGACGTGGATCCTAGCAAGACCGGCTCGTTTGAGGCGCAAAAGGGCCGCCGCACTCCACTCGAATCCACCGTGTCCGCGGTGATTGATTCGGGCGAGATCAACAATCTTCCATTGCAGGGCCGCGATGTTTACACCATGCTGGTCACGCAGCCGGGCGTTACTTCCGACGCCGCGCTCGGCCGCGGCTTGGGCCTCTCAGTCAACGGACAGCGGCCATCGGCGTCCAATTTTCTGCTGGACGGCGTCGAAAACAACAATTACCTGATCACCGGACCGTTGAATTCATTGCCGCCTGAGGCGATTGAAGAATATCGCATCTCCACCAACAACTTTTCCGCTGAATATGGCCGGACTTCGGGCTTCCTGGCGAATGCTATCACGCGTTCCGGCAGCAACGCGTTTCATGGTGTGGCGTACTTCTATCTGATGAACGACCTCTTGAACGCGAACGGCTTTCAGGAGAACCTTCAAGGCGCGCCGCGCACTCCGGATAAACAAGCTGAACCAGGATACGTTTTCGGAGGGCCCATACTCAAGGACCGGCTCTTTTTCCTGAGCACGTTCGATCATTTTCACAGCGGCAGCGAACAGGCTCCGACTACGTTTGTGGTGCCGTCCAGCAACTTTGTGGCGCAGTACACCGCGCCGGGATCGCTAGCCCGCCAACTGCTTACGGAATTTCCTGCTCCCGCCGCGAGCAACGGCAATCTTCCGGTCGCTCAATTGACGCTCGCGCCGCCCGTGACCATCAACCGCCAGGAAGCGATCGAACGGCTCGACTACTCGACGCCCAGCCAGAAGGACCGCTTCATGGGACGTGTTCTTCTCAACCAGCTCGGCCAGCCGAATTTCATTTGGTCGCCGTACAAAGATTTCATTTCGGCCTTGCACGATTACACCGTGGAGGGCGCCCTTAGCCACATTCATCTGTTCCGTCCGAACCTGACGAACGAAGCGCGCTTCAGCGTGAGCGACGACAATCTACACTGGAATCGCCCGCATCCGGAGATCCCGACGCTCGCCTCGCCCGCCACATTTTTTCCAGGCGATGTCACCTTGCCGGGCAGCCCAGCTTTCTACGCCTACAAAAATGCCAACAACAGTTGGGAACTGCTGGACAACCTGATCTGGTCGCATGGCCGCCATCTGGTGACCACGGGCGCAGGTCTGTTATTGCGCTCTTCGGACGGCTATCTCACCGCCGGTCAAGCGGGCGAGTACATTTTCCCCGGCATTGTTTCATTCGCGTTCGGCCAACCGCTCGGTCCGCAACAGCCGGTTTACTTCGCCGCGCCGATCGACCGGGCAGCGCTCCCGAACCTGCAACTTCCGGCCTTCAATCGCAGCTACCGCTACGCCCAGTATTTCCTTTTTGCTCAAGACACGTACAAACTCACGCCCCGGCTGACCATAAATTACGGGCTTCGCTATGAGTTTTACGGCGGACCGCAAAATGTCGGCGCCACTAAGGACCAGCTGGTTCAGCTTGGCTCCGGCGCGACGTTGGCGCAGCAGCTTGTAGGCGCGACCTTAGTACAGCCGGGCGCGGGCGACGAGCAACTGTTCCACTCCGACAAAGGCGACTTCGCCCTGCGTCTGGGCGCGGCTTACGACCTGTTTGGCAACGGCCGGACTTTGCTGCGGGGAGCTTACGGAACGTTTTACGATCGCCCGTTCGACAATCTTTGGGAGAATGTCCGGGATAACAACTTCATCTTGCCTCTGCTCCAGCTTCCGGCCGGGCCAGTAAACTATCTGGCGCCCGTGTCCAGCCAGCTTGCTACGTTCCGTGGCCAAGAAATTCCGAGCGAGTTTCCCGACCTGACCCTAGTGGATCCAAACCTTCGCAACGGGTACGCACGCAGTTATTTTGCAGGCATCCAACAAAGCATCACCGCGAATTTCACTCTGGAAGTGAACGCCCTGGGCTCTTATGGCCGCGAGTTAATCACCACCGACATTATCAATCGCGATTTCTCCACTCCTACCGGCCGCTACAATCCCAACTTGCCCGACATCGCCTACCGCGCCAACCAGGGCTTTTCGGATTACAACGCGCTGACGGCGGTCGCGCGCTATCGAACCAGCCGCGGGATCGTGCAAGCCTCCTACACCTGGAGCCACAGCATCGACAATCAGAGTGACCCGCTGATCGGCGATTTCTTCAACTTGGATTTCACCGCCATTCAGTCCGCTTCGCCATCGCTGGGACGCTCGGCCTTTTCCGAGCAGTTCAATCCCAATGCCGACCGCGGTAATTCGGACTTCGACCAGCGCCAAAATCTAGTGATTTTTTCCTACTGGAATCTTCCGTCGCCATTTCCCAGCTCGAAGTGGGGAGTCCTGCTGCGGGACTGGACCTTCGGAGAACTGGCCGCATTTCGCAGCGGTTTCCCCTTCACGGTATTTGGCACTTCGACCGTCGTACCAGGGGGCGGACGCATCATCAACAACCGGGTCAACATCGTCAATCCGAATGAAACGACGCTGCCCAACCCGATTCCGGTCCCCGGCGGCGAGCAGCTGCTCAACCCCGCTGCCTTCGCAGAAG
Organism: Bryobacteraceae bacterium; assembly: GCA_035501355.1. Taxonomy (GTDB): domain Bacteria; phylum Acidobacteriota; class Terriglobia; order Bryobacterales; family Bryobacteraceae; genus Palsa-89. The sequence goes on along the minus strand of DATJWJ010000156.1, from coordinate 39,705 downwards.
CGCCTCCGAGCACGCTGGGCAACGAAGGGCGCAACGCCTTCACCGGACCAGGATTCTACAGCCTCGACATCTCATTAGCCCGCGCATTCCCGGTGCGCTGGCTGGGCGAGGGCGGCCGCATCCGCTTTCGCGCCGACGCTTTCAACGTACTCAACCACGTGAATCTTGGAAATCCAGATGCGCTCTTCACTTCTCCGCCATCCTCGACATTTGGAATCGCGACCTTCGGCCGGCAAGGATTCCAATCCGGCTTCCCGGCCGTCAGCCCGCTCAATGAAACCCCTCGGCAAATCCAGCTCAGCGTGAGAGTCGAGTTCTAAGCGAACAGCGCGCGCCGCGCACAATGGGACAGAAAACGCTCGCGGCGCGCTGCGTTGTTCGCGTCTACTGAGGAGTTCTCCGCGGCCGCGGCTGAAACGATATCATTGAAACACACGGAGACATTCATGTATTTCAAGTTCCCAGCCTGCGCTCTAGCCCTGTTCACGATGCCGATCGCATTCGCCCAATGGCACGCCAAGGATACGGAGTGGCCCAGCTACAACGCCGACCTCTCGGGCTCGCGCTATCGCCCGCTCGATCAGATCAACGCCTCCAACTTCAACAAGCTTGAAGTAGCCTGGCGCTTCAAGACCGACAGCATCGGCAATCGCCCCGAATACAAGCTGGAAGGCACACCATTGATGGTCAATGGCGTCCTATATGCAACCGCCGGTTCCCGGCGCGCGGCCATCGCACTGGACGCAGCCACCGGTGAATTGCTTTGGGTCCACGGCGAGCATGAAGGCGAACGCGGCGCGTCCTCTCCCCGGCAGCTCTCCGGACGCGGTCTGGCCTATTGGTCCGATGGCAAAGACGAGCGCATTTTTTACATAACTCCGGGCTTCCGCCTGATCGCTCTGGATGCCAAGACCGGCGCGCCCATCCCGTCCTTCGGCAAGAACGGCATGGTAGACCTGAAACTCGACGACGATCAAACCATCTCGGCTTGGAATGACAAAGGCGAATGGGTACCCGACCTGGTGCACGGCGAGATCGGAATCCAGTCTGCTCCCGTGGTCGCCAAAGATACCATCCTGATCGGTGCTGCCTTCCGCGAAGGCATGACTCCCAAGAGCATGCGCAACAACAAAGGCTACGTGCGCGGGTTCGACGTTCGCACCGGCAAGCGTCTCTGGACCTTCCACACCATTCCGAAGAAGGGCGAGTTCGGCTATGACACCTGGCTCAATGGATCGGCCGAATATACCGGCAACACGGGCGTCTGGGCCCAGATCACCGTAGACGAGCAGCTCGGCCTCGTGTACCTGCCGGTAGAATCGCCGACCGGCGACTATTACGGCGGCCATCGTCCCGGCAACGACCTGTTCGGCGAGAGCCTGGTATGCGTCGATTTAAAAACCGGCCAGCGCAAATGGCATTACCAACTGGTCCATCACCCGCTGTGGGACATGGACATTTCTTCCGCGCCTTTGCTGGGCGACATCAACGTCAATGGAAAGCCCATCAAGGCGGTCGCGGTTCCGACCAAGCAGGGTTTCCTCTACGTTTTCGACCGCGTCACCGGCCAACCCGTGTGGCCCATCGAAGAGCGCCCCGTAGAAAAGGGCAACGTCCCGGGCGAGTGGTACGCGCCAACACAGCCGTTCCCCACCAAGCCGCCGGCTTACTCCCGTAACGGCGTCACGCCCGACGTGCTGATCGATTTCACACCTGCGCTCCACGATCAGGCCCTGACTAACGTTTCGAAATTCAAGATTGGCCCGGTGTTCACGCCCCCGGTCGAAAGCAAGCTGGAAGGCCCGTATTCGACGCTTACGCTCGGCACCGCGGCCGGCGGCACCAATTGGCCCGGTGGCTCGTATGATCCCGAAACCCACACGGTGTACGTGTTCGCGTGCAACGCCTGCCTGGTTCCGATCGGCGTGGTGGAATCACCCAAGGAAGTTTCCGACATGAAGTACGTGATGGGAATGGCCGGACAAAAAGTACAGATCGCGCGCGGCCCGGGCGAAAATGCCGGCGCCGATTCCCCGCGCGCTCCACGCGAATCGACCCCGCCCCAGGCTGCCCCGCCCAGCGCCAGCCCAGGCCCCAATATCTATAGTCTGCTGAGCGTGCGCGGCCTGCCGCTCATCAAGCCGCCCTACGGAACCATTTCGGCCATCAACCTCGACAAAGGCGAAATCGTCTGGCAGACCCCTCATGGCGACACGCCCGACGGCATCCGCAACAACCCCGCTCTCAAAGGTCTCGACATTCCCAAGACGGGCCAGTCGGATTACAACGTCGGCACTCTGGTGACGAAGACCCTGGTTGTCGCCGGCGACGGCCAAGTGACCACCACCGCGGACCATCCGCGCGGCGCGATGCTGCGTGCTTACGACAAGACCAACGGCCAGCAGGTGGGCGCGGTCTGGATGCCTGCGCCTCAAAGCGGATCCCCCATGACATACATGCTGAACGGCAAGCAGTACATCGTCGTGGCCATCAGCGGCGGTGCATACTCGGGCGAGTACGTCGCGTTCTCGCTCCCATCGGCCGAGTAGACCGAAGCGCTGCTCAAAGCGGGCCCCGATTCGCGCTATCATTTCTCCCAGGCCAAAAGGCCATCAGGAGAAAGCGCATGAATTACGCCCGCGCCCTGGCTGCACTAACTGTGCTCGCGTGCTTCACGCCGCTGGCATCCGCGCAGTGGCATCCCAAAGATACCGAATGGTGGAGCTACAACGCCGATCTGACCGGCAGCCGCTACCGGCCGCTCGATCAAATCAACGGCTCCAACTTCAACAAGCTGGAAGTGGCGTGGCGCTTCAAGACTGACAGCATCGGCAATCGTCCCGAATATAAGCTCGAAGGCACGCCCCTGATGGTCAACGGCTTGGTCTACGCCACCGCAGGCTCGCGCCGTGCGGCCATCGCCCTCGACGCCGCCACGGGCGAACTGTTGTGGGTGCACGGCGAGCACGAAGGCGAGCGGGGCGCTTCTTCGCCCCGCGCTCTCTCCGGACGCGGGCTGGCGTATTGGTCGGACGGTAGAGAAGAACGCATCCTCTACGTCACGGCAGGCTACCGGCTGGTCGCGCTGGACGCCAAGACCGGCTCGCTAATCCCCTCCTTCGGCAAGAACGGCGTGGTCGATCTCAAGCTCGACGACGACCAAAACATCTCCGCCTGGAACGAGAATGGCGAGTGGGTGCCCGACTTGGTGCACGGCGAAATCGGACTGCAATCCGCCCCGGTGGTTGCCAAGGACACCATCCTTATTGGCGCGGCGTTCCGAGAAGGCATGACGCCCAAGAGCATGCGCAACAACAAGGGCTACGTGCGCGGCTTCGACGTCCGCACCGGCAAACGCTTGTGGACCTTCCACACCATCCCGATCAAAGGCGAGACCGGCTACGATACCTGGCTTAGCGGATCGGCCGAGTACACCGGCAACACCGGCGTCTGGAACCAGATCACGGTGGACGAACAACTCGGCCTCGCCTATCTGCCGGTAGAATCTCCCACCGGCGATCTCTACGGCGGCCACCGCCCCGGCAACAATCTGTTCGGCGAAAGTCTGGTCTGCGTGGATCTGAAGACCGGCAGGCTGAAATGGTATTTCCAGATGGTCCACCATCCGCTTTGGGACATGGACGCCTCGGCTGCCCCGCTGCTGATGGACATCAACGTCGATGGCAAACCGATTAAAGCCGTCGCGCTGCCTTCGAAACAGGCCTTTCTATACGTATTTGATCGCGTGACCGGGAAACCGGTGTGGCCCATCGAGGAGCGTCCAGTCGAGAAGGGCGACGTTCCCGGAGAATGGTATTCGTCCACGCAGCCGTTCCCTACCAAGCCGCCGGCATATGCACGCAACGGCTTCACGCCCGACATCCTCGTCGACTTCACGCCTGGCCTTCGCGATCAGGCGCTGACCCAAGCGTCGCGATACAAAATGGGACCGATCTTCACACCGCCGGTGGTCAGCAAAGCCGGCGGTCCCTTGAGTACGCTCAACCTCGGCGGCCCGCTTGGTGGCACCAACTGGCCCGGCGGCTCATTCGATCCTGAAACGCATACCGTCTACGTCTACGCCTGTAATTCCTGCATTTACCCGACCGGCCTGGTTCCCTCGCCGAGGGAAGTCTCGGATATGAGATACATATCCGGCAATGATGGCCAGCGAATCCAAATCGCCAGAGGACCAGGCGAGGCAGGTGGCGCCGATCAGCCGATGCCTCAGCGCCCTCCGACGCCGCCAGCTGGTGGCCGCGGCGCCACACCGGCGGGCGGAGGAGGTCTCAGCGTGCTCAGCGGCCTCACCGTACAGGGGCTGCCAATCGTTAAGCCGCCCTACGGAACGATCTCGGCCATCAATCTGGACCGTGGCGAGATTGTCTGGCAGACGCCGCATGGCGATACGCCGGACGCCGTGCGCAATAATCCCGCTCTCAAGGGTCTGAACATCCCGAAAACCGGCCAGTCCACCTACAACGTCGGGACCCTCATAACCAAAACGCTGGTCGTCGCCGGAGATGGCCAGATCACCACGACGCCCGAACATCCGCGCGGCGCCATGCTGCGCGCTTACGACAAGGCCAACGGCCGGCAGGTAGGCGCGGTCTGGATGCCGGCGCCTCAGAGCGGTTCTCCCATGACCTATTCGCTCAATGGCAAGCAATACATCGTGGTAGCAGTTAGCGGCGGCAACTATTCAGGCGAGTACATCGCCTTCAGCCTGCCATCCACAGATTAGAGTGACTCACGTAACCGCGGACACACTTCATACGCCCCTAATCTGAATAGCGCTCAAATGCAGGCGCTCTGGTCGTCTTACGGCCGTGAGCAAAGATGTATTCATCTTTGATATAGTCGTCTATCCGGGTTTCGACCCGGCTAAAATCGACGAGAGGTGACATGAACTTTAAGAATTCAGCTTTGGCGATTATCGGCCTGGTGGCTCTGGGTGCGCTTTATTCCAATTTGCACGCTCAGTCTTCTCGCTCGGTCTGGGATGGCGTGTACACGCAGGACCAAGCCAAACAGGGCCAGGCTCTTTACAACGAGAGTTGTTCTTCCTGCCACGGCGACACATTAATGGGCGGCGAATCCGCGCCGGCGCTCGCGGGCGGAGAATTCCTTTCTAACTGGAACGGTCTGACGCTGGGCGATTTATTCGAAAGAATTCGTACTACCATGCCTCAAAACAGGCCCGGCAGCCTGAGCCGAGAGAAGAATACCTTGATTCTGTCCTATCTGCTGAGCGTCAGCCAGTTTCCGGCTGGCAAGACCGATCTGCCACAGCAGAAGGAAGTTCTGGACCAAATCAAGATCGATGCACAGAAGCCAGACAAAAAGTAGCAAACCGGCGGCCTGGCCCACGTCAGTCAGCCGGTAACAGACAAACTGAAGGAGTGAACCATGCGTAGGAAAACGAGCAACGTTCTGCCGTTGACCGCTCTGTTCGTCTTGCTGGGGATGACTTGGATCGCGATCAGCGTATCGGGCCAAGGCGCGGGATATGTCCCTTCCACGGCAAAAGGCGACTGGCCATATTACACCGCTGATCTGAAGGGCAGCAAGTATGTTCCGCTCGATCAGATCAATGCCTCCAACTTCAACAAACTCGAAGTGGCGTGGCGTTTCAAAACCGATAACCTCGGCCCTCGCCCCGAATACAAGCTGGAAGGCACTCCGTTAGCTATCAACGGCACGCTGTACACCACGGGTGGCACGCGCCGATCCATCATCTCGCTGGACGGTAAAACCGGTGAGGTGAATTGGACCTACAGCTTCCGTGAAGGGAACCGCGCGGCGATTGCTCCTCGACAGTTGTCCGGCCGCGGCGTAGCGTATTGGACCGACGGCCGCGGCGACGACCGCGTGGTGTTCGTCAGCACCGGCTATCGCCTGGTGGAACTGAACGCCCACACCGGCGCTGTAATCACCACCTTCGGCGAGCACGGCATGGTGGACCTGAAAGTCGGCATGGTGAAGGGCGCCGGCGAACAGATCGATCTGGAAACCGGTGAAGCCGGGCTCCACTCGACGCCGCTAGTCGTGAAGGACGTGGTCATCGTCGGCTCTTCCTTCAAGGAAGGCATGACGCCCGTCACGCACAACAACACCAAGGGCATGGTCCGCGCCTATGATGTCCACACCGGCAAACAGCTGTGGGCCTTTAACACCATCCCGCGCCCCGGCCAGTTCGGTAATGATACCTGGGAGAACGGCTCCTGGGCTCAGAATGGCAACACTGGCGTTTGGACCCAGATGACCGTCGACGAGGATCTCGGCTTGGTTTACCTGCCCGTGGAAGATCCGACCTCGGATTACTACGGCGGACACCGGCCCGGCAATAACCTGTTCGGCGACAGCCTGGTATGCGTCGATCTGAAGACCGGCCAGCGTAAGTGGCACTACCAGATCGTGCATCACCCCATCTGGGATTTCGATCTTTCCTCGGCCCCACTCCTGGTGGACATCAACGTGAACGGGAAAGCCATCAAAGCCGTTGCGCTGCCCACCAAGCAGGCCTGGCTGTACACGTTCGATCGCGTCACCGGTCAGCCGGTATGGCCCATCGAGGAAAAGCCGGTGCAGCAGTCCGACGTGCCCGGCGAGAAGACTTCACCTACTCAGCCCTTCCCCACGAAGCCGCCGAATTACGCGCGCAACTTCCTTAAGGTTCCTGACGATCTGATCGACTTCACGCCTGAAATGCGCGCTCAGGCCAAAGACCTGCTGTCTCGATATCGCGTTACGGATCGGCCGTTCAATCCGCCGCTGGTTGGCGATGAGAAGGGCCTTCTGGGCGCTATCAACGTCGGCAATGCCGGTGGTGGAACCAACTGGCCCGGCGCCGGCTTCGATCCAGAGACTCACATCGTTTACGCTCAGGCGGCCAACTCTTCGGCAGCCGGACTTTCGCTCCGCAAACCGCCTGCTGGATTCTCCGACCTGAACTACTTCTCCGGCCGTAACGATCAGCCTTTCCGCGAAGCCCTCGGACCGGGCTTCGGCACAGCGGCCGATTCTCCGCTGGCCAAGACCGTGGGACGTCCGCAAGAGCCTCCGCCTGCCCCCGCTGCTGGACGCGGTGGACGTGGAGCCGCGGCTGGGGGGGGTGGCGGATTCGGCCTGAACGTGGACGGTCTGCCAATCATGAAACCGCCATACGGCGTCATCTCGGCCATCGACCTCGACAAGGGCGATCTCAAGTGGCAAGTGCCCTACGGCGAAACCCCGGACAATGTCCGCAGAATCCTGACTGAAAAGGGTATCAAGTTCGGAAATCTGGGACAAAACGGTAGCGTCGGGCTGCTGGTCACCAAGACCTTGGTGATCCTCGGCGACAATCAGGTAACCAATCCGGGAACCCATCCGCGCGGCGCCATGCTGCGCGCCTATGACAAGCAAACCGGTAAGGAAGTCGGCGCGGTATGGATGCCGGCTCCCCAGAGCGGCTCGCCCATGTCCTACCTGGCGGGCGGCAAGCAGTACATCGTGATCGCCGTTAGCGGCGGCGCATATTCGGGTGAGTACCTGGCCTTCAGCCTGCCCGAAAATGAGTAAGTGTCTGTACCATGTCCCTACCTGTGGGGACACTGGTTTCTGAGGTATGACCGGGCTGCTCAAAGAACGTCTCGAGCGGCCCGGTTCAACGAAAAAGTTAGGGAGAAAAGAAAGCAATATGTATCGAAGCAAGACTAAGGGAAGCAAAGCCCTGTGGTTGACCGCACTGCCGGCCGCTGCCGGGCTACTATGGATTACCGCCGGCGCATTAGGGCAAGGCGGCGGCTATGTCCCATCCACCAAGAAAGGCGACTGGCCCTATTATACGGCCGACGAGAAGGGCTCTAAGTATTCGCCGCTGGATCAAATCAACGCCTCCAACTTCAACAAGCTGGAACCCGCCTGGCGATTCAAGACCGACAACTTCGGCACGCGCCCCGAATACAAGCTGGAAGGTACGCCGCTGGCGATCAACGGAGTTTTATTCACCACCGCAGGCACGCGCCGCGACGTAATCGCTTTGGATGGAAAGACGGGCGAACTGATCTGGTCGCACAGCATGCGTGAAGGAAATCGCGCCGCCATCGCGCCCCGCCAGCTCTCTGGCCGCGGCGTAGCCTACTGGACGGACGGCCGAGGAGACGACCGCGTCATCTATGTCACCACCGGCTATCGTCTGGTTGAGTTGAATGCCAAGACCGGCCAGGAAATCAGCTCCTTCGGCAAGGATGGCATGGTCGACCTCAAGGTCGGCATGGTCACCGGCACCGGCCAGCAGATCGATCTCGAAACCGGTGAGGCCGGCTTGCACTCCACGCCTCTGGTGGTGAAGGATGTTGTGATCGTCGGTTCCTCTTTCAAGGAAGGCATGACCGTTGTCACGCACAACAACACCAAGGGCATGGTCCGCGCCTACGATGTACACACCGGTAAACAACTCTGGGCGTTCAACACCATTCCGCGCCCCGGCGAGTTTGGCAACGACACCTGGGAGAACGGTTCCTGGGCCACCAACGGCAACACCGGCGTGTGGACGCAGATGACCGTGGACGAAGACCTCGGCCTGGTTTACCTGCCGGTGGAGTCGCCCACCTCCGACTACTACGGCGGCGAGCGCCCGGGTAACAACCTGTACGGCGAAAGCTTGGTCTGCGTGGATCTGAAGACCGGCCAGCGCAAGTGGTATTTCCAGATCGTGCACCATCCGGTCTGGGACTACGATCTTTCTTCAGCGCCGATTCTGGCCGACATCAACGTCAATGGCCGCGCCATCAAGGCGGTCGCGCTGCCGAGCAAAGAGGCCTTCCTCTATGTGTTCGATCGCGTGACCGGCAAGCCGGTTTGGCCCATCGAAGAGCGGCCCGTCGCGCAGTCCGACGTGCCTGGCGAGAAGACCTCCAAAACCCAGCCTTTCCCGACCAAGCCGCCGGCTTATGCACGCAACTTCATCAAAGTCCCCGACGACCTGATCGACTTCACGCCCGAGATGCGGGCACAAGCCAAGGACATCGTCTCGCGGTACCGCGTGGAGGGCATGTTCACTCCACCCGTGGTCGGCGATCCGAACGGCAAGTGGCTAGCCGGGTTGAACCTCGGCAACGCCAGCGGCGGAACCAACTGGCCGGGCGCGGGCTACGATCCGGAAACGCACATCGTGTACGCGCAGGCCAATCAGTCCGCCGTCACGCCGATTTCTCTGCGCACACCGCCGGCGGGCTTTAGCGACATCCGGTACGTGGCCGGACGCAATGACCAGCAGTTTCGCGTAGCGGAAGGCCCTGGCTTCGGAAGCGCGGCCGATGCCCCACAACCGAAGCGTGCGCCTGCACCTCCGCCTGCGGCAGCAGCAGCCGGTGGCCGGGGCGGACGCGGTGGTGGTGGCGGCGGCTTCGGCCTCAGCGTCGATGGCCTGTCAATCGTCAAACCGCCCTACGGCGTGATCTCGGCGATTAATTTGGATCGCGGGGATCTGCAATGGCAGGTGCCTTACGGCGAAACAGCCGACAACGTGCGCGACATCCTCGACAAGCGAGGCATTAAGTACAGCAACCTCGGCCAGGGTGGCAGCGTGGGACTGCTGGTGACCAAGACGCTGGTGGTTCTGGGCGACACTTTGGTCACCTCCAAGACCCATCCGCGCGGCGCCATGCTGCGCGCTTACGACAAGGCAACCGGCAAGGAAGTCGGCGCTGTCTGGATGCCCGCCCCTCAAAGCGGATCGCCCATGACCTATCAGGCCGGCGGCAAGCAGTACATTGTCGTATCGATTAGCGGCGGCAACTACTCGGGTGAGTACATCGCCTACGCGCTGCCGGAAGCCGAGTAAATCAACTCAGTTCCTCTGGAGTATATCTATGGGCCCGCGAAAAATGCGGGCCCTTTTTCTTGTAATCTGGAATAGTCATGATTCACGACGAAGTCTCACGTCGCGAGTGGATGCTCCGCGCAAGAACATGCAGGTCATGCGGTCGCCACGCCTGGAACCGCCTTCACTTATTTCGATCCCGCAAAATGGAAGCCATCGCGGGGCAGATCATTCCAACCGATGAGACTCCGGGAGCGCGCGAGGCCCCGGCGATCTATTTCATCGAATAGCACGCCGCGTTCAAGCCCGAACAGCAGTTAGCGTTGGCTAAGTCCATCGGCTGATGTCCAAATGGAACCGTTTCGCCAGGGCTTGGCGAACTCCAGCGGCGTGGTCGGCAAGAACCTGATGTTCGACAACCGCACCACGGCCACCGTTGGCTTCGAGTAACCAACTGAACGAATTCAAAAGCCGCGGCTACTACGGCGGCGCCGGCTTGGATGCGCGCTTCTGGGCTCCCCGGAGCCCGCGCTGGGGGTTCCCGCATCACGCCCCGACGTTCCGAACTTTTCGTGGTGGACCTGCGGCGAGTCTAACGGCAGCTAGCTGGCACGGGCCTGCTTCGTCATCGCCGCCACGCGTCCCGCGCCGAGCAGCGCGGCTTTATCGTTCGTGATGACACGCACCGGAATGTCGCGTAGCAGGGGACTGATGCGGCCTTTGGCTTGAAATGCATTCAGGAACGTGGGGCTGTTCAGTTTCTTGATGATCTTCGGCGCGATGCCGCCGCCGATGAACGTCCCGCCTGTAGCGACCACCTTGAGCGCCAGGTTTCCGGCCTCTGCCCCATAGATCGACACGAAAATATCCAGCGCCTGGACGCCGAGATTCGAGGTGCCCTCCAGCCCCGACTTCGCGATGGCCGCTGAAGGATCGCTGTGCGCTATGGCGTCAGCGAGCCACGCCGGTTCTTCGCCGCGCCCAGTGTCGCGCAGAAATTCATAGATGTTGTGCAGACCGGGCCCGGAAAGCACGCGCTCATAACTGACGTGTTCGAAACGCCCCATCAGATAACGCAGCAGCTCCATTTCCAGATCGTTGCGCGGCGCGAAGTCGACGTGCCCGCCTTCGGACGGAAACGGACGATAGCTTCCATTCGCCTCGGCGAGCAGTCCTGCTTCTCCGAGTCCGGTGCCGGCGGCGATCAACGCGCGATTGCCGCCTGGGATCGGAATACCGGCGTTCAGCGACACGAAGTCCGCAACCTCCAGCAGCGCGATCCCATGCGCGTTGGCCTCCAGATCATTGATGAGATAGACATCCGGGATGCCTAACGCCTCTCCGATTTTTTTAACGCTGACGGTCCAAGGCAAGTTCGTCGTCGCGACGACACCGTCGCGAACCGCTCCAGCGATCCCAAAGCAGGCCGCACGCGGCACCTGATTATGGGTGGCGATGAATTTCTTGGCAATCTCCTCCAGGCCGTTATGCTCGCGGCTAGGGAAGACTTCGATTGCAACAGCGGTCAGATGGCTGGGTGTGCCTTCGAAGAAAGCCAGCCGCGTGTTGGTACCGCCAATGTCACCGGCCAGGACCATTCACGTTGCTCCAGCGTCGGCCGTCCTTGGCAAGCAGTTCATCGGATTCCGGCGGTCCCCAGGTGCCGGCCGCGTAATTGGGGAAGCGGCGAGGCGGCAACGCCTCCCACACATCCAGGATCGGCGCGACCACGTGCCAGGCTGTCTCCACCATGTCGGACCGCTGGAACAACGTTGCGTCCCCCAGCATGCAGTCGTACAGCAGCCGCTCGTACCCGGTTTGCGGCGTGGCGTTGAAGTAGTCGGTGTAGTTGAAATTCATATCCACTCCGCCGATTTGCACCACCGGCCCCGGGATCTTAGCTCCAAAACTGAGCGAGATCCCCTCGTCCGGTTGCAAATGCAGAATGAGCCGGTTGGGCTCCAGCCGGTTCACCGCCGTTCTGCGGAACAGCACGAAGGGGGCGCGCTTGAATTGAATCACGATCTGGGTAGCGCGCCGGGGCAGCGCCTTGCCGGTTCGCAAATAAAATGGAACGTCGGCCCAGCGCCAGTTGTCGATGTAGAGCTTCATGGCGACGAACGTTTCGGTGCGCGAGTCATGGGGGACCATGGGCTCCTGCCGGTAAGCCGCAACCTTGATTCCGTTCACCACTCCCTCGCCATACTGGCCGCGCACCGTGCGCACCAGCACTTCTTCGTCCGTCATCGGCTGCAGCGCCCGCAGAATCTTGGTCTGCTCATCACGCACCACGTCGGCGTCGAAAGACACGGGCGGCTCCATGGCGGTCAGCGAAATCAGCTGGAAAATATGGTTTGGAACCATGTCGCGCAGCGTGCCGGCTTTGTCGTAATAAGACCCGCGCTGTTCAACGCCCACGGTCTCGGCCACGGTGATCTGAACATGATCGATGTAGCGCCGGTTCCAAATCGGCTCGAAGATTCCGTTCGCGAAACGAAAGACCAAAATGTTCTGCACCGTTTCTTTGCCGAGATAATGATCGATGCGGTAGATCTGTTTTTCGTCCAGTACCTGCCGGATCTCTTTATTGAGACTGCGCGCCGACTCGTAGTCGCGGCCGAACGGCTTCTCGATGATCACGCGCCGCCAGCCGTGCTCCTCGGAAACCAGATTAGCCGCCCCTAGCTGCTTGACAACCGTCGCGAAAAAATTCGGAGCCGTCGCCAGATAATAAAAATAGTTTCCGCGCGTGCCGTGCTCCTTATCCACTTCGCCCAAAACGCGGCCCAGCTCTTCATACATCTTCGGATCGTCGAAATCGCCCGAGATGTAGTAAATGCGCCGCGCGAACCAATGCCACAGATCCGGATCGACTTTGGTAGTGGCGAAATCGCCGATCTCTTTGCCGATCATGTCGCGGAATTGCTCGCTGTTCATCTCGTTGCGAGCGACGCCCACCAGCGCGAATTCCTTGGAAAGCAGATTATCCTTGGCCAGATTGTAGAGCGCCGGGATCAGCTTGCGTTTGGTCAGGTCGCCCGAGGCGCCGAATATCACCATCACGCACGGATCGGCCGCCCGGCCCGCGTTGGTGCCGTTGCCTGTCGCGGCTACTTCTTCAGCGATCTGCATTCATATCCTCTCTCGACTGCCGAGTTATGTTCTTACAATACCGCCGTGCGTTACCCGCGCGTCATCCGCCCGTGGCCCGCTCCACGTGACCGCCGAACTTGTAGCGCATGCCGGAGAGCATTTTTTCGGCGAACGTGTGATCCTGGCGTGAGCGGAAGCGCGTGAACAGCGAGGCAGAAAGCACATCGCACGGTACGGCTTCTTCGATCGCCGCCAGAATGGTCCAGCGGCCTTCGCCCGAATCTTGAACCGTTCCCGTATAACGCTTCAGATCCGGATCTTCCGCCAGAGCCATGGCTGTCAAATCCAGCAGCCACGAACCAACCACGCTGCCGCGTCTCCAGAGCTCGGCGATGCCGGCCAAATCGAAACTGTAGCGGTGGTCCTCCGGCACTTCCTTGGAAGTGGCGTTGCGCATGATATCGAACCCCTCGGCGTAGGCCTGCATCAAGCCGTACTCGATCCCGTTGTGAACCATCTTCACAAAGTGGCCCGCGCCCGACGGACCGCAATACAGGTATCCGTCCGAGGCAGTGCTCTGCTTGCCCTCGCGCCCGGGGGACGGAGGCACATCGCCTATGCCTGGCGCCAGCGTTTTGAAAATCGGATCCAGACGGTCGGCCGATTCCTTCGAGCCGCCGATCATCATGCAATACCCGCGCTCCAGTCCCCACACGCCGCCGCTGGTTCCGACATCCAGATAGTGAATGCCTTTTTCCTTGAGGATCTTCGAGCGGCGCACGTCGTCCTTGAAATAGGAATTGCCGCCATCGATGATCGTGTCGCCCGCTTCCATCAGGCTGGCCAGCTTAAGAACGGTGTTCTCAGTCGCAGCGCCGGCGGGCACCATCACCCAGGCGGCCCGCGGCTTGGTCAATTTCTTCACGAAGTCTTCCATCGAGGTCGATCCGGAGGCGCCTTCGCCCGCTAAGGCTTTCACATTGTCGGCGCTCAGGTCGTAGACCACGCATTGATGGCCGTTTCGCATGAGGCGCCGCACCATATTCGCGCCCATTCTTCCGAGACCGATCATTCCCAGTTGCATTTATCCTCTCCCTTGTGGCGCACCCACTCGTGCGTGCAGCGTTCACACTTGTGTGAACCGATGTTAGTTATGACAATGCCTTCGTAACAGCAGCCTGCAATGTGGCCAGGCCTTTCTCCACATCATGCAGATGCACCCGCAGCGCCCGCCGGTTCCTCTCGGCCAGCACTTGGAAATCGCCTCGAGCCTGCGCCGCCTTCACCACACCGAAACTGTATTTCTGGCCAGGCACCGGGAGGTCGGCCTTATCGTCGCAAGTCACCTGCAGGAACACTCCCGTGTTAGGCCCGCCCTTGTAGGCTTGCCCGGTCGAGTGCAAGAAACGCGGGCCAAAACCCAGGCAGGTGGCGACTCGCTTCTTGTCGCGCACCGCCGTACGCATCTGCTGCAGCGCGCGTCCGTGCGGATCATTCATCTCGATATAACCAAGCAGCGCGAAATAATCGCCCGCCTGCAAGCGACTCAAATGCGCTTTCAAATAACCCGCCACCGTCTTGTCGCTGCCGGCCGCGGATGCCAGCGCGGAAGCATTCTTATCGTCGGTGTACAGATCGATGCCATCCCCGGAAAGGATCGGCGACTCCGGCGGCAACGATCCGCTCTTCTCGTATTCAGTGGTCAGCTTCCGGGTGGCTATCTTGCTTGCTTCCACATCGGGCTGGTTGAAGGCGTTAATTCCGATCACTGAGCCGGCCACTGCCGTCGCGATTTCCCACCGGAACATTTCTTGACCCAGGTTGTAAATGTCCGATAGAGCGATGCGCACCACCGGATGTCCGGCCTTGGCCAGCGCGTCCATGGCCTGATCCTGTTTCGGATCAGCGTCGCCCTCCAGGCGAATATAGGCGAACACGCGATCCTTGCCGTAAACCTCCGGCGACCCCAGCGGCTCGCGGTCCACCGGGATGAGTCCCTTGCCATCCTTGCCCGTCGATTCGGCCAGCAACTGCTCCAGCCAAGCGCCAAAATCCCAAATCTTCGGCGACGTGACGAGCGTAACTTTGTCGCGGCCGTGCCTGGCCGCCACGCCCAGAATCAATCCCAACAGCGCGCCCGGATTTTTATCTACAGGAAGACACGACGAACAGGCGATAGCCATCACATCCGCGCGGTCCAAAAAGCGGGGCGCATCGATGCCCATTACGGCGGCCGGCACCATCCCGAAATCGGAAAGCGCGGAGTAGCGTCCGCCGATGCTCGGAACACCGTGGAAAATGTGGCGGAACCGGTCGGCTTGCGCCACCTGCTCAAACTTTGAGCCCGGATCGGTAATCGCGATGAAATGGCTGCCGGCTTTATCGGCGCCCACAGCTTGCTTTACGCGTTCGAAGAAATATTGTTTGAAGATGTTCGGCTCCAGCGTCGAGCCCGACTTGGTAGATACGATGAAGATCGTGTTCGCAATGTCGATTTTGCTTTCAAAAGTCTTGACCTGCGCCGGATCGGTGGAATCCAGCACGAACAGTTCCGGAAAGCCGTCTATCTTGCCGAAGGTCATCCGCAGCACTTCCGGGCACAAGCTCGATCCGCCCATCCCGAGCAGCATGGCATGCTTGAACCCCGCCGCCTTCACATCCGCCGCGACATCCTCGAGATGCTGCTTGTTGGCCAGCTGATCCTCCGTGATTCCAAGCCAGCCCAGCCAATTGCCTTCATCCGACCCCGTCCAAAGCGATGCATCGCGCGCCCATAGACGGCGCACTTTGCCCGCCATCTTCCAATCCTCGACCGCCTCCTCAACCGGCCCTTCCAGCTCGGCGGGCACGCTGTACGTCTGAGAATCCACTTCGCCCTGAGGCGCGTATTTGCACTTGGCGTCCACCGCGTTCAGCAGCTTGTCGAACGGCTCGGCAAAAAGCTTGACAGCCTGAATAAGCAGGTCGTCCGTGACTTTCTGCATGGAGATGCCCACCTTCTCCAGCGTGTCCATGGTGTCTTGCGCCGCGTCGACATCCGCTTCCAGGCTGGGCTTGGGATGACCGTGATCGCGGAATGCGTCCAGCGTTGCCGGCGGAATCGTGTTGACCGTGTCGGGCCCGATCATTTCGTCGACGTACAAGGTGTCGGGATAGCTGGGATCCTTGGTGCTGGTGCTGGCCCACAACACGCGCTGCGTCATGGCCCCTTTTTTCGCCAGTGCGCCCCACTCCGGACCCGAGAAAATTTCTTTGTAGCGCTGATAGGTTAACTTACCGTTCGCGATCGCAACTTTTCCCGGCAGGGTCCGCAATAAGGCCTGTTCCCTGGGATCGGAAGTTGATTTCAATCGCGCCTTCACGATCGCGTCCACCATGGTGTCGATGCGGCTGATGAAAAAACTGGCGACGCTCGCAACATGGCTGGGATCGCCTCCGCCCGCCACATACGTCTTCAGCCCGGCGATATAAGCGTGCGCTACCTTCTCGTATCGCTCCTCGGCGAACAGCAGCGTCACGTTGATATTGATTCCTTCGCCGATGAGCTGCTGGATGGCCGGAATCCCTTCCAGCGTGGCCGGCACTTTGACCATGAGATTCGGCCGGTTCACCGCTTTCCACAGACGCCGCGCGTCCTTGATGGTTCCCTCCGTGTCCTTGGCGAGAAACGGCGAGACTTCCAGGCTCACGTAGCCGTCGCGCTTCTTGGTGCGATCGTAAACCGGCCTCAGCGCGTCGGCCGCGTCCTGGATGTCCTTTATGGCGAGAATTTCGTAGATCGCCATGGCATCCAGGTCCTTGCGCTTTTGCAGCTCGGCCAGCGCCTCCGTGTAATCCGTGCTGCCGGTGATGGCTTTCTCAAAGATCGCTGGATTGGAAGTCATACCGCCCAATCCATCCTGCTCGATCAGGCGCTTCAACTCGCCGCTGGTGATCAGGCTGCGGCGGATGTAATCCAGCCACACGGACTGGCCATACTTAGCCAGCTCCAGCAATGGATTCGTGGTTTTTGTCGTAGTTGGGGTTACCGTTGAAACACTCATGCTGTTGCCTCCCTCGTTACAAATCCTGCTTACCTTCCGAAGCTAGCTTCCAGCGCCTTGATCTTGCCTAGCCGCCGCACGTGCCGTTCCTCATTCGTGAACTTCGCCCTCAAGTACGCTTCAACTAACTCGCTCGCCAGCGCAGGCCCTATCACGCGCGCGCCCAGCACCAGGACATTCATGTCGTCGTGCTCCACTCCCTGGTGAGCCGAATACGTGTCGTGACACAATCCCGCGCGAATTCCCTTGATCTTGTTGGCCGCAACCGAAGCCCCCACGCCGCTACCGCAGATCAGCACGCCCCGATCAGCGCGGCCCTCCAGGATCGCGTGACCCACCGCCGCCGCGAAATCGGGATAATCCACCGGGTCCGTGCTGTTGGTCCCGACATCCAGTACCTCTTCTCCCAGATCCCGCAGCTGTTTCGCCAGCATCACTTTTAATTCGAAGCCGGCATGGTCAGACCCGATCACGGTTCGCATAAGTTATCGGGCCTTCGCGATCTCCTCTTTAGCCGCGGCCACCACGGCGTCGGGCGTGAAACCGAATTTTTTCTGCAGTTCCTTGAGCGGCGCGGACGCTCCGAACGTGTGCATTCCGATTCTGCGGCTGGCGTAACGGTCCCATCCAAAGGTAGAAGCCTGCTCCACCGAGACGCGCGCTTTCACGCCCGGAGGCAGCACCGTTTCGCGATATTCCCGCGGCTGGTGTTCGAACAACTCCCACGACGGCATGCTGACAACGCGCGCTTTCACTCCCTCCGCCGTCAGCTTCTCATAAGCGTCCACGCACAGCGACACTTCGCTTCCAGTGCCGATCAAAATAACATTCGGCGCGCCGTCCTTCGAGTCCGCCAAGATGTACGCGCCCTTCACCAGGCCCGAGGCGGGAGCGTACTTGGTGCGATCCAGCGTCGGAATATTCTGGCGGGAAAGGATCAGGCAGACCGGCTCATGGCGGAATCGCATGATCAGCCGCCACGCCTCGGCAATCTCGTTGGCGTCGCCCGGCCTGATCGTGATGAGCCCGGGAATCGCGCGCAGCGAGATCAACTGTTCCACCGGCTGATGGGTGGGCCCATCCTCGCCTACGCCAATCGAGTCATGCGTGAAGATGTAGATGACCGGAATTTCCATCAACGCGCTCAGACGGATTGGCGCGCGCATATAATCGCTGAAGATCAGAAAGCCCGAACCGAACGGCCGGATTTTGGACAGCGACATTCCGTTCACGATGGATCCCATGGCGTGCTCGCGAATGCCGAAGTGGAAGTTGCGGCCCGCGTAGCTTCCGGCTTCAAAATCGCCCGCGCCATCGAAAGTGAGCCGCGTTTTGGTGGATGGCGCCAGATCCGCCGCGCCGCCGATCAGCCACGGCACCCGCTTGGCCACCGCGTTTTCCACCTTGCCCGACGCGTCGCGTCCCGCCAGTCCTTTCGCGTCCGCTGGAAATACCGGAATGTCGGCGTCCCATCCATCCGGCAGCTCGCGCTTCTGCATCTTGTATAGATGTTCCGCCAGTTCAGGATATTTGGTCCGATACTCGGCAAACTTCGACATCCACGTTTCGCGCGCTGCGTGCCCACGCTGGCCCAGTACCTCGCGAAATCGCTCAAACACGCCGCCTGGAACCAGGAATTTTGCATCTTCCGGCCAGCCGTAATTCCGTTTGGTCAGCCGGATCTCTTCTTCTCCCAGCGGCTCACCATGCGCCGCGCTGGTATCTTGCTTGTGCGGCGCGCCATACGCGATGTGACTGTCCACGATGATCAACGTGGGCCGGTCCGGCGTGGCTTGGAAGGTGCGAAACGCGCGCGCCAGCATTGCCTGGTCGTTGGCGTCGCCCACCCGCGTCACATTCCATCCATATCCGATGAAACGCGTGGCAACGTCGTCGCTGTAAGCGAGCGCCGTGTTGCCTTCGATGGTGATGTGGTTGTTATCGTAAATCCAACAGAGATTCGCCAGCCGCAGGTGCCCGGCCAGCGACGCCGCTTCGCCGCTCACGCCTTCCATCATGTCGCCGTCACCAGCCAGCGCGTAGACGTTGAAATCGATCATGTCGAATTCAGGCCGGTTGAAATACCGGGCCATCCATTGCGACGCAATCGCCATTCCGACGCTGTTGGCCACGCCTTGCCCCAGCGGACCCGTAGTAGTCTCGACGCCCGAAGTCCAGCGATATTCCGGATGCCCGGGGCACTTGCTGTTGAGCTGGCGGAAGTTCTTGATATCGTCCAGGGTCACGCTCAGCTTGCCGAGCGTCTCGTATTCCGGATTCACGGCCTTCACTCGGGCTAGATGCAGCAAGGCGTACAAAAGCATCGACGCGTGGCCGGCCGAGAGCACGAAGCGGTCGCGGTTCGGCCAGATCGGATCGTCCGGATCGAAGCGCAGGAATTTCTGCCACAGGCAATAGGCCACCGGCGCCATTGCCATGGGCGTGCCGGGATGTCCCGAATTCGCTTGCTGCACGGCATCCATCGCCAGCGTGCGGATGGTGTTGATGCAAATCTGATCGATGTCGCCCGGAATCGGCTGGTTGGATTGAGGCTGCGCTGACGTGGACATGAGTGATCCTCTACGGGACACTGCCGGGGGTCAGTGATGGCCGCGCGCGAAGCGCTGCCGGATGAAAATCGCGCGCTCCCATGGAGCATTGTAGCCCATGTGATGGAGCGCGCGCTGGTTGGATTTGTTACTTACTTCTTCAAGCTATGGACGTACGCCACCACGTTGTCCAAATCGGCGCCCGCTAGGCCACCTACCGGTTTCATCTTGCCGGTTCCCTCCGTGACCACCTGCTTGACATCAGCGCTGGTCTCGCTGAGAGGCTTCATCTCAACCTTCATCATTTTGGCCATCGCGGGATTGCCCTGGCCATCGGTTCCATGGCAGGCCTTGCACTTCGCGTTGTACACGGCCTTGCCCGCTTCCGCATTGGCCGCCCACGCAGCGGTGGGCCATAACGCCGTCAGGAAGCAAGCAGCCGCCAATCCAATTACTTGTTTGGTATGTTTCAAGTGCATCTCCTTCCACTTACAATTCTAGATCACTAATTACCGGCTCAAGCCGCGGCCTTCTTCGGTGGGTGCGTTTGCTGGGACCTCGATGGCCTTGCGCTCATGGTCGAAGATCGTGTGTGCCGTCTCCGGAGCCGACTTGATCTGCTGCGCCAATGCGCTTTATTAAGCTGGCTATCGCTATTTCGCTCCCCACGCACCCTCGGATTTGCGCGCGCCGGCCAGGATATCCGGGAGCGCGTAATTTCCCTCATGACAGGCGTATTCGAAAATCGGCTTCGAGGTTGCGGCGAACGGGTATTCCATGGTCCACGGGCTGGTGAACATGGCCGGGTCTTCGACCGTCGCCTTGTAAAGCAGCGTGTTCGCGTCGATGCGGGAGAAGCTCTCGATGACGTGCAACTTTTCGCCGGTGCCGCGCGCCGCCATCTGGTTATTAAAGTTGGTCGTGTCCACAACCAGCGTCTCGCCGACCCAACGGCCGATCGAGTCGCCCAGCCACAGGCGGATGTTCGAAGGCAGATGCGTTGCGTTCATCCGGACAATGCGGGCGTCGTGGATCACCTCCGACAGAATCAATATCGAGCCAGGGGTCTGGACGATCTGAACATTGTCGTCGGCGCCGAAGGGAATGATGGGCACCTCGCTATCGGAGAGGCAGCGTTCCGAAATCGGCCGGTCCTGCACCTTGTCGTAATGACTGTAACTCTCGACAATGAACGCTATCCGCTTTTTGCCCTCCTCAGTCCTGGGAGGCAGCTTGCCATCCGGCGGATCGATGATCAGCGAGGTGCGCTTCACCCCGTGCACGCGCGCTAGCTGCCGTCCGTCATCCCAAAAGTCGCTGTCGTACGCGCCTACGGCCTCTTGGGCCTGGTCGAACTGGGGGTTTCCAATGTCGACGACGTCCCGGCGGTCCTTCTTTTCAAACGCGCGCGCTTCTGCGTCGGTGACGGTGGCCTTTCCGGCGAACTCAGCCGGGCGCTCCAGAGGCGTCGCCGTCATTAGATTCCAGATTCCCTGCAGGTCAGGATGCCCATCGGGAGTCCGTCCTACGATCGAGTCTTTGGACATCGACTGGGGTCGCGTCTGGGCGGGCAAGGATGCCAGCAGTGAGACCAGGCCCATGGTTGCAGCCAGAAACCGAAAGATCAAGCACACCTCCTGCGTAACTATATCGGATTCATCAGGCTTAGACCCTATTCTTACAGAGGACTCATAGCCTTCCGTATTGATGTGTCAGACGCAGGGCACCGCGTTTCACGAACCACCCGTTAAAATACCCCCTGCTAAACCGCCTCGCATGCTATATGATCGGTAGCTAAGGATACGCCATGACCTTTCGCACCTTAATCCAGACCGGCGCGGTTTGCCTTTTGTCAGTCGCGCCCCTTTCAGCGCAAAGCAGCCCTGCCCCCGCGGCGGCTGCCAAAGCAGGTCCAGTTCCCCGCACCAAAGACGGGCATCCCGATCTCACGGGCATCTGGAACAACGCCACTCGCACGCCTTTCGAGCGTCCCGACATCTTTGCAGGAAAACCGACCATTTCCGATGAGGAAGCCCGCAAGTGGGAAGCCAGAGAAAACGCGCGCTGGGAGGAAGGCTCAAAAATTGACGGCGGCCGTCCGGTCACAATCGAGGGCGGCGCCTACAACGTCCTCTTTTACGACAATGGAAAGGATCTCTTGCGTTTCGGCGGTCAGAAGCGCACTTCGATGGTGGTCGATCCGCCGGACGGCCACGTTCCTCCGATGCTCCCGGAAGCCCGCGATCGAGTGGCCACGCGTCGCCGCATTATCCCCGGCGATTACAAGAGCCTTCCCAACGATACCCGCTGTCTGGTCGGCAACACGCCCTCGGTCCCGATCGTGCCCGCCGCCTACAACAACAATATCCAACTCGTACAGACTCCCGATTCCATTCTGATCGAAGTGGAAATGGTTCACGACGCCCGCATTATCCACATGAACGCCAAGCACCAGCCTCCGTCCGTCCGCCAGTGGTTCGGCGATTCCATCGGACACTGGGAGGGCGACACACTGGTGGTCGAAACGACCAACTTCGACGACCATACACACTACCGCGGCTCCACCAAGGATCTGAAGGTTACCGAGCGCTTCAGGCGCGTCAGCGACAAGACCATTGAATACCGGGCCACCATGGAAGATCCCTCCACTTGGACCAAGCCCTGGTCCATTGAACTGGCGTTTACCTCCGTACCCGGACCGCTGTACGAATACGCCTGCCATGAAGGCAACTACGCCATGGAGGGCATTCTGGGCGGGAAATAGCGCCCGTCGTCAGCCGGCTTCTCACGTGCTACCCGCTAAAATAACGGCGTGGGCCCAACACGCATTACAATCGCATTTCTCGCGCTTGCCTCGGTCGCTTTAGCACAACTCCCGGCCACGCCAAAAAAGCCGGTTACCGACGTCTATAACGGCGTCTCTGTCACCGACGACTACCGCTGGCTCGAGAATTATTCCGACCCCGCCGTGCGCGCCTGGACCGAGGCCGAGAACAGCTACGCACGGAAATATCTGGACGCCCTTCCCATGCGTGCGGCGATCTCTGAGGAATTGAAGAAGCTCTATTCGCAGCCTTCCCCTCGGTATTCCTCGCTGCACGCCGCCGGTGGGCTTCTGTTCGCGCTGAAGGACCAGCCGCCCAAGGAACAGCCGCTGTTAGTGGCGCTGAAATCGGCTGACGATCCCGCATCCGAGCGCGTCATCGTCGATCCCAACCAGCTCGATCCCTCGGGCGGCACCGAAATCGACTTCTACGTTCCGTCGCTCGACGGCAAACTGGTCGCGGTCTCGCTTTCCAAGGGCGGCAGCGAGAGCGGCGACGTGCACGTCTACGAAGTCGCCACCGGCAAGGAAACCGGCGCGCCCATTCCGCGCGTGAATGGGGGCACGGCCGGAGGAAGCCTGGCCTGGAACGCGGACGGCTCGGGCTTCTACTACACGCGCTATCCGCACGAGGGCGAGCGCCCGGCAGCCGATCTCACTTTCTTCCAGCAGGTCTATTTTCATCGCATGGGGACCGACTCGAAGCTGGATGCCTACTCCCTCGGCAAGGGTTTCCCGCGCATCGCCGAGATCCAGTTGCGCAGCTCCGACGACGGGCGCTACGTGCTGGCCAGCATGGCCAACGGCGATGGCGGCGACTTCGCCCACTACCTGCTCGGCCCGGATGGCGTGTGGCACCAGGTGGCGCGCATTTCCGATCAGGTCTCCATCATCCGTTTCGGCGCCGGCGGGAATCTGTACATGCTGTCCCACTTGAACGCGCCGCGCGGCAAGATTCTCAAAACGCCGGCGGATCATCCCAATGTCGAAGCGGCGCAGATCGAGATTCGGGAGAGCCGCGTGGCGATCCAGGATTTTTTGCCAACGCCCAAAGCGCTCTACGTGCTGGATCAAATCGGCGGGCCATCGCAGATTCGAATTTTCGATGCGGCCGGCCTGGCGCAAGGCACCATTCCGCTGCTCCCGGTTTCAGCAGTAGACGATATGGCGCGTTCCAACGACGGCGCGCTGCTGTTTGAGAACACCAGCTTCCTCGATCCTCCGGCGTGGTACCGCTTCGATGAGTCGGCCAAAAAAGCCGTACGCACGGCGCTCTATGAAACGGGAGCGGCCGACTTTAGCGACGACGAAGTGCTGCGCGTTTTCGCGATCTCTAAAGATGGCACGCGCGTCCCGATCAGCATCATCCGCCGCAAAGGCGCCAAGCTGGACGGCAAGAACCCCACCCTGCTGACGGCTTACGGCGGCTACGATGTCAGTGTCACGCCGGATTATTCGCTCAAGCGCAAAGTGTATCTCGATCATGGCTTCGTTCTGGCGGTGGCCAACCTGCGCGGAGGTGGCGAATACGGCGAGGATTGGCATCGCGCCGGGATGCTCACCAAGAAGCAGAATGTGTTCGACGATTTTGCAGCCTGCGCGCGCTATTTGATCGACCACAAGTACACCAGCCCGGCGAAGCTCGGCATTGAGGGCGGCAGCAACGGCGGCCTGCTGATGGGCGCGGAGCTGACCCAGCATCCCGAACTGTTCGGCGCGGTGGTTTCGCACGTCGGCATTTATGACATGCTGCGCGTGGAACTGCAGCCGAATGGCGCGTTCAACACCACTGAGTATGGCACCGTGAAAGAGCCGGAGATGTTCAAGGCGCTGTACGCCTATTCGCCCTATCATCACGTTGTGGACGGCACCAACTATCCTCCGGTACTCTTTCTGACCGGCGCCAACGACCCGCGCGTCGATCCGCTGAATTCGCGCAAAATGACCGCGCGGCTGCAGGCCAGCGGTACCAAGAATCCGGTCCTGTTGAGGACCAGCAGCAACAGCGGCCACGGCATCGGAACCGCGCTTAGCGAGTACCTGGCTCAAGAGGTCGACGTATTGGGTTTTCTATTCGACCAATTGGGCGTCAAATAGCGGCCGGACAGGTCTTTGAGCCAGAAAAATCAAGGACTGGCACGATGCGTGCTAGGGGTCCTATATGCCCGCCCCAGTGCTCCACCACATTGGATCTCCGCACCACAAACCGCGCGACTATGCCCAAACGCCGCTCAACATCTATTGGGAAATGACCCAGGCCTGTCCGCTGGCGTGCCGGCACTGCCGGGCCTCGGCCATGCCCAATGCGGCTCCCGACGAGCTGAGCTTTGACCAAGGCGTCGCCTTCTTGAGGCAGATTGGCGAGTTCGGCGATCCCTTGCCGCAGTTGATCCTGACCGGCGGCGACCCGCTGAAACGCACGGACCTGTTCGAGCTGATCGATGAGGCGCGGCGCTTGGGCATCGGCGTTTCGATTACCCCCGCTGCCAGCGAGTCGTTTACGCGAGAAGTTCTGGTCAGATTACAGGAGCATGGTGTGGAGGGGCTCGGGCTGAGTCTGGATGGGTCCACTGCCGCGCGGCACGATTCCATCCGCGGCGTCCCGGGTACGTTTGATCGCACCATGCAGGCCATCCGCTGGGCCCAAGAACTGCAAATGCCGCTTCAAGTGAACACCCTGGTGGCGGCCGAGACCGCTTCCGACGTCCCAGCCATCTATGAACTGCTGAAACCCTACGCCGTGTCGCGCTGGAGTCTGTTTTTCCTAATCTCGGTGGGGCGCGGGAAAGTCTTGCAGCCGCTGTCTCCTGAAGAAGGCGAAGGGCTCATGGGCTGGATCTATGAGACATCGCAGATTGCGCCGTTCACGATGGCGACCACCGAAGCGCCCTCGTATCGCCGAGTGGCACTGGACCGGATGCGCGCTTCCGGGCTCACCGGCGAGCAGGTCAAGCGCACGGGCGCATATCGAGGCTTTGGAATTCGGGACGGGCACGGCATCATGTTCGTCTCGCATACCGGCGACATTTGCCCGGCCGGGTTCTTGCCGCTGGTGCTGGGAAACGTCAAGCAGGACCGCGTCGCCGAGGTCTATCGCAACGCTCCCACGTTTCAGGCCTTGCATGATTCCACACAGTTCGAAGGCCGGTGCGGCGTTTGCGAGTATCACGCGATTTGCGGCGGCTCCCGCGCGCGCGCATTCGGAGCCACGGGCAATCCGCTGGCCGAAGATCCGTTCTGCTCCTACCAGCCGCGCGCATCGGCGGCGAACTAGCGAGTCCCGGCAGTCTCCGCTATGAAGATCGCAGTGCCGGGATGGAATTCAGACCAGGCGAACCAATATTCCGGCTCCAGAATTAGCGCTTCCAGATGCGAGCCTTTGAGTTTTCCCGAAGTGCAGTTTCCATAGGCATCCCAGCGCGAGTGCGTCTCCAGGTCCATGAACTCGTGCGCTCGATCGTCAGCCGCTTCGAATTTCAGCGCTTGTCGATTCACTCGTGCCAGGAAGGCAGTGGTGGTGTCTGAATCGGGCTGATGCACGATCAATACGTGCTGTCTTCCAAACTGATCGTTTATCACGCGCGCTTTTTGAAGCTCCTTCAGCGGATAGGCCTTGTTCACGCCTTCCAGGTCCAGCCCCAGCACCATGGCTTTAGGCGCCAGACGGCTATCCGTACGAAGCACGCCCGGCGGCGCTTCGCCTTTGCCCGAGAGCCCTTCCCTAATGAGAGCGTTCTTCTCCGCCAACCGATCGATGTAACCCGGCATCGGCCGCAGGACCAAAGTATCGGGATGTAGTCTGTGCCACTCGCTCCAATCGGTGAGCAGAAAAGGAAACAGCGTCAAATGCTCGCCCTTCATCGGACCGGAAATCGATTCCAAACTGGATTGCTGCCAGCGGCTGCCCGTCTCGCGATCCTTGAAGACTTCATTGCCGCCAACGATGTCCGCGGTATCGAAATCTAGAGTTTGTCCTTTGGCTTCGGCCCTGAACACGAGGGCCGTGTTGCAGTAGCTTCACCAGGTAACGGCGATAGGTCCGGATGACAGACGATCCTGCACTACGCCGTGCTGCGCCAGGTCGGCCGCCAGATAAGCCTTGGCCTGCTTACCATCCATCACGCCGATCAAACGATCGCTGTCGCCCACAAAAGACGCTTGGGAGGCAGCTACGAATTCCGGATGATCCACGGTCTTGTATGGCAGGCTGGGCTTCTTCTGCGCCATCGCGAGTGTTCCGCAAAGCATTATCAGGACCAGGCTTGGCTTCATACATCGAAATTTTATCACCCGGATGGGAAAGCGCCCGCCTTCACATTACATCAGGCTCACACACCAACAGACCAGAGTTCCGGTTGGACTAACGGACGGCTAAACCTATGGTCAGCGTGGCATGCTGGTTCGAGCAGCCGAACTTGGCGCTGGTCTGGCGCTCATGCCAAAACCGCAGTGCGACCGCAAAACCATTCGCCGGATCGAGCCCAGGACACGGAACGCCGGCGCCAGAGTGCACGAATGACCGTCTCAACCCAAGAACGCCGGCACGCCCTGCGGTTCATCGTCTTCATGGGCGTGGTCAGCCTGTTCGCCGACATGACCTATGAGGGCGCACGGAGCATCGTCGGGCCGTTTCTCCAAAGCCTGGGCGCCAGTGCGACGGAGGTAGGCATCGTCGTCGGTTTTGGCGAAATGGTCGCCGCCAGCCTCCGCTTTTTCTCGGGCAAACTGGTGGACCGCACCCGCGCCTACTGGTTGGTAGCCTTCCTGGGATACTTCATGAATCTGATCGCGGTCCCGGCTCTGGCATTTGCCGGCAATTGGCCGCTGGCCGCGCTGCTGGTGATCGCTGAACGAACCGGCAAAGGTCTGCGTGGGCCGGCCGTCGACGTTCTTCTGTCGAGCGCCACAGTCAAAGTCGGACATGGATGGGGCTTCGGGCTGCACACGGCGCTGGATCAGACCGGCGCTGTTCTAGGACCGCTTATCGTGGTGGCGATGGTGGCGCGGTCGCATGGCTTCGCGCCGGCGTTTCTTCCACTGGCGATTCCGGCAGTGGCGTCGCTCATCGCATTCTTCGCCGCGCGCGCGACCCATTTGAACGTGGTGACACCCGCGCCCCAGCCCGAGCCGCCATCGAATCTTCCGAGGGTTTTCTGGTGGTACGTCGCCGCAGCGGGGTTGTTGGCCTGCGGATTCATCGACTTTGCGTTGCTCGCCTATCATTTCCAAAAAACCGCTTTGGTGCGGCCGGCCGTAATCCCACTGTTGTACGCTGGCGCCATGGGTGTAAATGGCGTGACCGCGATGATTTTCGGAAAGCTGTTCGATCGCTTCGGGACTCTGGTCCTGGTGCTCGGAATCCTGGTTTCCGCATTGTCGTTGCCGCTAGGTTTCCTGGGAGGATTCGGCGCGGCTGTGGCGGGCGTGGCGTGCTGGGCCGCCGGCCTGGGCGCCCAGGATGCAACTTTGCGCTCCGGCATCGCGCAGGTGGTTTCAATGTCCAGGCGCGGCAGCGCATTCGGGATTTTCAACGGCGTGTTTGGGGTCGCGTGGTTTCTGGGAAGCGCCGCCATGGGGATCTTGTACGACCACTCGGTAACAGCGCTCGTAGTCTTTGGAATGATCGCCCAGGTTGCGGCCGCGCTCATGTTCTTCGCCCTCCGCAAGCCGCTGACTGCTGCCGCCCAAGGCTAGGCATGTCCAACAGCCCAAAGAGACATGTATAAGACATACCGTCTTGCGGCCCGTGTGGACAAGAAATCTGATTGGCAGTCGAGTCGGACAGCTGGTGGCAATAAACATCTGAGGGCGTTCCCTCCAAGGAGCTATTTGACGATGATTGACCACTTGAACCCACCATATGAGCGGCTCGGCCCCTGCGTACATCGCTGCGGCGAGACAGCGCGGTACGTCCAGGTGGACGACGACCGTGAGAGCTATCGGGTCGAATGTCCCGCCTGCGGTACGTATCCGGCCCAAGCGAGTGACGTCGAAGACGCCTGCGATCCTGAAGTGTAGCCGAGCAACCTATGAGCACGGCCCGCGCATCGAGCGGGCCGCCCACCTTGAAGGAACTCGCCCGCATCGATGTTCTTCGCTCTTTTCACCTAGCTCCGGGCCGCCACCCATTCGCCTTAGCCGTCCCGAACCCCCCGTGCTAGACTGCGGTCAGAGTGACGCTGGCCTTTGTCGACTACGTCATCCTCGCGCTGTACTTCGCGTTCGTGCTCGGCATCGGGTGGTTCATCCGCCGGCGCGTCTCCACCAGCGAAGATTTTCTGACCTCCGGGCGCTCGGTCCCGGTCTGGATCACCAGCCTGGCCTTCATCGCCGCCAACCTGGGCGCTCAGGAGGTAATCGGCATGTGCGCTTCCGGCGCCAAGTACGGCATCATGACCGCGCATTTCTACTGGATCGGCGCGGTACCGGCCATGTTGTTCGTGGGCCTTTTCATGATGCCGTTCTACTACGGCAGCCGCGCCCGCAGCGTCCCGGAATATTTGCGCCTGCGCTTCGACGAAAAGACGCGCGCGCTGAACGCCATCACGTTCGCCGTGATGACCATTTTTTCGTCCGGCATTTCCATGTACGCGCTCGGCCTGCTGTTCGAGCTGGTGCTGGGCTGGAGCTTCACCGCCTCGGTGCTGCTGTCGGCCGCGATTGTCCTGGTTTACACGTTTCTGGGCGGGCTGACCAGCGCGATTTACAACGAAGTCCTGCAATTTTTCCTGATCGTGCTGGGCTTTTCCCCCCTGGCCATCGCGGCCGTCGAGCGCGCCGGAGGCTGGAGCGGAATGGCCTCGCGCCTTCCCCAGGTGATGACCCACACCTGGACCTACGTGGGCCGGGCATCCGAGAATCCAATGGGCGTGGAAGCATTCGGCCTGATCGCTGGCCTGGGATTCGTGCTCTCGTTCGGCTACTGGTGCACCGATTTTCTGGTGGTGCAGCGCGCCATGGCAGCCGATTCCATGTCGGCGTCGCGGCGAACCCCCTTGATCGCGGCGTTTCCGAAAATGGTGATGCCCTTCATCGTCATCGTTCCCGGCGTCGCGGCCCTGGCCCTGTCGCACATGTCGCTAGGCTATGCCATTCCCATCAAGCCGGGTGGCGAGCCCAACTATGACCTGACTCTGACCACGCTCATGGCGCAGTTCTATCCATCCGGAATGCTGGGCGTCGGATTGACGGCGCTCATGGCATCCTTCATGTCGGGCATGGCGGGCAACGTCACGGCGTTCAACACCGTTTGGACCTACGATCTGTATCAGGGCCACATCCGCAGACACGCCCCCGATTCGCACTACCTGGCGGTGGCGCGCGCAACCACCGTAGTCGGCGTCGGGCTGTCGATCGCCACGGCCTACCTGGCGACGCATTTCAATAACATCATGGATTTTTTGCAGCTGGTGTTCGGCTTCGTCAACGCTCCGCTATTCGCCACCTTCCTGCTGGGCATGTTCTGGAAGCGAACCACCGGACACGGCGCGTTCACCGGGCTCTTGCTGGGCACCGGCGCCGCGGCCGCCACGCACGGGCTCACGCTGGCAGAAGGTAAGGGCGGCTGGCTCGGCACTATACTGCACACATTCCCCTCCACCATGGCGCAGAACTTCTGGATCGCAATTTTCGCCTGGTCGTCTTGCTTCCTCATTACAGCCTTGGTGAGCCTGGCATCCCGGCCCAAGCCTGAAGCCGAGCTTCACAATTTGGTTTACGGCTTGACCAAGATCCCGCACGACCCCAGCCTGCCTTGGTACCAGCGCCCGCTATCTTTGGCGCTGGTGGTCATCGCCGCCCTGGTTCTATTGAATCTCCTGTTCTGGTGACCTATGAGCGACCTGCGCGTTTCCATCGGAGCCTTTTTCACCCTCGCCGGTCTGCTCGTCACCGCCACCGGCATCGTGAGCCGCCAACGCGCCTCGCTCGATACCGTGAACCTGAATCTCTATTCCGGCGTCGTCCTGTTAGCTTTCGGGGTCGTCATGCTCTGGCTGGCCTGGCGCCGGCGATAATCGATTTCCAACCGCGCGGCGCTGGCACCGAAAATGCTGCCTACCCGGAGATCGGACCAACATGGACTTTAACCAGTCTCCGCTCCTTGTCATCTGGGAAGTCACCCAGGCTTGCGATTTGACGTGCTCCCATTGCCGCGTTTCCCCTCAACTGGAACGCGATCCGGCCGAGCTAACCACCGATGACGGCTTCGATTTATTGGCCGAGGTGAAGCGCTTTGGCAATCCGCTCATGGTTCTGACCGGCGGCGACTTGCTGAAGCGTCCTGATATCTATCAGTTAGCTACTCGAAGCGTGGCCTCGGGGCTCCGGACCAATATCACACCAAGTCCCACGCCACTGCTCACCGCCGAGGCCATCGACGAATTCCAGAAATGCGGGATCTCGCGCATGGCCATGAGTTTGGATGGGCCAGAAGCCCCAATTCATGACGCTGTTCGGGGTCTGGAAGGCAGCTACGACCGGGCTGTCCTCGCCCTCCAGCATGCTCGCGACATCGGTCTCGAAACCCAGGTTCATACCACCGTTACCCGTCGAAATCTCCCCACCCTGGGCCATATCGCCGAACAAGTGGGTGAATTCCAGGCCAAAATGTGGAGCTTGTTTTTCCCGGTGACCACGGGACATCCAGTCGACGAAGAGCTGTCCTCGGAAGATTACGAGAAGGTGTTCGAGTTTCTGTTTGAGATCTCCAAGGTTGCGCCCTTCGAAGTGAAGACCACCGAAGCCCTGCACTACCGCCGCTACATCGCCCAGCGACTGAAGGCCGAGCATGGCGGGCGGGGCGGCGCCAACGGCCGCATGCTGTGGCGCACCACCGGCGTCAGCGACGGCCGCGGCTTTGTTTTCGTGTCGCACACAGGCGAAATCTACCCCAGCGGTTTCCTGCCGGTCTCCGGCGGAAATGTGCGGACGGACTCGCTGGTTGATGTCTATCAGAATTCCAGTCTGTTCTGTATACTCCGCGAGCCCGCGGCGCGCGAAGGCAAATGCGGCTATTGCGAATACCACAAGATCTGCGGTGGATCGAGAGCGCGAGCTTATGCGCTGACCGGGAACTACCTGGAGGCGGATCCGCGCTGCTGCTATCAGCCCACCGGCGAGCCGGAAGCTGTCACGGCCTAACTAGGGGTGCGCGAATTCGTTCGCCCGCGGCACCAGTTGCATGTAGAGTTTCTCGGGTAGGTTGGTCTCCCAGTGGCCGGTCCAATGCGCCGCTAGCACGCAGCCCAGGAACAGCGCGGCAATCCCGCCGGCCATGGCCCACACCGGCACCTTCCGGCGTGCTGCCAGCGACATGTACAACGTGTTCTCCACCGGGCAGGATGCGACGCAGCTCAGGCAGCCGGTACATTCAGCCGACGATATCGTTACCAGCTGATCCACTCTCAGCCCCGACGGGCAAGCCTTGGCGCATTTTCCGCAATCGATGCACAGCCCGGCATCGCGCTTGATCCTGAGCGGACTCGCGAAAGCCAGCAGCCCAAGCAAGCCCCCATAGGGGCAAAGATAACGGCACCAGAAGTTCTGCACGAACAGGGATGCGACAACCAAAAACGCCAGCACCGCGATCCCGGCCAGTGTCAGGGTCCGAAAGAAGTTCAGCATCTTGACGTCGGCCACCACGCCATAAGGCCCGCCCAGGAAGGCAAGAATCTGATTCACCGACATGGCCGCGATCACATACACGAACAAGCCCATCAGGATGTACTTGAGCGAGCGAAGGGGAATGTCCAGCCAGCGCGGCAAGGCGAAGTTCTTGCGAAACAGCTTCAATCCGAGCTTCGCCAGATATTGGGAGAACGTGCCAACCGGGCATAGCCAGCTGCAGAAGCTCTTGCGCAGCAGCCAGGACATCGCCAGGAACGCGATCAGTAGAAAAACGCCGGCGGGATGAATGGAAGGCAACCCACCGGTATAAAGCCAGACTTTCAGATTCATCAGCGACGCGATCGGGAGCCAGCCTTCAATGCCGGGTGGCCGGCCGGCGAAGGCGGATTGCCCGCCGGTCTCGTAAAAACGAACCCAAAGATAGAATTCCACGCCGATCCAGATATTTAGAGCTAGGAACGCCAGTTGGAACCAGCGGCGGACGGTCTGCGTCCGGTCCGGAGCAGCTCTGCGGAAGGGTTTCTTCATGGCACGTATCAGCTCAATGCAATGGGTCTAAACGAGAAAGCGGGCAAGCGAATTGCCAATCCATCCGGAGCGCTATCATAAAGGCATAGAGATGCTGGCTAATTCGCAGATCGGCGTAGAGGAGTACCTTGCTCTGGCATTTCCCGACCGCCCCGAACCGGACTACGTTCATGGGGAGGTCGTGGAACGCGCCTTGCCAACACCGATTCACAGTCATATCCAAGGCGCTTTGATCGTTTTATTGGCGCCATTGTCGCAGCGAGCCAGACTTATGTTGCTGCCCGAACTTCGCGTTCGTATCGAGCCCCGGCTGTTCCGTGTCATCGACCTCGCCGTGTACCGTGACCGTCGTCCCGAAGGCCGCTATGCGACGGAGCCAGCTTTCATTGCAATCGAAATCGTTTCGCCCGACGATAATTACCATAACCTGACGCAGCGTCTCGAAGACTACCGCCGCTGGGGTGTGCCACACGTTTGGCTTATTGACCCTTGGATCAGGCAGGTGTACGAACATACGAAGGCGGGGCTGCTCCAACGTGCCAGCCTCGCCCTGCCCGAATTGGACTTCTCCGTCCCTGCCGACGAAGTGTTCAAAGATCTATGATTTTCGCGCCACGCCGCGCGTTTGTTGACCGAAGTATTTTTGTTAGGAGACCAACGCGAGAAAACCATGCTTGGAACTAAAGTCGATACCGGTGAGGACCTGAATCCCCAGGAGACGTCCGAGTGGCTGGAAGCGCTCGACGGAGTGGTGGAAGAAGACGGGCCGGAGCGTGCTTCGTATCTGCTCGACCGCCTGGTTGACCGCGCCGCCCGATTCGGAGCCGGGCGGCCACTCAAGGTAACCACGCCCTACGTCAATACCATCCCAGTCGAAGAGGAAGTCCCCTATCCCGGCAACCGTGAAATCGAGCGCCGCATCAAGAGCCTCATTCGCTGGAATGCCATGGCCATGGTGGTCCGCGCCAACAAACACGACCCCGGCATCGGCGGGCACATTTCGACCTTCGCCTCGCTGGCTACGCTGGCCGAGGTTGGCCACAATCACTTCTTTCACGCCCGCTATGACGACCAGCCGGGCGACTTCGTTTATTTCCAGGGTCACGCCTCCCCCGGCACCTATGCGCGCGCGTTCTTGGAAGGGCGCATCACCCAGCAGCATCTGGAGAATTTCCGGCATGAGCTGCGGGAGCATCCCGGACTGTCTTCCTATCCGCATCCCTGGTTGATGCCGGACTTCTGGCAGTTCCCCACGGTCTCCATGGGCCTGGGGCCGATCAACGCCATTTACCAGGCGCGCTTCATGCGCTACCTGGAACACCGCGAGATCATCCCCGTGACGCCGCGTAAAATCTGGGCCTTCGTTGGCGACGGCGAGACCGACGAGCCCGAGACGCTCGGTTCCATCACTCTGGCGTCGCGCGAGCATCTGGACAACCTGATTTTCGTCGTGAACTGCAATCTCCAGCGCCTGGATGGACCGGTCCGCGGCAACGGCCAGATCATCACGGAACTCGAAGCGGCCTTTCGCGGCGCGGGCTGGAACGTCATCAAGGTCTTGTGGGGATCCAATTGGGACGCACTCCTGGCGCGCGACACCACCGGCTTGCTGATTAAGCGCATGGGCGAGGCCGTGGACGGTGAGTATCAAAGTTTCAAGGCCAGGGACGGCGCCTACGTGCGTAAGGAGTTTTTCGGCAAGTATCCGGAGCTGCTGAAGCTGGTGGAGCACATGACCGACGAGCAGGTTTTCGCTCTCCGCCGCGGCGGCCACGATCCGCAGAAGGTCTATAACGCGTACAAGCGAGCGGTGGAACACACCGGCTCGCCCACCGTAATCTTGGCCAAGACCATCAAGGGTTATGGACTGGGCGAGGCGGGTGAAGGACGCAACGTCACCCATCAGCAGAAAAAGCTGACCGACGAAGAGATGGTGTACTTCCGCAAGCGCTTCGAAATTCCCATTCCCGAGGAGATGGTTCACGCCACGTCCTTCTACAAGCCGGCCGAGGATAGCCCGGAGATCAAATACGTCCACGAGCGGCGGGACGCCATGGGCGGGAGCCTTCCGGCGCGCACGGTCCAAAAGATCACCCTGCAAACGCCGCCGCTGGAGACTCTAGCCGAGTCGCTGGCGGGCTCGAATGGCCGCGAAGTTTCCACTACCATGGCGTTCGTGCGAGTGCTCACGCTGCTGCT
Organism: Bryobacteraceae bacterium; assembly: GCA_035501355.1. Classification (GTDB taxonomy): domain Bacteria; phylum Acidobacteriota; class Terriglobia; order Bryobacterales; family Bryobacteraceae; genus Palsa-89. Next base: position 5,034 of record DATJWJ010000156.1, on the reverse strand, counting down.
CAAGGACAAAAACATCGGCAAGTACATTGTTCCGATCGTGCCGGATGAAGCGCGTACCTTCGGCATGGAATCGCTCTTCCGGCAGTACGGGATTTATGCCAGCCGTGGCCAGCTCTACACCCCCGTGGACAGCGCCAACTTCCTGTTCTATCGCGAGGCGTACAATGGCCAGATCCTGGAAGAAGGAATCACGGAAGCGGGCTCGATGGCGTCCTTCACCGCGGCAGGCACTTCCTACGCGACCTATGGCGTGCCGATGATTCCGTTCTTCGCTTACTATTCGATGTTCGGATTCCAGCGCATCGGCGACTTGATCTGGGCCTTCGCGGATGCGCGCGGGAAGGGCTTTCTTATGGGCGGCACCGGCGGACGCACCACGCTGGCGGGCGAGGGCCTGCAGCATCAGGATGGCCACAGCTTGATGCACGCCAGTACCGTGCCCACCTGTCACAGTTACGATCCAGCTTACGCCTACGAGATCGCCGTCGTCATCCAGGACGGTATCCGCCGCATGTATCAGGAAATGGAAGATCGCTTCTACTACCTGATGATGTACAACGAAAACTATGCCCAGCCGAAGATGCCGGAGGGCGTGGCAGAAGGAATCCTGCGCGGTCTGTACCGCTTCCAGCCGGCCGAAGGCGGGCGCGCTCAAGTCCATCTGTTCGGCAGCGGCCCTATTTTGAACGAAGCTTTGCGCGCGCAGAAGATCCTGGCGGAGAAATATCAGGTCCGCTCCGACGTCTGGAGCGCCACCAGCTACAACGAGCTGCGTCGCGATGCTTTGGAAGTGGAGCGCTGGAACCGGTTGCACCCGGCCGAGCCGGAGCGAAAGCCCTACTTAGTCCAGGCGCTGGAAGGCACCGAGGGGCCGATCATCGCCTCCAGCGACTACATGAAAGCCGTCGCCGACCAGATCACGCCCTGGGTGCCGGGACGCTTGGTTTCGCTCGGCACCGACGGATTCGGCCGCAGCGAAAATCGCGAGCATCTTCGAAGGCATTTCGAAAACGGCGCCGAAGCGATCGCCGCGGCCGCATTGGCGCGCCTGGCCCGCGACGGCTGGTTCGACAAAGGGCGTGCCCAAGCGGCCGTCACCGAGCTAGGGCTGAATCCCGAGAGCCCAGACCCGGTCACTAGATAAGCAGGTCGCGGCTCATAATGTTCTATCTCACTGAAGCGGATGTGCGTGAATTGCTCCCTGTCGCCGAATGCGTCGGCGTCATGCGGCGGACCTTCGAAGCTTTGGCGCAAGGCCGTGCCCAAAACCAGCCCCGGCGGCGCCTGATTCTCGAAACCGGCTCCGCGTTGCACAGCATGGCCGGGGCTTTCCACAACTATTTCGGTACCAAGTTTTACTCCACCAATCCGCGTTACGGCGCGCATTTTTACTTCATGCTGTACGACGCCAAAACCGCGCAGCCTCTGGCCTTGATGGAAGCCAACCATCTGGGCCAGATCCGGACCGGCGCGGCCAGCGGCTATGCGACCGACCTGCTGGCGCATCCTCAGGCCGAAACCCTGGGCTTCATCGGATCCGGTTTTCAGGCGCGAACGCAACTGGAAGCCATACGGGCCGTGCGTCCCATCAAGCACGTTCGGGTCTGGAGCCGCAGCGAGGAGAAACGGCGCAAGTTTGCCGACGAGTGCGGCGCGACCGCGGTCGATTCAGCCGAAGAAGCAGTCCGAGGCGCGCAAATAGTCACCACCGCTACCAACGCCAAGGATCCCGTCTTGGAAGATGCCTGGATCCAGCCCGGAACCATGATCAACGCCATGGGATCGAACATCGCTTCACGTCGCGAGCTCCCCTCGGAACTGGTGCGGCGCGCCGATCTGGTCGCGGCCGACTCCATCGAGCAGGCTCACATCGAGGCGGGCGACCTGATCCTAGCCGACAGTTGGGCCAACGTCGTGGAACTCAAAGACGTCCAGCGACACTACGACCCCAATCAGATCACAGTATTCAAATCTTTAGGTTTGGGAGTGGAGGACGTGGCGGCGGGAGCGTTCATTTACGAACGGGCGCTGGCTACTCCTGAACGCTTTGCTGATCGGAATCGCGCCACGCGCTGATTTTCAAGCGGCGGCAGACCCAACATAGTCCCTCGTTGGAGTTAGGAGCGCAAGCGGAGCCGCACACCGAGCACTTGTCAAAGCGCTTGATCTGGTCACTTTGTATCGCGCGCTTCGCCTGTTCCAGGATCTCTTTGTCGATCACTGGTTCGCTTACTGGCGGCAGTTTCCGTTTCATCGCTATAAGACTAGCCTAACACGGGAACTTACTGTCAGGCTGCTCGCTCTAGCCGCATGATGTATCCGGCATCCAACGAAGCCGAGCATCGCGAGCATTTTTGTCCAGGTTTCACCTTGGCATTTTTTCCGTTGCTCACCACCGTACCTTCGACGGTATGAGTGCAGATCGGGCAATAAACAAAGGCCTTGGCTTCTAACTGCGCTGGTTGGGGACGACTTGTGATGGTCATCTCTCCTCCTTTCGTCAGTGTTTAAGACGCAAGTCGAGGACCAAAGGATTGCAAAAAGTCGTAAGCTCGATCCCTGGCAGTTTTGGAGCAAAGATTCTGCCCAGGCGAGAAGACGTTACACTGAATTGTCTGATCGCTTATGAAAGTCGCGTTCATCTTTCCCGGCCAGGGCTCGCAGTACGTCGGCATGGGGAAAAGTTTAGCGTCACGTTTTCCCACAGCACGTGAAATTTTCGACACGGCTGACCAACAATTGGGTTTTTCGCTCACCCAACTTTGCTTCGAGGGGCCGGCCGAAGAACTACAGCGAACCGAGAACACGCAGCCGGCAATGCTGACCGTGTCGATCGTGGCCTGTCGCGTGCTACAAGAGCAAGGTTTGCGTCCGGACTGCGTCGCCGGACACAGTTTGGGCGAATATTCGGCATTAGTCGCGGCAGGATGTCTGACTTTTGCCGACGCGGTTCGTCTGGTCCGCCAGCGCGGGCGCTATATGCAGGAAGCGGTCCCTCAGGGAGTGGGCGCGATGGCGGCGCTGCTCAAGCTGCCCGAAGGTAAGCTCGACTCCATCCTCAGAGACGCCGCTCAGGGCGAAGTGGTGAGCGCGGCAAACCTCAATTCGCCGGATCAGATCGTGATCGCCGGACACGCGGGCGCTGTCTCCCGGGCCATGGAGTTGGCCAAGGCGGCCGGTGCGCGCCGCGCGGTGCTGCTCCCGGTGAGCGCTCCTTTTCATTGTGCGTTGATGAAGCCCGCGCAGGAGCGTCTCGCGGCGGATCTCAACGCCACTGAATTTCGCGACCTGGCGGCGCCGCTGGTCAACAACTGGCAGGCTCGCTTCGTCCGGACCGGCCAGGAAGCGCGCGAAGGTCTCTACCAGCAGGTGCCGAACCCGGTGCGCTGGGCCGAGACCATCCAGCAGCTGGCGGCCGCCGGGGTGAACCGGTTTATCGAAGTCGGCGCGGGCAGCGTGCTCACAGGCCTGCTTCGTAATATCAATCCCGAACTCCACGGCGCCAAGTTTGGCGAGGCGGAAGACTGGGAGAAACTTCATGCGGCGACGGCTTAGCATTGCATTGTGCACGGCGGCATGCCTTTTGACGAGTTGCAAAATGTCTACTGAAAAGCAGGAGAAGCAAGATCTTTCCAAGCTCACCGACGAGTTCGTCTACGGCTCTCTGGCCTTGTCGCCGGTTTCGGCCACCTCCGCCGGCTATCACGAGCACGCCGGCGTCAAGCTGGACCAGAAACTGGACGACTACAGCGCCGCTGGCATCCAAGACCAGCAGCAGTTCTATTCCAGCTTCCACGACCGGCTGGCCGCTATCAAGCAGGATCAGCTCTCCAGCGAGGAGCGCGCCGACTTCCAGATCATCCAGAACCAAACCGAATTGGCCCTGCTCGAGCTGCGCGAGATCCAGAGCTATCGGCACAATCCGACCGTCTACGTCGAGCTGATCGGTAACGCTCTGTTCAATCCATTCGTTCTGGAATATGCTCCGCTCGATTCGCGCTATCGCGATATCATTGCTCGCCTGTCGCTTGTACCGGCGTTGCTGGATCAAGCCAAGGCCAACCTGGTGGACGCGCCCGAGGTCTGGAACCGCGTCGCACAGGAAGAAGGCGACGGCGACATCGACCTGATCGACAAAGCGCTGCGCGCCAAGGTTCCCTCAGCGCTGCAAGCCGATTTCGATCGTGCGGCCTCCGGTGCGCTGGCCGCGTTGCGCGCCTTCAACTCCTATCTCAAAACCGACCTCTCGCGTAAGACCAGCGATTGGCGGCTTGGCAAAGAGAAATACGACAAGAAATTCGCCTACACGCTGGTCACCGGCAAACAACCCGCGCAGGTGCTGGCGGAAGCCGAGGCTGCGCTGAAGGACATCCGCGACCAGATGGCCAAGCTAGCTGCGCCGCATTCGGTGAAGGCAGCGCTCGACAAAATCGCGCAACAGCACGCAACGCCGGCCGCCTACATGGACCAGGCCACCAAGGATCTCGACGAAGCCACCAACTTCGTGCGCCAGAAGCACCTGGTTACGCTGCCCTCGCGCGACAACCTGAAAGTAATTCCGACTCCGGAATTCATGCGCGGAATTTATGCGGTCGCGGGTTTCAATCCGGCGCCGGCGCTCGAGCCACAACTGGGAGCTTTCTATTGGGTAACCCCTATTCCATCGAACTGGCCCAAGGAGCGCATTGAATCCAAACTGCGCGAGTACAATCGCTTCGGGCTGATGGAAATTACCATTCACGAGGCCATGCCTGGGCATTATGTGCAGTTCGAAGTCGCCGACAACCTACAGCCTCAGTCCCGCCGGGTGCTGCGCAATATTTTCGGCAACGGCCCGTACGTCGAAGGCTGGGCCACCTATGCGCAGCAGTTGATGTCGGACGAAGGCTTCCTCGACAACAGCGTGGACCTCCGCCTGACGCTGTACAAGCAGTTGCTGCGCGCCATCGCGAACGCGATCATCGATATCCGCTTCCAGACCATGGGGATGACCGAACAGGAAGCCATGGACCTGATGGTGCGCGACACGTTTCA
>DATJWJ010000155.1:0-5982 GCA_035501355.1 Bryobacteraceae bacterium | reverse complement strand
CAACGCTGAAACAAGCGCTGCACGATGGCGAAGATTACGAACTGCTCTACACGGCACCGCCGCGCCGCCGCGTCCCAGGCATCCTCATCGGCACCATGATCGAAGGAGAACCCGGACGCGTCACTTACCAGGGCAAACCAGTCCCCCCAATCGGCTATGACCACTTCAAACAACGTCGTTCTTGACTTGATCGAGGCCTTCCGCCGCTCGAAAACCATGTTCGCCGCGGTCGAGCTAGGCATTTTCGACGGGCAGCGCCCGGCGGATTGCAAGGAGCTCAACCGCTTGCTGGATGCCTGTGTCGCCCTCGGACTGCTCGAAAAACAAGGCGAGCGCTACGTCAACAGCGCGGTCGCCGAAAGGTATCTGCGCTCGGACAGTCCCGACACGCTGGCCGGCTACATCCGGTATTCCAACAGCGCGCTCTATCCGATGTGGGGCCATCTGGAAGACGCCGTACGCGAAGGAACCCACCGCTGGAAACAAACCTTCGGCCTGGATGGCCCCATCTTTTCCCACTTCTTCCGCACTCCAGAAGCCATGCGAGACTTCCAGCGCGGCATGCACGGGTTCGGAAAAATCACCTCGCCGGCGGTCGTCTCGGTCTTCGATCTGAGCCGATTCCGCCGGCTGGTGGACCTGGGAGGCGGCAGCGGCCATCTCGCCCAAGCCGCTCGCGATCGCTATCCGAACCTGGAAACCGCGGTCTTCGATCTGCCCGCCGTCGCGCGACTCTACCCCGGCACCGTTGCCGGCGATTTTTTCAAGGACCCGTTGCCCGAAGCCGATCTCTACAGTCTCGGCCGCATCTTGCACGATTGGTCGGAAGAAAAAATCCGCATGCTTCTGGCAAAAGTTTATACCGCGCTTCCGGAGGGCGGGGGACTGCTGGTGGCCGAACGCCTGCTGGACGAACACAACGTTCCCGCCCACATGCAGTCGTTGAACATGCTGGTCGTGACGGAAGGCCGCGAGCGCACTGCCGCCGAGTACGAAGCCCTGTTGAAGGCGGCGGGCTTTTCGAAAATCGAAAGCCGCCGCACCGGCGCGCCCCTCGACGCTACCCTGGCGATCAAATAACCACGTCTACTTCCGCAAATAGGCGTCGTCGCCGCGAATCCAATCTTCCCGGCGAGGCGAAAACAAATCCACCGCGACCGAATCCTCCAGCGCTTCCACACTGTGCGGCACATGCGGCGGAATCCGCAAAATCTCGCCCGGCCCCACTACCTTCTCTACCCCGTCCAGTACGAATTTCAGTGCGCCGCGCTCCACCGTCGAGATCTGCTCGTTGTGATGGCTGTGTTCCGGCACGCCGCCTCCCTTCTTGAGAGAGATTCTCGCCAGCGTCATCGTGTCGGCATGAATCACCTGGCGCGAAATCGACGCGCTCAGTTGCTCGTTCTCCACCTCATCCCAACGATAAGTCTGCATGGCGGAATCGATTCTAGCATGGCTTCCCCGGAGCAGCGTTCGAGGACATCGAGGACGTCGCTCTAGGGCGTCTCGCTTAGAGATTTACCTTACGCCCCCGTGTATCATGAATGTAATGCCAATCTGCAATATTGAGGTACCTTTTTGAAGGGCGTCGTCCTGGCCGGCGGCACCGGCAGCCGCTTGTTTCCCCTGACAAAGATCACTAACAAGCACTTGCTGCCGATTTACGACAAGCCGATGATTTACTACCCCATCCAGACCCTGGTGGATGCGGGCATTCGAGAGATTCTCATCGTCACCGGCGGCCGCAATTCCGGAGATTTTCTGCGCCTCCTCGCCAATGGCCGGGAATTCGGCCTGAAACATCTGGACTATACCTATCAAGAAGGCGAAGGCGGCATCGCGGACGCGCTGGCGCTGGCCCAACATTTCGCCGACGGCAAGAGCATCTGCGTCGTACTGGGAGACAACATCATCGAGGGCAACATCCGCCAGGCCGTGGACGATTTTCGCGATCAGAAGGTTGGCGCAAAAATCCTGTTGAAAGAAGTTCCGGACGCCGAGCGCTTCGGTGTGGCCGAAATTCGCGACGGGCATATCGTTGGAATTGAGGAAAAACCCAAGCGGCCGAAATCGAACTACGCTGTTACCGGAATATATATGTACGACGGCACCGTGTTCGACAAGGTCCGAACGCTGGTGCCTTCCCACCGCGGCGAACTGGAGATCACCGACGTGAACAATGCTTACATTCGCGAAGGAACCATGACCTACGCGCATCTGGACGGCTGGTGGACCGATGCGGGCACGTTCGATTCTCTGCTGCGAGCCGGAAACCTGGTGGCGCGCAGCCGCCCGTCTACCGCATCGGAGGCGGCCGCCGAGACGGAATCGGTCCCGCAAACCAGCCTATGAGCGCGCCCGTTCAAGTGGATCTGGAGCTGGCCACCCCGAGCTGTGAAAAGGGCATCGGCAAGCTGATTGTCTCGCCCGATTCCAAGGACCTGATCGCCGGAGTGCGCGCGCAGCCGCTCGCGATCTGGCCGGACGATCGCGGCTATTTTCTGGAAGTGCTGCGCATGGGCCAAGGTCTGGCCAAGGATTTTCCGAAGGAAAGCACGCAAGTATCCGCGGCACTCAGTTACCCGGGCACAGTCAAAGCTTTTCATTTCCATCGCCGCCAGACCGACTGCTGGGTGCCGGTGGGAGGCATGCTGCAAGTAGCGCTGGTAGATCTTCGAAAGCAATCTCCAACCTTCGGCGCGCGCAACACTTTGTACTTGGGCGCACTGCGGCCCTGGCAGTTGCTGGTTCCTCCCGGCGTCGGGCACGGTTACAAAGTCATCGGCATGGATCCTGCGCTGCTGGTGTACGTCACAGACCGTTTCTACGATCCACAGGACGAAGGCCGCATCCCTTACAATGACCCGCAAATTCAATACGACTGGGAAACGCAGCACAAGTAAATCGCCGCTGTGAGCCGGTAGTTATTACGCGTTATAAATCACCACCCAGTTCTAAACGACTCCGCGGCGACTTGATTGATTCTGGTGCGTGGATTGCTTCAGGCTCAGGCGATGAGTACTGTGAGCACCGTCCCACGCACCCGGCCTGTTACCAAATGGGCTCTCATCGGCGCCGGAATCATTGTGGTCCTGATCGCAGCCGGGTTCGCCCTCAACGGGACCCTTTCTCACTGGGCGCGCGAACATGCCATGAGCTCGCTGCGCGAATCTTTTGCGAGCGATCTCGATTTGAAACACCTGTCGATCTCCGTCTTCCCCAGCGTGCGTGTATCCGGCGACGGACTTACTCTCCGATATCACGGGCGCACGGACCTGCCGCCGCTCGTCACCGTTCGGCGATTCACGGCCAATGCGAACCTGCTTTCGGTGTTGACCGGCCACATCCGGCGCGTGCGCCTGGAGGGCCTGGAAGTTCAAGTGCCGCCAAAATCCGAACGTAGCGGCAAAAAAAGTCCATCATCCTCGCCGTCCTCGGCCTTCGTAATCGACGAGATTCAAGCCGACGGCGCCGTTGTCAAGACTCTTCCCAAGGATCCCAACAAGGAGCCGCTGGTATGGCAGATTCGCAAGCTTACGCTGACGGGCGCCAGCTCCACGCGAGCGACGACATTTCACGCTACATTGACGAACGCCAAGCCGCCGGGAGAAATCGAATCGAGCGGAAAATTCGGACCGTGGAACGCTGAGGAACCGAGCCAAACGCCTGTCGAGGGCTCCTACGCCTTCCAGAACGCTGACTTGTCGGTGTTCCCGGGCATAGCGGGTACGCTGTCATCCACCGGGAACTATCGCGGCGTGCTGGAGCGAATCGAAGCACAGGGGAAAACCGATACGCCCAACTTCACTCTGAAGGTCAGCGGCAATCCGGTTCACCTGACCACGCAATATCAAGCCGTGATAGACGGGACCGACGGCGACACCATGCTCCAGCCCGTCACGGGCCAGTTCGGCCGCTCATCGGTCACCGCGCGCGGCAGCGTGGCCGGCAACAAGGCATTTCCGGGCAAAACCGTTTCGCTCGATATTGTCGTGGAACGAGGACGTCTGGAAGACATGCTCCACCTGGCGACCAAGGGCCGCAGCGCGTCCATGACCGGCGCGGTCAGTTTTCGCGCCAAGCTCGTTATTCCTCCCGGTGACGTCGACGTCGCCCAAAAGACCAAGCTGGATGGAGAATTCACCGTCGCCTCCGCGCACTTTTCCGAGCTCAACGTTCAGGAGAAGGTCAACGAACTGAGCCATCGCGGCAAAGGCGAGCCCGAAGACCCACCCGCCGACACTGTAGCTTCGGACTTCACGGGCCAGTTCCACTTAGCCCACGGTGTCATGACGTTTCCTCAACTCTCGTTCCGCGTCCCCGGCGTTCGGATAGGGTTGAACGGACGCTACGAGCTTGCCGACGAGTCCATGGACTTCCACGGCACCGCGGCACTGGAAGCTAAGCTATCTCAAACCACCACCGGCTTTAAATCTTTTCTGCTGAAGGCGCTCGATCCAATCTTCAGCAAGAAAAACGCAGGCGCGGTGATCCCCATCCGGATCTCAGGCACGCGCGACAAGCCGTCGTTCGGGCTCGACCTCAAGCCTGCCAGCAGCGCGAAATTCACCAAGCCTTGACTGAACTGAAATGGCGAGACAGGCACCGGCCATAATTTATATCGTGCTGATGGCAGCCGTCGTAGTCGGTGTGGATCTCCTGTTCTTCAGGAACCGGTTCTGAGAGCGGCTGATGGTGAATACCGGAATCGTCTTGGTCTTCCTGGCGTTCTACTTGAGGTTTCTGAAGCGTCCTTGAGCACAGCGCGGGGCAGAGTGCTAAGGCTTGGCCAGCGGAAATCGCACCGTGACCTGCGAACCGTGGCCTGGTTCGGAAGCAATCTGGATTTCCCCGCGATGGCTCTCGACAATCCAGCGCGCGATCGAAAGCCCCAAGCCGGCGCCGCCGGAATCGCGCGAGCGCACTTTATCGGCGCGCCAGAAGCGGTCGTACACATGCGGCAGGTCGGACGGCGCAATGCCGATACCGGTGTCGGCAACCGTGGTTTCCAGATGCGAATTCACGGCCTGCATGGCAAAGCGGATTTGGCCGCCCGAGGGCGTGTATTTCACCGCATTATCCAGCAGAATCAACCAGAGCTGCTCCAGCAATTGTTCGTTGCCGGCCACCATCAGCGGATCGCGCGGGATGTCGGCGGACACCTGGATATTCTTGGCGCGAGCCAGCGTGACCGCGAGCTCGGCCGCGTCGCGCCCGGTGGACGAGATATCGGTGGGAGCCAGGCGCAATTCGTGCGTGTTGGAATCCGCGCGCGCCAGCAACAGCAGATCGTCCACCAGTCGCGCGGTGCGCTCGGATTCCCGAACGATTTTCCGCATCGCATCGACCAGGTCTTCGCGCGTCCGCTCGCGCCGCAGCGAGAACTCGGCCGCGGTGTGAATCAGCGTGAGTGGAGCCCGCAACTCATGCGACGCATCGGCCGTGAACTGAACGATGCGCTTCACTTCGGCTTCGATGCGGTCCAGCATCTCGTTCAGAGTTTGCGTGAGCCGCTGCAATTCGTCTTTGGCGGGTGGGATTTCCAGGCGTGTTGACAGGTTGGTTACGCTGATGGCACGTGCGTCCTGAGTGATCCGGTCCACGGGCGCGAGCGCGCGGCTGCTCATCCAGAATCCGCCGGCGCTCGCGAGTAGCAGGAAAAATGGCGCCAGAATCAGCAGCCCTGTTTCGAAACGCTCCAGCGACTCCTCAAACTCGTGCATCGGCTCCGCTACCTGAATGAGGAAGCGCCGCCCTTTTACCTCGACCGTTTGAGACGCCACCCGCACCGGCGAGTTACCGGCCAGCCGGGATGCGTAGCGAACACCCATATCTCCGGGCGCCGGCTGCACTAAATCGAGCGGTGTGTTCTTGAGGCGTCCGGACCGGAAAAGAACGCGGCCGCCGCCATCCGACAATTGCAGCAAGCCGCCCCCCAGGCCCAGCAGCGAATGCTCCTGCAATTCCTCCAGCAGCTCAGCC
>DATJWJ010000154.1:0-2134 GCA_035501355.1 Bryobacteraceae bacterium | reverse complement strand
AGCAGCCGCACCATGAAATCCACGAACCAGCGATTCGATTGATACGTGTCCAACGCGGCAAACCACATCTGCCAGTCGAGCCGCGGCTGATCGGGTTCGATGACGGGCGGCGCGCGCATCACGTCCCCGGGCTTGTATGGGAACTCATACGCTCGCCAATTCACGCCATCTGCGGAACCTTCCACGATGATCTCCGGCCGCTCGGTCGTCATCACCGCAAAGAGCCCGTACGAATTGACCACGCGCAGCGGCTCCACCAGGTGCACCACCGCGCTTCCACCCGGCGGCAGCGGAAGAGAAAACTGCTCCAGCAGAATCAAGCCGCTCGCTACGCCGACGAATGCCGCGAGAGAAGCGCTCACCGCTTTGTGCGGCCGTCCCCATTGCCGCTTCTCCGGCTCGAGAAACAGCCACAGGCACAGCGCGATGGTCAGAAAGTTGAAATACGTGTAGTTGCCGCTCGAGAGAATCAACAATTGCAGCGCGATCGCGATCCAGCCGCCGACATGACGCGCTCGCCGTGGTGCGAAAAACAGAAACGGGACCACCAGCTCCGCGATCAGCGTAAACGCCGTCTCCGCCTTGGCAACCCACATCGGCTGCTGGTAGATGAGCCATGCCAACGGATTGGGCAGCGGCTGCGTTTCGAAGTGGTAGTGCATGGCGGTGAGGCTTTTCCAGGACGGATCACCACTGGTCAGCTTCACCAGGCCGCTCGAAAACATCAGCCGGAAAATCAGCCAGCGAAACAGCCAGATCCGCACGGCGGAAGTGTCCGCGAAGATCGCAAGCAATCCCGTTTCGGAGAGCAGCACGTCCCATTGGAAGGAGAGAAAATCCTGCCCGACGGCGCACAGCGAAATCCACAACACCAGGCAGACGGCCAAAGCGGCGCGCCGCCACCAGCCGCGTGCCGGCGCGAAAATGGCTGCCAGGGCCGCCGCCGCTCCGGCCATCCAGACCGCTGCCAGCGCCGCGTCCGTAGGTCGCAGCCACAGCACGGTTGGGATTTCGCGATACGCCTGCCCTCCCATTGCCGTTTTCAGTGCAGCCAGATATGCGGCGAACGGCAGGATCCCGTGTGACCCGATCAATCCCGGCGCCTGCCGCCCAAAGGACGTAAACGCGATCAAGTAGACGAATCCCAGCACCTGTTGGAACGTACGTACCCCACCGGTAAGCCCCATTTCGGCTTTTGTCCACCCGATTTTCTGTTTCCAGGCCCAGGGGATTTGTCCGCCGCTCACCCGTCCAATTCCTCCATTCCCATTCGTAAGTCGCCGTTCAATGGGTGGCTCTTTTCTTTCAATCGGTTAACGGGCAAACTAGGCTCACAGCAGACGTGTAGGCTCCCGCTTGTCCGGGGCCGGAGGGGAAGACTATGAGCACTCAGACGTTCGAACCGAAAGCATCGCAGCAGCCCGCGAACCTCGTGCAGATCGGCGATTCGATCGAGGACGTGATTCAGCGCCGGCTGGCTGAAGAGCGCGCCCGACTGGAGCGGGAAGCCGGCCTGCAGCAGCGCGAGGTCCACCATTTCAAACGGCCGCAAGAGCGCCCCTTCACGAAGGACGAGCGCACCCACACCACGCTGCTGTTCGGCGGATTGACCTGGAAGCATGAGAAGCTCGTGCATGGCGCTCTCGAAGGACTCGGCTACAAGGCCCAGGCCGTTCCCACGCCGAACGTGAAGGCTTTCCAGACCGGCAAGGAGTACGGCAACAACGGGCAGTGCAACCCGACTTATTTTACCGTTGGCAACCTGGTGCAGTTCCTGCAATCTCTGGAGGAACAGGGGATGTCGCGGGAGGAGATCATCGACAAGTACGTCTTCTTCACCGCCGGCGCCTGCGGGCCGTGCCGCTTCGGCATGTACGAAGCCGAATACCGGCTGGCGCTGCGCAACTCGGGGTTCGATGGTTTCCGCGTGCTGCTGTTCCAGCAGTCCGGCGGTCTGAGCCAGTCGGACGCCGAAGCCGGGCTCGAAATGAACCTCGATTTCTTCCTGGGCATCCTCAACGCGCTCTGCGCCGGGGATGTGCTCAACGAAGCGGTCTACGCGATTCGGCCCTTTGAAAAAGCTGCGGGAGACACCGACGCGGCCGCCGCCGGCGTGATGGAATCGATGCAGGAG
>DATJWJ010000153.1:0-19422 GCA_035501355.1 Bryobacteraceae bacterium | reverse complement strand
AGTCCACCGTGACCGGCTCCGGGTTTCCCACTCCCTCTACGTTGGTGGCTGGCGCCGTTCCGGTTACGACGGCCAATTCGTACATCGCGGTCGACGTCACGGGACAGGTGAAGAGCTGGATGGATGGAACGCCCAACGACGGATTCCTGCTGCAGGCCAGCGCTGCTTCGACGCTGGTTTACTTCGATTCAAAGGAAAGCCAGACGACCAGCCATGCTGCCGTCCTCGAGATCAATCTGATAGGTCCGGCGGGCCCCACGGGCGCGACGGGCGTTAGCGGGTCGACAGGTCCGACGGGACCGACAGGGCCGACCGGTCCGACGGGCGCGACCGGTCCGACGGGAACCGTGGCAGGACCTACGGGTCCGACCGGTCCCACTGGTCCATCCGGAACTACGGGGCCGACCGGTGCGGTAGGCGCTGCGGGAGCGGCCGGCGCGCAGGGTAGCACCGGGCCCACGGGTCCGACCGGTCCAACGGGACCGCCCGGCAACACCGGTAATCAGGGCCCCGCAGGTCCGACAGGGCCCACCGGCAACACGGGCAGCCAAGGGCCTTTAGGGCCGACTGGTGCGCAGGGGAATACCGGACCAGCTGGTCCAACGGGACCCACTGGGCCGAGCGGATCGACCGGCCCCGCGGGCGCGGTGGGCGCGGCGGGTGCGACTGGTGGAAGAGGACCCACCGGGCCGCAAGGAGCCACTGGGCAAACCGGACCGCAGGGCTCACCTGGGGCTGCGGGGCCGACTGGACCCAACGGGCCTCCGGGCGTTTTCAACAACACCAGCTATCCGATTTCGGACTTGCACAACACGCCCAACGACGCCACTTTGATCACTTTGCCGACGGACACGACGAATCACTTCTTTCTGCTCCACACAGCGGACGATGACTCGATCACTCAATACAATGTCCAGCTTCCGCCTGCCACGACAGCTGGCAAAGTCATCGCTGTACTCACCACCGATCCCTTTACTGGCGCATACGTTGCATATCAGGCGGGTTCGGGTGACAAACTGCTCGTGGGCTCTCTCGCGCTTCCAGCGGGTAGTTCGGTTCAAATCCCTGATAACTGGGCGCAGTTTGTATCGGATGGGAACCACAACTGGTACTTGTTGGTGTCGCAATGAGGAGGGCGCCCATGAAAATCAAAATCTTACGAACAGCCGCGGCGACCCTGGGTCTGCTCTTCCCCGCGTTACTACTGGCGGACACCGCCCCGCTCGCCGGCGATGCTTACATCAATCCGGGAGACCCGAATCCGTACGGCGCCGCCACAGCGATCAACATCGGCGGCGCCAGTAATGCGCAGGGTTTGCTGTTATTTGATCTGAGTAAACTGCCGGCCGGTATTACCGGCGCGAATGTCTCTTCAGCGACGCTGCGATTTTTTGTGGATAAAGTGACCACCGCGGGCGCGATCGATGTTTCCGCTGCCAGCGGGCCGTCCTGGTCCGAAAGCACAGTGAACGGCGGCTCCGGGGTTGTGCCGGGCGCACCGGTTCAATCCGGAATTCCGGTAGCCATTGCCAATCAATACATCGAAGTCGATGCCACCGCCCAGGTGGCAGCCTGGCTCAATGGGAGTTCGAACGTCGGCTTCATCATCACGGGCGAGGCTGCAACGAGCATTGTGCTCGATAGCAAAGAGAATCAAAGCACCAGCCATCCGGCAACATTGACCATCCTGCTGATCGGACCGCAGGGTGCGTCGGGCATGACGGGCTCGGCGGGCGCTGCGGGCCCAACTGGACCTACCGGACCTACAGGACCGACAGGGCCGACCGGCGCACTGGGGCCTACCGGAGCAACCGGAGCAGCCGGAGCGGCCGGCCCCGGCGGCGCTTCTGCTCCAACCGGACCGACGGGCCCAACGGGTCCCGCCGGACCGACTGGATCTCCCGGACCAACTGGCGCCATGGGCCCGACGGGGCCGACAGGGCCAACCGGAGCCACCGGACCATCAGGCCCGGCAGGCTCGGCTGGTGCGGCAGGAGCAACTGGCGCGACCGGCAATACGGGTCCGCAAGGTCCCACCGGCAATCCAGGTGCGGCGGGAGCAGCTGGCGCGCAAGGTCCGACGGGTAGTACGGGTCCCCAAGGGCCGACTGGTCCGGCAGGGGCTACGGGCCCAGCCGGTTTCCAAGGTTCCACCGGCAATCCGGGCGCCCCAGGTTCGACCGGCAGTCAAGGTCCAGCCGGACCTACAGGGGCGGCAGGCGCGACGTTTTCGAATCTGTGGAGGATCGAAGGGCCGGTTTCGTCGGGCACAATCATCAGCGGTAGCGATCAATCTCGTGCCATCCTGCTCAGCAATGGCAATATCACACTGCCGAGAGCGAACAGCTCGGCGGCGGGTAAACTCATTCTGATTCAGAACGCGTCAGCGTGGACATCTAATTCCAACAACATCACCATTAATGCCCAGTCAGCCTTTGGGGACCACATAGTTAACCACAACTCTTTCAACACTTCGCAAGGGCAAGCCTCTTCTTGTACGGTTGAGGTGGCCGCTGAGTTCGTGAGCGACGGATCGTCGCTGTGGTACCTGACCCGTGTTATAGGTGGAAGCCCGACCAGCTCCAGTTGCGACAGCAGCGGGACTTCAAATCAGTGAGCGGCACGATGAAAAGGAGAATGATAGTGAGAACCAAATCATCAATCGCGCCGGCAATCGTTCTGTTGGCAGCGGGCTCGTTCATCGCTCCTGGCCTGGTGGCTCAGAATGCTCCTACCGTAAGTGATGTAACCATCAGCTCCGCTTCCCCCACGACGAACTTCAACACAGGAACCGGGGCGCAAACACTGAATATTGCGCCCGGAAACGCAGGGCTCGTACAATTCGACCTTTCGGAATTTTCACCAAGTGCGACGGTCAGTGTCGCTTATCTCCAGGTGTATGCAAACCAGGTGACCACCGGGGGAACGCTGAACTTCACCGTTGTGACTTCTCCGTGGAACGAGAACACCGTTACGTTCGCTACTCAGCCCGCGACAACGGGCAGTCCCTTTGCGAGCGTCGGCGTGAGTACGGCGAATTCTTTCGCGCTCGTCAATGTGACCGCTCAGGTTCAGTCCTGGCTTGCGAGTCCAGCCACGAATTTCGGTCTGGAGATCACGGGAAGCGGGAGCACGGCTCTGTTGCTTAATACGAAAGAGAACACGGCAACCAGCCATCCCGCTAAATTGATCATCTCAATAGTTGGCGCCCCCGGCCCAACCGGCAGCACAGGCGCAATGGGGCCGAATGGCCCGACGGGCTCGACCGGCGCGCAGGGATCCGCAGGTGCCCAGGGAGCAGCCGGACCCACTGGACCGACCGGCGCGACCGGCCCCACTGGACCAGCAGGCAGCATTGGCGCAACAGGTCCAACGGGCCCGACCGGACCAACTGGCGCAACTGGGCCTAACGGCAGCGCCGGACCCGCCGGGTCGGCCGGAGCTGCGGGCCAGACCGGCGCGACAGGTCCTCAAGGCCCCACCGGCCCAACCGGTGCTAACGGGGCTACCGGCGCACCAGGCACGGCCGGGCAGGCCGGACCAACGGGTCCGACCGGGCCAGCCGGCGCGACCGGATCGGCAGGTCCAACAGGTGGGCAAGGTCCGCAAGGCAACCCTGGCCCGCCAGGTTCAGCCGGTCCGACGGGAGCTCCGGGAGCTACGGGTTCTCCAGGACTTCAAGGCAATCCAGGTCCCGCAGGCACTACCGGCAGCACTGGTCCCCAAGGCGCGAACGGCCCAACAGGCAATGTCTTCTCCATCCAGGGATTGATTAGAGGGACCACCATTTCCGATACGGACACCCACATGTATTACATCGTGGACAACTCCGGCGGTACGCAAAACTCGAATGGCAGTGGGAATAGCGCGGGCAATCCACAAACATTCACGTTGCCTCACGCCACAACGCCTGGGCAGGTGGTCTTCTTTATCGCAAATTGCAGGACCGTGAGTAGTGGCGGCGCCTGCAATAACACTGCCGACGGCAGCCGGCAGGCGATTAATACATCGCAAATCACCGTTCACACTCAGGGGAGCGATACGATCATCTCAACCCATTTTAGCGGGTTGCCGACCAATTCCACCTCAGCGATGGCCGATGAATTTGTGGTGGCGTTCTTTTCTGATGGAAGCGGTCACTGGTACATTTTCGATGCAACTGGAATCGGTTAACACGGAAGCAGTCAACAGGAGACTTGAATGCCGACCCCTTATATTGGCGAAATTCGCCTGTTCGGAGGTACTTTCGCGCCCTATGAATGGGCGTTCTGCGACGGTTCCCTGCTGTCTATATCAAGCAACCCGGCGCTGTATCAACTAATCGGCACCACTTATGGCGGAGACGGCGTAAACACCTTCGCATTGCCGGACCTGCGTGGTCGGATTCCCGTCCACCAGGGAACCGGTGCAGACGGGATCACATACGTTATTGGGCAACGGGCCGGAACTGAGTCGGTGACGCTTATCCTCGGCCAGCTGCCCACTCATTCGCACGCGCCGATTGGTGCGTCCACCGGCGGGCAAAGCACTCCCATCGGCAATACCTACGGCGCAGGCCAGGATCTGTTTTCGACCGCGACTCCCACCACCCAATTGCTCCCGACTACCGTTTCGAACACCGGCGGAAGCCAGCCGCACGATAATCTGATGCCGTTCCAATGTGTCACGTACATCATTGCGCTCTACGGCATTTTCCCTTCTCAAAATTAAGCGCCGCGCGACTAGGAAAGGAACAACGAATGTCCGATCAATATGTCTCAGAGATCCGCCTCTTCTCTTTTTCTTTTGCACCGAAAGGCTGGGCGCAATGCAACGGTCAACTTTTGTCGATCAGCCAGAACGCTGCCCTGTTTGCGCTGCTTGGAACTATGTACGGTGGCAACGGCCAGAGCACTTTTGGTCTCCCCGACCTGCGCGGGCGCGTGCCCTTGCACTTCGGATCCTTGCAGGGTGGAGGGACCTACCTTCAGGGCCAGACGGGTGGTGCCGCATCGGTAACCATCACCACCCAAACAATGCCCTCACATAATCACTTGGTAAACGCAAATTCGAACGGAAACGCCAACGCCGGGTCGAACACCGCGGTGCCGGGCGGAGGGGTATCCGGATACGGAGCCAGTCCGGATACCGCGATGAATCCCGCCATGGTGGGGAACGCCGGCAGCAACCAACCCCATGGCAACACGCAACCATACCTGGTGCTGAATTTCTGCATCTCGCTCACAGGCATCTTTCCGTCGCGGAATTAAGGAGTCCTATATGTCAGATCAATTCTTAGCTGAGATCAGAATGTTTGGCTGTAACTTCGCGCCGACGCAGTGGGCTCTTTGCAATGGGCAAATTATGGCTATCTCGCAAAACACCGCTCTATTCGCGCTCCTTGGGACTAACTTCGGCGGCGACGGAAGAACCACCTTCGGTCTTCCAAACTTGCAAGGCCGCGCTGCGATGGACCAGGGCAACGGGCCGGGGCTGACTCCGCGCACCGTAGGCGAAGACGGCGGCAGCGAGTCAGTGACGTTGCTGCTTCCCCAGATGCCCCAGCACAATCACTCGTTTTCGGTGGATCCTCAGGCCAAGAAAGAGACCTCGTCAGTTAGCAACACGTCGCCGTCCGCCGCAGCCGCCGGAAACAATTTCTACTCGACAGCTACGGCCAACGGCCAGATGAACCAGCAAATGCTGAAGCTTACCGGGCAAAGCCTGCCGCACGAAAATCGACAGGCGTTTCAAGTGATCAATTTCTGCATCGCGCTGGTAGGTGTCTTTCCTGCGCGGAACTAACCTCTTTTCGCTCATTCTGCCCGTCCTTGCGATCCGCCGCTGGTTACCGAAGCCAGCGGCGCATGTTCGGGAAGGGCGGGATGCTGGATCCGTCCGGTTTCAGCGGATCAACAGTCAACCCCAGCCACACAAGAATCGGCACCCCGAAGTATCGTCCTTGTGTAAAGTTCTCGATGATCGCTTTTGATTCGCCCCGATAGCCGCCGTCATGGAATACGATCTCGAGCGGCAGTTTCATCTCGGTGGCCGCCGCGAACGACCATGCGGTAGCACCCATTTCAACCCCGCCGTCGTTGCCGGTATCCGAACCGGCATTGGCGCGCTCCTCCGCGGGCATCAGAGCGAGATGCCCGGCCTCATGCAAAAGATCGCCCGGATACATGAGACGGTCCTCGTCGATGACCAGCACTCCACGATCTATGGCGATTCCCGGCAGAAAGGTCTCCGCGGGAAGTTCGCCTGCTCGCACAACGATGCCGATGCTCGCGAGAAACTCCGCGATGCGCAGCACGACGGGGTTGCGGAAGCTGCTCCCAGGAGGGCCTTCGCCTTGCCGCGCGCTCATGTTTTTGCCCGACGTTTCTTCCCCATTTTCCGAATTTGCTCTCGCCATTCTATCCTGGTCTGTAGGACAGATGCCTAATAACTGGACAACCTATAAGCTCTTATGCGTCGCCACTCCCGATCTGGAAACGAAGCAGGCGGCCTTTCACGCCGCAAACGCAAGGTTCGCCGAGCGCGTCACCATGCCCCAGTGGATTCTTTTCGCACTGGCATCGCCCCGCTCCGATTTCGATCCGCAGATCCATCGGCGGTTGCTCGAAGCCAACATACGATTTTGCGATTTTTTCGTGCAGATATTCGGCGAAATGGCGCCGGACCCGGCCTACCGTGGATTCGTCGATCTGGCGATGGAGTGTACGGCTGACGAGAACTTCCCGATGCGCGGAACTGCCGTTCTCTTTCGCAATCCCGCGGGGGCCAGCGAAGAGATGCAGGCGCTCCGCCAGCAACTCCTACAGAATCCTCATTGCACGGTTTACGACTTTCTTGACGCGGAGGAGTTGGACCGGGCAAGTGAAGCGATTCTCGCGAATTGGTACGCGCGGATTGCGAAGAGCGACACCGCCGGCGCTTAGACGCCCTCGCAGCCGGCGGCATCGGCTTGCGGCGCCAGGCCCAAAGCGCGCTGCACCTGCTCGGCGCCAAACGTGTATCCCAACTCGGAGCCCTTGGTCACCAGATCCGCAGCGAAGGTGTCCGCATGGGGCGCGCCGGCATCCATCGCGCTTTCCTCAAGGACGCGCATTCGGAACTGCTCGAAATTCAGCGTGTAGAACATTGTTCGAACCCAATCGTTGACGGGACCATCGATCACCAGGTGTACTCGATCGATGCCGGCGCCGTTGTACAGCCGGTGCGGCAGGTTGAAATTCACGTACCAGGCCTCGCCCTCGCGCATCTCAACGCGTTCGCCCGACGAGTAAAATTCCACCAACGGGCTGGTCACCACCGGTATGTGAATGCGCACCTCGCCGTCTTCGAAGCCGAGACAATAATCGCGATGTTCAAGAATCCGCGATCCAGTCCCAAGCCGGAGCAGCCGGACAGAGCGCTTCGGCATTTCGAAAGTGTCCATGACCGCGCGAAAATAGGGGCAGCGCTCCAGCACGCGTGTATCTAAGAAGCGGCCTAGGCTGGCGGTGGGATCGGGGTAAATAAACCGGGCTTTGCCGTCGATCGAGCGCAACGGGACGACGCTCCAATCGCCTTCAAACTCCTGCGTATTGAAGTGCGGCACCCAATCGGAAGGCTCAATTTGGGCCAGATCTGCCTTCAGGCGAGCCGTATCGAACGCGAACGGCAATTTCAAAACGGTCAGCATCGCGCATAAACATCTTACGCCAAAAAGTCCAGCTGCACGATCATGTTAGTTGTGTCGTTCCGGCCGGGCACACACAGAGACGCACGCGCGTTCGAATGTAGCTCCCGACGCGACGCACCGGCGGTTCGTTCAAACATGCCTGAACAGCGGCGTTTTGCGACGGTTCCTGACAGAAGCCTACAGGTTCGTGGCGTCGGCCGCGGCAGGGTCCAGTTTCTGCCGCGCCCGGGAGATCGCCCGGACCAGCTTGCGATACGGTACCTGATCCCATCCGCTGAATCCGATCCACTCGCCATCGCTCCAGGTCGAATAATGCCATCGGGCAAGCAGCGCCAAGTGCTCCTGTTTTTCCGCCAACGGCGGTGCCTCGGCCTGGATGGAGGCCACGATTTCGCGCAAACGGGCGTCCAGGGAAACGTGCGAATCGAGCGTGAACACGCACGGCGCCTGCCACGCGCCTTGGCATAGAAACCAGAGCAACACGCTACCAGGTGTAGGCGACGGCGCCACCGCGACGCCATACAAGTGGTCCACGTCGCACACTAGGTCGTCGCGTAGCGACAACACTTCCTGAATACGCTCCAACCGTTTATGCTGGCGGGCGGCCGCTTCGAAGTCCAGTTCCTCGCTCAGCCGCTCACGGGCGGCGGTTGTAACACTTAACAGGGCCGCGCCGTCGCCCTTTAGAAACTCCTCCACGCGCGCCACTTCGCTCAGATACTCTTCGCGGCTCACCACCTGCTGGCACGGCCGCAAGCACATGTTCATTTCGCCGTAGATGCACCCCGGATGCTGCGCGCTGGGCTCCAGATTTTCCTGACAACGGCGAATCTGGAACAAATCCAGGAACTGATTCTCAAACAACTCCGCCGCGCCTCGCGTGCGAAACGGACCATAGTAGAGGGCTTGCCCCGCGGTCAAACGCGTGGTCACTTGCGTGCGCGGAAATTCATTCGACAAAATCAGCTTGACGTAAGCCGGCATGCGCAGCTTCACCAGCCGTTCGTAATCTTCGGGAAAATGCTTCCGCGCCAAAGCATAATGCACCAGCATGGATTCGAAGCGCGACCCGGTGAGCCAATATTCAACCCGCGTCACCACTTCGCGCAGGTTGAGAGAACGCCGCGGCGCTTCGCCGGATTTCAAGATACGCAGCAAGCGGCGGCGCAGCATGCTGGTCTTGGCCAGATAAGCCGAGCGGTCGCCGGCCCACACCAGGAACACGGCGTCGCCATTGGGCACAGCCGCGATCGCGCCGTCCAACTGGGCCGCATCGATGATCGCAGGCTCTGTAACCGTCATCGCTTTTCTCTCTTACAGTGTGTCACTATAGGAGCAACTCCCCTGAGCGCTTCTGAATGGGCCAAGCAGCCACGAACGTAGAGAATTAGGAATTTTCGCGGGATGGATTTCGTCGAGCAGCTCAAGTCGTCCGTTGATATCGTCAAGACCATCGGCGAATACGTCCGGCTGAAGCGCGTAGGCAGCACGCCTCGCTACATGGGCCTGTGCCCATTTCACAACGAAAAGACGCCTTCGTTCTCCGTGCACATGAGCCACCAGTTCTTCAAGTGCTTCGGCTGCGGCGTGGGCGGCGATGTCCTCAAGTTTGTAATGGAGATGGAGCGCATCAGCTTCGTGGAGGCGCTGAAGCTGCTGGCCGAGCGCAACGGCCTCACCATGCCCAAGCGCGAATACTCGGATCCGGAATCGAAGCTGCGCGGCGCGCTGATCGAGATGCACGAAACGTCCGCGGCTGTGTTCCAGAAAAATCTCGCAGGGCCGCAGGGCGCCGAAGCACGCAACTATCTCTCCGGCCGCGGCGTCTCACCAGAACAGATAACTGAATTTGGACTCGGCCTCTCCGATGCTTCAGGCCAGCAAGTGATTCGCATGCTCGACTCGCGCTTTGCGCCCGAACAGCTCGAAGTGTCCGGCCTGGTATTGAAACGCCAGGATGGAAGCGGCTTCTTCGATCGCTTCCGCGGACGGCTGATGTTCCCCATCCATAATGAATCGGGCAAGATCATCGGCTTCGGCGGCCGCGCCCTGCGATCCGGCGATGAGCCCAAGTATCTCAACTCGCCCGAGACGGCGCTCTATCACAAAAGCCACGTGCTTTATAATCTCCATCGCGCCAAGGATGCCGTGCGCAAGGCCGACTGCGCCGTGCTGGTGGAAGGCTACATGGATGTCATCGGAGTGTATTCGGCCGGCGTGCGGAACGTAGTTGCGAGTTGCGGCACGGCTTTGACCAATACTCAGGTGCGCGCGCTAAAGAAACACTCCGGCCGCATGGTGGTGAATTTCGATCCGGACGCCGCCGGGGCCAACGCCGCCGAACGTTCCATCCAGATGCTGCTGGACGAGGGCTTCCAGGTTCGTGTGCTGGAACTGGAAGGCGAGCTCGATCCCGATGAATACGTCCAGCGCGAAGGGGCCGAGAGGTATCGCGACCGGCTGGAGAAAGCGCCCAGCTATTTCCACTGGCTGGCCGATCGCGCGCGCAAGAAATTCGACATGCGCACCGTGGAAGGCCGCCTGCAGGGTTTCAAGTTTGTCGCACCCGCGATCCAGCGCATTGCAGATCGGCTGGAGCGATTCGCCGTCGCTAACGATGTGGCCGACTATCTGGGCGTGGACGAAAAGCTGGTGCGCGATCATTTCAGCCGGGGCACGGCCGAGCAGCGCAGTATGTCGCGAGGTCCCGTCGTCCCGCCTAATGAACGTTTGCTGCTAAACGCGCTGCTAATCAGCGAAGAAGCCCGGGCGGAGACGACCCCGCAGTTGCGTGCGCTCCCCGCAGTCCAACAGTTTGTGACAAAACGCGTGTTTCAAGCGATTTTCGCGATGCAAGCCGATGGTGGTTCGTTCCGTTTTGCCGACCTGGAAGGTCGTCTCGCCGATGCGGACCGTGACCTATTGTCGGCTGCAGTTTTCGCCGATGAAGAATTAGAGGAGGAAAAGGCCCTCGACCAGGCACGGGACTGCGTGCGCAGACTTTTAGCGCACCATCCAATGGCAGAGTTAGAGGTCCTACGTGCGCGAACCCGAGCGGCTGAGCGGGAAGGAAATCGAGAAGAAGTCCTGCGACTGAACGCGGAGTTTCAGAGGGTCAGGCTAGAAGCGCAAAGGCAGTACGAAAGCTCCCGTCGCTCCCGGACGTAGGAGGCCAGACGCTTGACAGCGTTGGTGTACACTAAAGTGAATCAGGGCGTACTAATCGCTGGTTAAAGGGTGCCAGTGGCAACGGAAGAAAAGTTCGGCCGGCTAAGACAACTCATGGAGACGGGCAAAGAAAAGGGATTCGTCCTGTACGACGAAGTGAACGATCTGCTGGCTGAGGAGTTCCCCGCTGGACGCGAGCTGGACGATCTGCTTACGGATCTGGACAGCGCGGGCGTCGAAATCCTGGAAGAGCCCAAGCTCGACTTCGAGAAATCCAAGGACGACGCCGAAGACTTCTCCGACCTGGAACTGGCGCAAGAGGCCGGCGACAAGACCAATGATCCGGTGCGCATGTATCTGCGCGAGATGGGCACCGTTCCGCTGCTGACGCGCGAAGGAGAAATCGAGCTCGCCAAGCGCAACGAGCGCGGCCAGGGAGCGGTGCGCAAGGCGCTTTCACGGTCGCCGCTGGTAGTTCGCGAAATTATCCAGCTGGGCGAGGACCTGGCGCGCGGCGCGGTTTCGGTCCGCGATGTTCTGGTGCTGCCCGAATTCGTGGTGAGCGACGAGGATTTCTCCGCGCAGCACGAGGACCTGCTGGCTCGCATCGCCGAAATCGAGAAGTTCTACAAGAAGTCCCAGCAATTCCGCCAGAAGATGCAGGCCGTTTCCCGTCAGATGAAGCCCAAGCAGCATCGCGGCTTGCGCTACGGACTGGCGCGCACCATGGTCGCGATCTCGCGCATCATTCGCAATATTGCGTTTATCGCCACCGTCCGGCGCGCGCTGACAGGGCGTCTTCGCCGCGCGGTTGAAGAACTGAAGCCGCTGGAGCGGGAGATTGCGCGCATCCAGCGCAAGCTCGAAGAACCCACGCACGCCGGGCATCCCACGCGCGATCTGCGCAAAGAGCTGCGCCAGGCCGGCCAGCGCATCCAGCAGCTGGAGGAAGAATGTGGCGCCTCCGCCACCGAGCTACGCCGCACCCTGCAAATTGTCGAGCGCGGTGAGCAGGAAGCCGAGTCCGCCAAGAAGCAGCTCATCGAAGCCAACCTGCGCCTGGTGGTTTCTATCGCCAAACGCTACACCAATCGCGGGCTCCAGTTCCTGGACTTGATCCAGGAGGGCAACATCGGTCTCATGAAGGCCGTGGACAAATTCGATTACCGCCGCGGTTACAAATTCTCCACCTATGCCACCTGGTGGGTGCGTCAAGCTATCACGCGCGCCATTGCCGATCAGGCCCGCACCATCCGCATTCCGGTGCACATGATCGAGACCATCAACAAGCTGGTTCGCACCCAGCGCCAGCTCCAGCAAGAGCTGGGCCGCGAGCCCACCACCGAAGAGCTATCGGTGAAGATGGAGCTTCCGGTGGGAAAAGTGCGCAAAGTTTTGCGCATCGCCCAAGAGCCGATTTCGCTCGAAACACCGGTGGGAGAAGAAGAAGAATCGCACCTGGGCGACTTCATTGTGGACCGGCGGGTGGTCTCGCCGTCTGAAGCCGTCATCAACCTGAACCTGCGCGAACAGACCGCCGAGGTTCTCAAAACGCTCAGCCCGCGCGAAGAAAAAATCATCAAGATGCGCTTCGGTCTGCAGGACGGCAGCGAGCATACGCTCGAAGAAGTGGGCCAGCATTTCGCGGTCACGCGCGAGCGCATCCGGCAGATCGAGGCCAAGGCGCTGCGCAAACTTCGTCATCCCAGCCGCAGCCATCGGTTGCGCGCCTTTCTCGACACCAGCCTTCACGAATAGATCGCACGCACGCGATCGACAATCTTTTTAGGCACCAGATGTTCCCACCGCTCGCCTCGGGCGATCTTTTCTCTTACGTCCGTCGATGACACCGCGTCATAGCCTCCGCGCACATGCAAGCGATGGATGCGCTCGCGGAATTGCGCGGGAGGCTCGAGCTCGCCCTGCCGCGCGGCCACCAGCAGCTCAAACTCCCGTAGCATCTCCTCTACCACGCCGGGCCGTCCATAATCCCAGTTCAGAACGCGCTCGGCCGCATCCCGGCCGCATATAAAACACAACCGCACCGCGTCGCCATAATGTTCGCGGCACTCCTGCGCGATGTCCAAAAACAGACCAGTCTCCGAGCTGGCCACCGAGTAGGGCGACCCGCCGTCCTTTGCCAGCATCAGCATCTCGACCCGCTGCTCCAGCGTTGCGCCGAAATATTGCTTGTGAGGAAAGACGCGGGGAAGCACGCATACGACATCGTCCACGTGACAGCCGAGCGCCGCGTCCACCAACTGCAAGTGCGCCGTGGTGGGCGGGTTGAAGGATCCGGCCAGCACGCCCAGCGTGTTCGGCTGCCGTAAACTTCTAAGGTGGAACTGCACGCTTAGATTTTCCCTCCCAACCGGAGTAAGTGCGCTAGGAATCGACCCTAAGGCCCGTCAAAAGACGAGGTAGGGTAAGTGACCGACAGATCCCAAAACACTTTCGACCTAAATTTGTAATATATGCTGTTCTGGACGTGTCCGGAATGCGGCCGCGAGTGTTCGCCCGCGCTCCGCCAATGCCCCGCGTGTCCCCCGCCGTCGGAGCCCCAGCCGTCCGAGCTCCAGCCGTTGGATGCAACGCTTAACCGGACTGAGTCCGATGGCGGAATTCTGGCTCTCGCCCACAACCTGGAAACGATTCACGCGTTGCCGCTCCTGGCGCCCGTTACCGAACAGTCGATTCAGAATGTGGAGAACGGGCGCGATTCTTATATTTCGGCTACTGCAACGCTGATCGAAGAGAATCCCATCCAGCCTGGTCCTGAATTTCCGAGCCGGTTCGTGCTGGAAGACCGGGCGGCTCCGGCCGAGCAAGCGCTGTTGGTGCTGGCCGAAGAAACGCTCGCGATCCCGGTCAAGCAGACGGTCGATTCACTGGTGCGTCCGCTGGTGGAGTCCGTGGATGCGGCAGATGACACACAGCTGTCGCCAAAAGCTGAGGCCGGCCTGGTTGCCGAGACGCAGTCGCCAGATGTTCCATCTGATGTCTCCGTAGTTGAGCCGGAAACGTCTTCGGAACCAGCAGCGGCTCCCGAGCTGGAGGCAGCAGTGGATCCAGCCGAGGATCAAACTCCCGAACCGGAAACATCCATCGCGCCTCTGGCCCAAGTGCCTCCGGCTCTCGAAGCTCCCTCGATCACAGGATCTACTTCCGAGGCGGCAGCCGTTCCAGAACCGCGTGCCTCAGAACCGGAGCAAGCTCCTGAGCCGGAAGTTCTCCCTGTGATGGCGGCAGCGGAGCTGAACGCCAGTCCAGAGGTTCAGGCAGTAGCTTCGCCGGAGCAGGTGGACATCCTGCAATTGGCGCTAAACTTGGAACCACCTCCACTCGATCCGCCCGCTCAAGGCGCGGACGCCGTCGAATGCGAAGTGGCCTCAGAGCCATCCGGGCAACCGGCCGCATTAACGCTCGGCACTTCCGAGCCGGAGCCAGCTCAAGACCAGCAGGATGCTCGTGATCTGGAAGCATCCGAAGCACTGCTCGGCGCTCTCGAACTTCACGCCGAGGCGCTGGTGGGTGCCATCCATTCCGAGCTCGAAGCCGAACGCGCCGCCATCGCCCAGTTGGCTGTGTCCTTCCAGCAATGTTGCTCCACCGCACTTCTGGCCGCGCCGGCCGAGATCGTGACCGCGCCTGCACCGCCTGTCTTCGAATGGATTCGAACGCCGCGGCCAATCCTGCAGCCGATGCCGCCGCCCGCTGGAAACCTGGTTGGGCAAAATGCGCAGCCGTCCGCGCCCACACTGGCCGGTCCATGTCTTTCCCCGGAGCTCCGCAACTTAACCGAATTGGAGAATCCAAAACGGCTCCGCAAGTCGCGCCCTTTCCCTGGCTGGATGGCCAGTCTTCTGGGAGCTACGTTGCTCGTACTCTTGGCCGTGACCTCGCTTCAATATTTCGGCAGCCAGAATGACGCCAAAGCCAGCACTGACCCCGGCTCACAAAACGCCGCGACGGCAAATGGCGCCGGAGAAGCGCTGAACAAGACTGTCGAAATCTCGGGCCTGCGCCTGGCAACAACCTGGACTGGCAAACAGCAAGTGCGATTCTTGATCGTCAATCACTCTGATCGCGACCTCTCCGGCGTTACAGTTCAAGTGGCGGTGAGATCGTCCGATTTGGCGTCCGGCGCCGCTCCGATCCTGCTGATTCACGCGCCGCTGCGTTCGCTGGGACCGTATCAATCCAAAGAAATCCGCACCGATCTTGATTCCGGCCTGCCTGCTTCCGCGCTTTCCGACTGGCAGTCGCTGCGCACCGAAGTCCAAGTGACCCGCGGCGAATAGTCAATTCGCCAGCTGTCTCCATTGCGCCCGGCTGAATTTGCATCCGGCGGGCGGCGCCGTGACAACCCCGAGCCTTCGCAGATTCAACCGGGCGTCAAACTGGCAAGCATCGATCGCCAGGGCCCGCTCAAAATCCGCATGGGCCGCTTGTTTTTGATTGAGCGCCAGCAACGCCGCTCCGCGGTTATTCAATGCGTCCGCGCTGCGCGGCTCGAGTGCCAAGGCCCGGCCGAAAGCCAGCAGCGCAAGATCGGGTTTTCCCAGGCTCAAGTAGATGCGGCCCTGTTCGGAAGGAACCAGCGGATTTTCAGGCGCGATGCGCTGCGCTTCTTCGAGAATTTCCAGCGCCCGCGCCGGCGAAACCGCGCGCGCCAATTGAATCTTGGGCCGCACTTTGCCGGGCGCTTTCCGAACCGCGTCCTCCCACAGCGACGCTTCGGTCCTCCAGGTCTGAGTCCTGACCACGCTACAGCCGGTCAAGACGGCCAACGCCGCGACCACGACCGCAGGCTTCACTCGCTCAAGCAACAGCCCGGCCGCGGTTGCAAACGCGATCATCGGCAAATACAAGCGCCGGTCCGCCGCCAGGTCCGCCACTGGAAGAATAGATGAGCTGGGCAGCAACAGGATGAAACCGGCCAGCAGCCAAAGTGCGGCCTGCCTGCCTCGCAGTGCGAACCGCGCCGCCAACGCCGCCAACAGTCCAATCGCAAGCCAAGCCAGACCGCCCAGCCAGGCCGGTGGAACCGCAATATCGGGATCCACCGAAAATCCCCAAGGAAGCACGAGCATCCTGAGGTAACGCAGAATGACCAACCCCTGCGCCAGTCCGTACGCTTGCCAGGAGATGCCCGCCTGTGCCCCAGCCGGAGCGCCGGGAGTCTCCGCGATCGCGATCAACACACGTACTCCCGCCAGCACCGAAAGCGCGAACATAGTCAGAATCGGCCAGAGCGCGCTCTTGACTTCAAGGCGGCTAGGCCGTTGCCGGCGCCATTTCCAGCCCTCCAGCAGCACCAGCAACGCCGGGAACGCCACGCACTCTTCCTTCGCCAAAAGCGCACCGCCGAACCAGGCCACGGCCCACCACCGCCGGCCGCCTATCCAACTGGCAAGCGATGCCAGACACAACACCGTTGCCAGCGTTGTGCTCCGGGCGAAAATGTAGTTCACCGGTTCAGCTTGAAAGGGATGAACCGCGAATATCCCCGCGGCGATCCAAGCGGCTTTAGCCGGAATCAAGCGCTTCAAAACCTCGAACAGCAGCACCACGGCCGCCAGATGCAGCAGCAGGTTGAAGGCGTGGTACCCGAACGGGTCGGCGTCGCCAACCAGTTGGTTCAGCCAGAACGTCAGATACGTCAGAGGCCGAATATCAAAGGGCCGCCACAAGTCGGAGGAAAAAAGCGAGTAGTCATCGAAATGGAACGAGCCCCACAGGCTTCCGCCAAATGCGATGATAGCGGCGAAGAGGAGAACCAAGCTCTGGCGAGAAATTCGAAAGCCGATACCCCCAGTGTGACAAATGGCGCGGTAAAAAAAGTCGTCTCTCCCAAGCTGGTTCCCCGCCCCAAGACCGCCAGCGAACGCGCGCGCCGCGTCCAAAAGATCATGGAATTGTTGGACACGATGTATCCCGACGTAAAGGTCCCGCTGTACCACCGCAATGCCTGGGAACTGCTGGTTGCCACGATTCTTTCAGCCCAATGCACCGACAAGCGCGTCAACGAAGTAACTCCGGCCCTATTTCGCAAGTACCCCACCATCGCCGATTTCGCGAACGCCAATCAGGCCGAACTGGCGCAGGACATCAGATCCACCGGCTTCTTTAACAACAAGTCGAAGTCGCTGATCGGTGCAGCTCGAAAAATTCTATCGGACTTCGGGGGCCAGGTTCCCAGAACCATGCAGGAATTGCTGACCATTCCGGGAGCGGCTCGCAAGACGGCCAACGTGGTTCTCGGCGGGGCCTACAGCATTACCGAAGGCATGGTCGTCGACACGCACGTGCAGCGCGTCTCGCGGCGTCTGGACTTGACCAAGAACATCCAGCCGGTCAAGATCGAGCAAGACCTGATGAAAATCATCCCGCGAGAAAAATGGTTCAAATTTCCACTGCAGCTGATCTATCATGGCCGCGCGTTATGCGTCGCGCGCAAGCCAAAATGCGCTGATTGCAAGCTCGACCCCATCTGTTACGCGGCCGACAAGAACCTGACCCCTTCCAAATTGGCCTGAGAATAATTCGCTGGTTGTAACACGACTTTAACCCAATTGTCACTTTTGGCTAATTGGGCGAGGCTATGCTCTCGTTTGGTGTTAACTCAAGACGCTGTAGCTTCAACAAAATCCTGCACGTGAACCCGATCCTGGGATGGAGACGATGAAAGTTAAAACGCTACAACCACTTACCTGGTGCTTGACTGCTCTGCTCGCGGTGTTGCCGGCCACCTTGGCGGCCCAAACCGCCTCTCCAGTCTCGACTTCTGCCGAAGTCGAGGCCCTGAAAACACAATTATCCGAACAGCAAAAGCAAATCGACATGCTGAAGCTGGCTCTGGAAGATCAGAAAAAACTGCTGGAGCACCTCAGCAACGCCGCCCCCGCCGCCGGTGCGCCCACTGCTGCTGGTTCGTCCTCTTCGGCGCAAGACAACCAAAACTTCACATTGCCGAGCAAGACCCTCGGTCAGGTTGCCAGCGCAACGCCTGTTCTCCCGCCCGCCTCCCCCGCTCCGGTTCCCGTGCCGAGGTCGGTGCTGGCTGCGGCGCAGCAGCCCGCCGCTTCATCCGCCAATCCGTGCGAGGCGCCCCTCGACACCGCCAATGTGCCGCCGTATTTGCGCCTCGGCAGTGTCTGCGTGGTCCCCATCGGGTTCATGGATGCGACATTTGTCTCTAGAGACGTGAACGCCCAGTCCGTGATCGGAAGCAATTTCGGAAGCATTCCCTATAACAACAACGTTCAGGCCAAACTCAACGAAGCGCGCTTTAGTATCGCCAACTCTCGGCTGGGCTTCCGCATCGACGGGAACTGGAAGGGATGGCATTTCATCGGGTACAACGAATTTGACTTCCTGGGAACCAGCGGCGCCAACAATATTACAGTCACCAATGGCGCGGTCGTCCCTCGCATCCGTCTCTACTGGATTGACGCCCGAAAGGATAAAGTCGAATTCCTAGCGGGCCAAAGCTGGAGCATGCTGACGCCGAACCGCAGCGGGATTTCAGCACTGCCCGTCGACCTGTTCTTTTCGCAGAGCATCGACGTGAGTTACGTCGCGGGCCTGACATGGTCGCGGCAACCGGGCATGCGGGTTCTCTACCATCCGGCGAAGGAGTGGACCTTGGGGTTCTCGGCGGAAAACCCCGAACAGTATGGCGGCGGATCGCTGGGAGGATCGGGTATTACGCTGCCGGCGGCGTACACGCCGCTTTCCGGAACGCAGATCAACACCGGCAACGAAGTTCTGGCGGCGCCGACTGTCAATCCGGATTTCATTGCGAAGATCGCGTACGACCCCGGCACGCGGGCGCATTTCGAAATCGGAGGCGTCGAGCGTACTTTCAAAATCGAGAGTCCAGGGCTGACCCAGCATTCCACGAATAAAGGCGCCGGGCTGCTCTTCGGAATGAACGTGGATGTGTGGAGGACGCTGCGCATC
Organism: Bryobacteraceae bacterium; assembly: GCA_035501355.1. Lineage (GTDB taxonomy): Bacteria > Acidobacteriota > Terriglobia > Bryobacterales > Bryobacteraceae > Palsa-89. Next base: position 620 of record DATJWJ010000153.1, on the reverse strand, counting down.
ATCTCAACCAATTTCTGGAGCGACGGCGGAGGTCGTTATCTGACGGGACAGGCTCCGGATTTCATCGTGCGCCCGAACGGGTCGATCAGCCCGGTAAAGGCGGACGGGTCGGTAGACGGATTTGAAGCCGTGGTGAAGAACACGCTGCTTTACGGCTATTGGGGCGGGATTGTGGCCCGGCGAAACACGGCGATAGATACCAATGGTTCGCTCGTCGGATTCGGATTTAAAGGCGCGCCTAACACCATGAATCGCGCGATCAATGAAATTACATTCGGATTCAACCAAACGATGTGGCGGAATCCGCGGTACGGAGCGATCAATCTGATGGGGCAATACTACTGGGCGCAGCGGAGCCTCTGGTATGTTGCCGCCGGGCCCAAGGGCGCACACGACGACACGATCTTCATGGATATTCGGTACACGCTGCCCGGATCAATGCCGAATTTTTAGCAGGAGGCGCCGGGCAGAAACCCGGCGGCAGGCCTGGCCCCGCTAATTGTCGTAATCGGCGAGGTGGCGCGCCCAGATGTTGCGGTAGCGCACGGGTGAGCCGTGGTCCTGAAGAATGATTGGGCCTTCGGAAGGACCGGCTGCGTACTTCGGTAGCTGACGGTAGA
>DATJWJ010000152.1:0-12065 GCA_035501355.1 Bryobacteraceae bacterium | reverse complement strand
CTTCGCGTGGTTGCTGTTGCGGTCAAAATCGTCCATAACTGGGGCGTGCACGTATTGGGAGGCACGTTAGTTAGTTCTGCCGCGCTTCCGTATCTGTATGAACACATGGACGCGCCCTTTGGAGCTGGAGCCAAAACCGGCTTTGCCAATCCCGACATTCAACCGGTGGCCGTCGCTTACCAGCGCGGTGACTGGCATTGGTGGTACGGGCTGGATGTCTTTACTCCGGGCTTCTCGTATAACAAGGCCGACTTAGTCAATATCGGACAACATAACTTCGCCTTGGCGCCCAGCGGCGCGTTCACTTACTTGCCGCGGCGTAGCACGGAAATCAGTTCGAAGTTCCAATTGATCAACAACGGCAAGAATGACGCGACGCAATACCAGTCCGGCCGCGAGTTCGTTTGGGAATTCGACGGCATGCAGAACATCACCAAGAAGCTGGCCGTGGGTGTAAACGGTTTCTACTACCAACAGACCACCGCTGACCGGCAGAATGGCATCGCGATTGGCAATCAAGGACGGGATATGGCGTTTGGACCCGAGGTCCGCTATCACATGGGAAAAATGGCGTTGATCGCCAAATACCAGCGTGACGCAATGGTCGAGAACAGGCCGGTGGGCAACTCTTTTTGGCTGCAGCTCGGTCTTCCGATCGGTAAGGGCCACGAGTAGCACAGCGGGCAGTCGAGGAGCGATTAGCAATGAGAAACCAATACGGTATCAAAGTAAAACTGTACGTTACGCTCGGAGTCGTCGTCGCCACGGCGATCGGCGGCTCCGCCTATGCGCTCCTCACCGCCCGGCATTTGCGAGCCAGCATCATTCAGGAGATGGTAGTTGGAGCTAAACGGCTGGACCAAAGCCGGCAGATAACCATCGACGTTGCGAATATGCGGGGCGCCATGCGCGGGGTCAGTTTGTTCTCGATGATGAACCGTGCTGATCAGGTGCAGAAGGCGCGCGGACTGTTCGAAGCGGGGACTGCGGATGTACAAAAGGTTTTGCAGGAGATGCAGGCTTCGGACTTGACGCCGGGGGAACGCTCGGCTGTGGATGAGATTCGCTCAGGAATCGCCGACTGGCTCTCTCGTTTTGGCCAGTTCGCCGATCTCAGCGTAGCCGGTCAGGGCGAGAGGGCTAGCGAAATGGCGCTTAAGACCATCACTCCGCTTATGGATGGGATACAAAGGCGAACCGCCGAATTTGGCAAGACCGGCCAGGCGCGGCAGGACGCAGCTACACAGTCGGCGCTCGCCCAGATGCGCCGCGGTGAATTGCTGAACTGGATGTTGGTACTTACGGTGTTGCTGGCGGCCGGTGGCGCATTCACCATCGTTTCCGGCTTAGTAAAGACGCTCGGGCAGATTGCCGCGTCGGTCGGTACCGGAGCCCGGGAAGTTGCCACCGCAGCGGCGCAGGTTTCCAGCGCCAGTCAATCGTTGGCGCAAGGATCGTCCGAACAAGCTGCCTCACTGGAAGAGACCTCGGCTGCCACCGAGGAAATCAACTCCATGGCGCAGAGAAACACCGAAAATTCCGATGCCACCAGCAAGATTGCGCTGGAGTCCGCCGGGAAGCTGGACGACACCAATCGCTTATTGCAGCAGATGGTGACGGCCGCGGGCGAAATCGACGCCTCCAGCACCAAGATTTCTAAAATCATCAAGGTCATTGACGAAATCGCCTTCCAAACCAACATCCTGGCGCTCAACGCAGCCGTGGAGGCAGCTCGGGCCGGAGAAGCCGGCATGGGTTTTGCGGTGGTCGCCGACGAAGTTCGCAACCTGGCGCAACGTTCCTCTCAAGCTGCCAAGGACACCGCGGCCTTGATCGAAGAATCGATTGAAAAATCCCGCGGCGGCACCGCCCGGGTGGATCAGATCGCGGCCGCTCTGCACGCCGTGACTGAGGACTCAACTCGCATGAAAACACTGGTGGAAGAAGTGAATCTGGGCAGCAAGGAGCAGGCCCGGGGCATCGAGCAGATCGCCCATTCCATCGCGCAAATGGAGCAGGTCACGCAAAAAACCGCCGCCGAGGCGGAGGAAACCGCGTCCGCTTCCGAACAATTGCGGGCGCAATCGGACAGCATGAACCAAGTGGCGGAAAAACTGGCCAGCTTGATCGGTGCGGTGGACCGAGTCTCGTAGCGCCCGGCTTTTGCCGGGAACCTTTGTCGGAGTTGCCAATGATGAAACACTTCGGATTACGTGGCAGGCTGGTGGCGTGGATCTCGCTGTCGCTGGTGCTGATCTTTTCAGGATTGATCGCGGGAGTCAGCTGGATGGTCTCGCGCGCTATGGAGTCGCAAGCCAACGAGGAAATGACTCGAGTGGTAGAGAAAACCACCGACGAACTGGATAACTGGCTGAGCAGCCGCCAGCGCGATGCGATCAATCTGAGCGCGCTGGAGGTCTTCGCCGCCGCATGCAGGAATGAAAGACGTGCCGAGGCTGAGCAGATGCTGATCGCCATTCAAAAGCGCTCGCCCTTCTATGAAAACGTCTTCCTTGCTGATGGCAATGGGAAGCTGTTCGCCGATTCCATTGAGCACAAGTCCGTCGGCATCGATCTTTCGACCATTGATGCCTTCCGCCCGAACCTGGAGCACGCGCGTCAAAACGAGCTATGGATCGGAGAGGTGGGGAAATCTCCGGCCACCGGGCGTCCGGTGCTGCTGATCACCGCTCCCATCCTGGACGCCGGCAAAATGATCGGCCTGCTGGGAACGCCCATCGAGTTATCGGAATTTTCCGACACTTCCATAAAGAACTATAAGTTCGCCAAGTCCGGCTATCTCTTCATGTTCGATTCGTCCGGCACGATGCTGGCCCATCCGGACGCCAAGCTTATCCTGAACGACAATGTGGGCAAGAGCCCGGGCCGCGCGATGCTGGACAGCGATAAGGGTGCAGTGCGTTACAGCCGCGCCGGGGTTAGCAAGATCGCCCACTTTCAGCGCGCTCGCGTCAAGCCCTGGAAAGTCGCGGCCGTGGTCCCGGAACCGGAACTGCTGAGCGAAGTGCACCGCATTGAAATGTTTTTGCTGCTCTTCGGCCTGGTAGCGCTCGCCGCCACGTTTGGCTGTGTCTGGGCCGTGGCCGGAAAAGCCGCCGCTAGAATCTCCGGCATCGCCGCTCAACTGAGCGAAAGCACGGTGCAGTTCAACAGCGCCACCAACCAGATCGCCGCCAGCAGCCAATCTCTGGCGCAAGGCGCATCGCAACAGGCTGCCACGGCCGAGGAGACTTCCGCCTCCGCACACGAAATTTCTACGGTCACTCACCAAAATCAGAGCCGCACCGACAATCTGCAGGACAACATGCGAAAAGCCTCTGCGAGCTTTCAGGTGATGAACGTTTGCGTCGAGGATCTGGTTCGCTGGATGACCGACTTTAAGGAATCGGGCCAGAAGGTATCCAAAATTATCAAGGTCATCGATGAAATTGCGTTTCAAACCAACATCCTGGCTTTAAACGCCGCCGTGGAAGCCGCTCGCGCGGGCGAAGCCGGTATGGGATTTGCGGTAGTGGCCGACGAGGTCCGTACGCTCGCCCATCGCAGCGCCGACGCCGCCAAGGATACGGCCACCTTGATTCAGGATTCCATCGAAAGAACCGCTACCGGACAGAACACGGTAACCAAGTGCGCCACTGCGATGGCTGAAAACTTCCGGCTCGCCGGGCAAGTAAGCAAATTGGCTGAAGAGCTGGCTGCTTCCAGCATCGAGCAGGTGCGCGGGATCGATCTGATCTCAAAGTCCATTTCGAGTATGGAAACCGTTACGCAGTCTACCGCCGCCAGCGCCGAAGAAAGCGCTTCGGCCAGCGAGGAAATCGCCGCGCAGGCCCAGACTCTCACTTCTATCGCCGACGAGCTCAAGAACATCGTCAGCGGCGCCGCGGCACGCGAGTCCTGATCCGCGGTTGCCCCGCGCTGGATCGGATGCCGGGCAGTGTCCGCTAGGATGGTCTTAGTGCAGGGGCAGCAGCCAACGTCTGGGACCGCGGCCATCCAAGTCCTCGACCTCACCCGGCGTTACGACGGGCTGGTGGCCGTCGATCATCTTACCTTCTCCACCCAAGCCGCCTCCATCTTCGGCTTGCTGGGACCCAACGGCGCCGGCAAGAGCACGCTCATCAAGATGCTCACCACCTTGCTGCCCCCCACCGAGGGCACCGCGCTGGTGGCCGGCTTCGACATCCGGCGACAGCCCAAGAAAGTTCGAAGCTGCATCGGCTATGTCTCGCAGATGCTTTCCGCCGATGGCGAACTCAGCGGCTACGAGAACCTGCTCATCTCGGCCAAGCTGTACGGTATTCCTCGCCCCGAACGCCAGGCGCGCATCGAAGAAGCTCTGCAATTCATGGATCTGGCCGGCGCCTCGAAGAGGCTTGTAAAACAATATTCCGGAGGGATGATTCGCCGCCTTGAGATCGCCCAGTCCATGCTGCACCGGCCGCACGTACTGTTCCTCGATGAACCCACCATCGGGCTCGACCCGGTGGCTAAACGCTCGGTGTGGGAGCGCATCAGCGACCTGCGCGAACAGTTCTCCACCGCCATCCTGATCACCACCCACGATATGGAAGAAGCCGACGTGTTGTGCGACCAGGTTGCTTTTTTGCATCACGGCCGAATCGCCGGCCTCGGTTCGCCGGACGAACTGAAGGCCCAAGTCTCGCCGCACGCCACGCTCAACGACGTTTTCATTCAGTTCACCGGCGCCTCCATCGCCGAAGAAGGAGCTCTGCGCGATGTCCAGCGAACACGCCGCCTCGCCCGCCGCCTGGAGTGAGGCGGAATCGCCCTTTGCCTTCTTCCGCCAGATGCTCGCGGTGGCCGAAGCCGATACCCGCAAACTGATTCACGACCCGGTGGAGCTGTTCACGCGCATGATCCAGCCGGTGCTCTGGCTGACGGTTTTTGGGTCGGTGTTTTCCCGCACCCGCGGCATCCCCACCGGCGGGCTGCGCTATCTGGACTTCATGGCGCCCGGCATCCTGGCTCAAAGCGTGCTCTTCGGCGCCATCTTTTACGGCATTTCTCTGATCTGGGAACGCGATCTGGGAATCCTTCAGAAATTCATGGTGAGCCCGGCCCCGCGTTCGGCGCTGGTAAGCGGCCGCGCCCTGTCGTCCACCCTGCGAGGTCTCTTTCAAACCGTTCTGGTGTACCTGATCGCGTTTCTGCTGGGCGTCAATCTGCGATTTGAATGGTGGGCCATCGCCGGCGTTCTGTTCGCCGTGATGCTCGGCTCGGCAATCTTCTCCACCTTTTCCCTGATTGCCGCCTGCATCGTCAAATCCCGCGAGCGCTTCATTGGCATCGGCCAGGTCCTGACCATGCCATTGTTCTTCGCCAGCAACGCCATCTATCCGCTCAGCATGATGCCGCCCTGGCTGCGCACTTTATCGAAAATCAACCCGCTCTCCTACCAGGTGGATTTGTTGCGCGCGCTGATGGTGCGCGGCGGCGTGAGCGTTTTCGGGCTAGGCGCCGATTTTGCGATTCTGTTTCTCATCCTGGGGTTATTGATCGCGATTGCCACCAAGCTATATCCGCGTATTTTGCTCTGACGCAGGCGCGCGCTCATTCCCGCTCTGGAATCAGTTCCAGCTGCTCGAGCCAGACCGCGGCTTCACTGTCGCTGGGCGCCCGATAATCGCCGCGCGGGGAAAGCGATCCGCCCGTCCCCACCTTCGGCCCGTTCGGAATCGCGCTGCGCTTAAACTGGCTGAACCCGAAGAAGCGCGTCAGGAAGATTCGCAGATTCGCTTTGATCTGCGCGATGTCATATTGACGGTGCGCCGCCTCTGGAATGTCCGGCCACACGCCCAGCGCCGCATCGCGCCACGCGCAATACGCCAAAAACGCCACTTTAGGCGGAGCATAGCCGAAGCGCAGGACGTAGTACAGATGAAAATCCTGCAGCTCGAAAGGACCGATCACCGCTTCGGTGGGTTGCGACGGCTGCGCGTCCGATGTCTCGCCCGGCACCAACTCCGGGCTGAATTTCGTGGCCAGGATATCCCCGAGCGTCGCGCTCGCCTCGGTCCCTAACGTTCCCTGCTGCGCCACCCAACGGACCACGTGCGCGATCAGCGTCTTCGGCACGCTGACATTCACCGCATAGTGCGACATCTGATCGCCCACGCCGTACGTGCACCATCCCAGCGCCAGCTCGCTCAAGTCACCCGTTCCCACCACCAGCGCGCGGTTCAGATTCGCCAGACGAAAAAGATGACTGGTGCGCTCGCCGGCCTGCACGTTTTCGAACGTTACGTCATAGGTCTTCACGCCGTTCGCAAAAGGATGCCCGATGTCGCGCAGCATCTGCATGCAGCTTGGCCGGATGTCGATCTCATGCGCGGCGCAGCCGACGGCGCGCATCAGGCGATGAGCCTGCTCCAGAGTGCGGGCGCTGGTGGCAAAACCCGGCATAGTGTACGCCAGGATGTTGGAGCGCGCGAGGCCAAGCTGGTCCATGGCCTGAGCACACACCAGCAGCGCCTGCGTGGAATCGAGGCCTCCCGAAATCCCGATCGCCACACGCTGGATGCTGGTCGCCTCCAAGCGCTTCACCAAGCCCTGCACCTGGATCTGATAGACCTCGCGGCAGCGCTCGTCCCGGTGCGCCGTTTCCGCAGGCACATACGGGAAACGCTCGTAAACTCTCTGCGGAACGAGGCGCCCGTGACGCGGCGGACTCACCGTGCAGCGGATGGTCCGAAAATCCTCCAGCCGCCCGCGCTCGCGGAGAACGTTCTGGCCGAAGCTTCCCATGCGCATGCGTTCCTCCGACAGCCGCTCCAGATCGATCTCGGAAGTAATCAATTGCGGCTCGCGGCTGAATCGCGCGGACTCGGCCAGAACGTTGCCGTTCTCGCAGATGATGCCGTGCCCGTCCCAAGCCAGATCCGTGGTCGATTCGCCCGGACCGGCCGAAGCGTACAAATACGCGGCCAGGCATCGCGCCGCTTGCCCCGAGACCAGTTCGCGCCGGTAATCCGCCTTCGCGATCGTGACATTCGAGCCGGAAAGATTCAACAACACGCTGGCGCCCGCCAGCGCCGCGTAGGAGGACGGCGGTATCGGCACCCATAGGTCCTCGCAGATCTCCACATAAAAGGTCAGCAGCGGCTGTTTCTCCAGTTGAAACATCAGCCGATTTCCGAATGCAACCCCCCGCTGTCCCAGAATCTCGATTTCCCCCCGCGTCGCGGCATCGGCCGGAACAAAATAGCGCTGCTCGTAAAACTCGCGATAGTTGGGCAGATAAGTTTTGGGAACGACGCCGAGAATCTGTCCTTCGGAGATCACGGCGGCGCAATTAAAGAGCAGATGGTCCACCTGAAGTGGCAGACCCACGACGCTGACTAACGGCTGATTTCGCGAGGCCGCCACCACCTGCTCCAACGCCTCCAGACAGCCGTCTAGCAGCGCCTTCTGATGAAACAGATCGTCGCAGGAATAAGCCGAGAGGCCCAGCTCGGGAAACAAAGCCAACACGGCATCCGCACGCGCCGCCTCCTCCATCAGCGCGATCGTGTGTTCCGCGTTGAAGGCCGGATCAGCCACACGCACGCTCGGAATTCCGGCTGCCACCCGCACGAAATCGTGATTATAGAGATTGAAAAATTCGTCGCCCGGGCGCATCGCGCTACGCCCCGGGCCGGCGAATGATTTCCACCGAGCATTTGGCGTGCGTCGCCACCGCCGCCGATACGCTTCCCAGCAAGAACCTGCTCAACCCACGCCGCCCATGCGAGCCACACACGATCAGGTCCGCACCCCACTCCTCCGCATTTTCGAGAATCACCTCCTTGGGTGTCCCGGTGGGCACGGCAACCGTTCCGGATTCTTCCAGCCCGGCCTTAGCCAGGATCTCTTCGGCGGCCATTTCCGCCTGCTCGGCCCGCTGCATCGCTTCGCCGCGCAGCTTCTCCATGGTGTGCGGGAGAAAATAAGGCATCTCCAGCAGAGGCAGCGAAAGCTCCGCCACACTGAGCGCCCGGATGGATGTTCCCGCCGGCCAGGGACGCTCGGCGATGGACCGGGCGGCGAGCTGGGAATACTCCGAACCATCTGTGGCCAGCAGAATCTTCATCGCGGCATGCGGCGGCTTGCTGGCCTCCGCAGCACGGACAATCTCCACCGAACATGGCGCGAAGCGGGCCACCGCCGCGGCTACGCTGCCCAGCAAAAATCGGGTGAGCCCGCGCGACCCACGCGACCCCACCACTATCAGATCCACGCCTAGCTCGCGCGCGCGATCCACGATCACCGCCTCCGCGTCGCCCACCAGCACGTTGGCCGTGGCATTGTAACCCGCGGTCCTCAACTGCTCGGCCGCCGCCTCCGCCGTCCCGCGCGCGGCTTCCTCCAGACCCTCGATCAGCGACGGCACATCCCAGACATGCGACGGCTCTACCACGCTCAGGACCTCCATGCTGGTGTTGGACGGCCATGGCCGCGTGCCTACTTCCGCGATGGTGGCGTCGCTTTCACCGGGAGGATCCACTGCCAGGAGAATCTTCATAATCTTGTCGCTTCAGTACCAGTATTGCATCGCCCATTCGTAGCGTTGTAACCTGCCGCTCCGAGGTTACTTCCGCAAGAAAATAGCGCAGTCTTGACGCATGCTTCTTCCGGCCGCGCCCATCTGTGAAAAACAATTGAGCAGCAGTTGGCGTCTAAGATCCGAGGCAATGAAGCCGTGAAGATTGTCGCAACCTTGTTCTCGTTTCTAGCGATTGCAGCCTACGGACAGATTGATCAAACTCCCGCCGCCGATGAGCCGGCCGGCGCCGCCCAGCCCCTCGCTTCGCTTGACCTGACGCGATTCGACCTGGATCAAACGCCATCGCCCTCGGATCAAACACCACAAACAAGCGCTCCCGCCGAACAGCACAATCGTTCCGTCCTGAGCGTCAGCCCGGGAACCGAGGCACTCAAAGAAAAAGACCTGTTCGAAAAGTCAGGTTATTTGCATCCCTTCCGCCGCATGCCGAAATTCGTGCTGATGGATCAAAGGCGTATCTGGACCAGCCCGTTTCATACCAGCCGCGACGACATCAAATGGTGGGTGATTTTCGGGGGCGCCACAGCCGGGCTGATCGCCGCGGACCAGCACATCGCCAAAGCGATGCCGCACCCGTCCGGCCTGGTCCAAGCGGGCAATGACGTTTCCTACCTTGGGACCGCCTACACGCTCATTCCTATCGCGGGTAGCTTCTATTTCATCGGTAGCGCCACTAAAGACGAGCGCTTTCGCGAGACAGGCCTCTTGTCGTTTGAAACGCTGATCGATGTCACCATTGTGCAAGAGGCCATTAAATCCATTACCGACCGCCAGCGTCCCGACGAAGGGCAGGGAGAAGGCCATTTCTTCGCTTCCAGCGGCCCGCGCTATAACTCCAGTTTTCCATCCGGTCACGCCATGCAAACCTTCGCGCTGGCGTCCGTGTTCGCGCACGAGTACCATGACAAGTTTTGGGTGAAATTTCTGGCCTATCTTTACGCGGGGGGCGTGGTTGGCGCGCGCTTGGCCGCCAATAAACACTTCCCCGGCGATGTCCTGGCGGGCGGCGCCATGGGCTGGTTCATCGGCGACTACGTCTACGGCAAGCGCCATAATCCCGAGTTGGACGAGAAACGGAGCATGCTGAAGACGGTCTTGGCCCACGTCGAATTCGGCGGCCCCGCCTGGTAACTCGACCGCGTCCGCAGTAACCTTTTGTTACATTGATTGGCGCTTTACCTGCCACAGGAAAAGCGGCGTTTCCATGGCATCCCTCACTCTACGCGACGAGCCCATTAAAAAGCCTCCGGCGCAAATTCCCAGCCAGCTTCCCGCCTATCTCGAACGCATCTCTCATATCGATTCAGAATTCATCGTCTTCGATGACGGATACCGCGGCTGGACCTATAGTTATCCGGACATGGCTCAAATGGCCGGGGTTTTTCGAGCCCGCCTGCGCGCCGAAGCCATCCACAAAGGCGACGCCGTCATCATCTGGTCCGAAAACCGTCCCGGCTGGACTGCCGCGCTCTGGGGATGCCTGCTCGAAGGCGTAATCGTCGTGCCGGTGGACCAGCAGTCCTCAGCCGCCTTCTTCCAGCGGATCAAAGACAAAGTCCGCCCACGCGCCATTCTGTTGGGCGATCGTGTTTCTGAAGTCCCTGACCAGCACGGCGTCGCCATCTGGCGTCTGGCCGAGATGGAACGCGACCAGCCACCACCTCCTCCCCTCCCGCCCGCGCCTCTCTCAAGCGATGACATCGCCGAAATCGTCTTCACTTCAGGCACTACAGCCGAGCCCAAAGGCGTGGTCATCACGCACCGCAATCTGGCCGCGAGCCTCCATCCGGTAGAGGATCAACTCGCGCCGTATCTCAAGTACGTTCGCCCATTCGCGCCTTTGCGCTTCCTGAATCTGCTTCCGATGAGTCATCTATTCGGCCAGGCGCTAGGGCTGTTCCTGCCGCCGCTGATCCCCGCCTCGGTGGTCTTCGTCTCCAGCGTGAGCGCCCAGGAAGTGGCCCGGCAGATTCGCGGGCGGCGAATTTGCACCGTGGTCGCAGTCCCCAAGATTCTCGAAGTGCTGCGCGATTTCGTGATCCACCGCTTCCCCGAGACGGCCGGCGCGTCCCATGCCACCGGTCCCTGGCCGCTGCGCCTGTGGCGCTTTCGAAAAGTGCACCGGATGTTCGGCTGGAAGTTCTGCAGCTTCTTCGTCGGTGGCGCGCCCCTGCCCCCGGATCTCGAACAGTTTTGGCAGAATCTCGGATTCGTCATAGCGCAAGGCTACGGCCTAACTGAGACCGCGCCCATTATCACCTTCAGCCATCCCTTCCACGTCCGCCCCGGCACCGTCGGAAAACCGCTGGAAGGCGCCGACGTCCGGATCGCCCCCGATGGCGAAGTTCTGGTGCAAGGCGACATCGTCACGCCCGGCTACTTCGAGTCCCCGGAACAAACCGCCGCCGCATTTGAGGGCGGATGGTTTCACACCGGCGATATCGGCGAGCTCGACCAGGCAGGGCACCTGATCATTCGTGGCCGCAAGAAGGAAATGATCGCCACGCCCGAAGGCCTCAAGATCTTCCCTGACGACGTCGAGAACGTGCTCAATGAAGTCCCCGGCGTTCGCGATTCGGCGGTCATCGGAAAGGATCAGGTCAACGCGGTGCTGGTGCTTGAACCGGGAGCCAGCGCGGATGAAATCGTGCGCCAGGCCAACCAGCGCCTCGAGCCGCATCAAAGAATTCGCTCCGTTTCCGTCTGGACCGAGGGCGCGCTCCCGCGCACCGCAAGCACGGGCAAACTGCGCCGCGCCGAAATCGCCGAGCGCGTGATCCGGGGCCCGGGCCAATCGCAGTCCGGACGCGCAGCGCAACTCACCGACCTAGTACAAAAATTCGCACCCGGCCGCGCCATTTCTCCCGAAACCACGCTCGAAGAATTAGGCCTCAGCTCGCTCGATCGCGTCCAATTGATGATGGATCTCGAAGAAAAGCTCGACACCAGCATCGACGAGAGCGCTTTTGCAACCGTAAGCACGGTGGCGGATCTGGCCAAGCCGCTCGAGCCGGTCCAACAAACACCGTTCCCGCGCTACAACCGCACCTGGCCAGCGCGCCTGATTCGCCGCGTCTTGCTGGCGGCCATTCTCCTGCCTCTCACCCGATTCTTCGCCCGTGCCAAAGTCTCGGGACTTGAAAATCTGCGCGGCCTTCGCGGTCCCGCAATTTTCGCCTCCAATCATCAAAGCTACCTCGATACCGCCCTCATTCTCGCCACCCTGCCCCCAGCCTGGCGCTATCGGATCGCTCCCGCCATGTGGAAAGAATATTTCGACGCCTACTTCTCCCCGCGGCGGCATTCGCGCCTGCAGCATTGGGGCAAGACCTTGCTGTACTGGCTGATCACCATACTCTTCAACGCGTTTCCCATGCCTCAGACCGAAACGGGAGCGCGCGAGACCATTCGCTACACCGGCGAGCTGGTCGAAGAAGGCTGGTCCATTCTCATTTTCCCGGAGGGAGAACGGACCGAG
>DATJWJ010000151.1:0-7313 GCA_035501355.1 Bryobacteraceae bacterium | reverse complement strand
CAGCGAAACAGGCACATACAAAGTGAACGAAGATTGCACCGGTACTTACACGGTCCAGTTTTCCGTGGGGGGATCGACCAGCGCTTCATTCGTGATCACCTCCAGCTGGAATGAAATTCAAGCTATCTGTACCGACGCGGGTGTCGTGCTTACCCACATATTCCGGAGGCAATTTCCAGTAGGCGATTGGAGAGATTGAGGGCTTCCCGGCCTGTCGGGCAGTTCCGATGTCCGCAGGCCGGGGACCTGCAATGTCGCGCGCGACAAACCGTGCGGAATGGTGGCCGAGGTATTCCATTGCTCGCGCCGGAATCAAAATTCGGATTACGCCCCGGGGTCGTATCACGCCATGGTCGTTGAAGTGCCCGGTTACCGACCTTCGGGCGTGCCGTCGACTCGGACAAAGCTGCGACTCGGACAAAGCTGCCCGTTGACGGAGATTAGGAACGATAAGTCGGCTTCCGAACTGGAAAGGGGACGGACGACGGGCGTCCAAAAGAACGATGTATACTATACATCGTGAGGCGGACACAACTGTTTCTTGACGACCAGCTCTGGGGAGCGCTCCATGCGCGTGCCCGCAGCGAGAAGACAACGATTTCCGCGTTGGTCCGACAGGCCGCGAGGGAGCGTTACCTCGGACGCCAGGAGTCGCGGATGGCAGCAATGCAGGGCTTCGTGGGAATTCGAAGATCCCGCGCGAGAGCAGCCGACAGTAGCGAGGAAGTCAGGGAGCTGCGTCGAGGCTCAAGGCTCGACCGCCTGGGCGACCGGTGACCGTCCTTACCGATTCGGACATCCTGATAGAGGTTTCGAGAGGCCGGGACAAGACCATGGTGTCGCAGTGGCTCGAACTCGGTCAATCCGACGCATTGATCCTCTACTCCGCCGTCAGCGCCGCCGAACTCCGGGCTGGCGCCCGCCCGCCGGAATATACCGCACTCGACGCTCTGTTCGACTCTTTGCTCTGCGTCCCGATAGATGCCGCATTGGGCCGTCGAGCCGGAGAATACCTTCGACGTTATCGCAGGAGCCATGCGGTGGAGTTGGGCGACGCATTGATCGCTGCCAGCGCCGTGGAGAGAGAAGCCAGGCTCTGGACGCGCAACCGCAAGCATTATCCTATGCCGGAACTCGCCTTTTATAAATGAGCGCCAGACACGATGCCGAACGACGCCCGATTACTCCCATAAGTCGGCATCGCGACTGGAATGTAGGCGTGGCCAGCCGGTTACTTCCGTGAGTGGGGCGTGATAGGGCAAGTTGGTATCTATTCAGCCGGACAGCGACGACAAGCCGCCCGCGCCACGCCCACTAGTTCAGTTTCGCGTATTCTGTTTTGGCTTGCTTCAGCAGACGGATGTCCGAATCAGCATCCTTCCAGAGCGTCAGGAAATCCTGATAAGCAGCTTTCGCCTTGATCCCATCGCCTGCCGCTGCGAGCGCGCGGCTCAATTGCAAAAGCGCCACTACACGCACCGGATCAGCAAAAACGATTCCGGGGTGGTCGAGGATCTTCCGGAACTCGCCGGCCGCTTCCGTATATCGATGCGCGCTCAGGTATGCCTGTCCACGCACATACGGCGCGTATGCGATTCCGAAGAATGCAAACCAAGTACCTGGCGTGGCGAGTTCGTACGGCGCCGCGATTTGCAGTTCTTCAATCGCGGCCGATGGATTGCCCCGATTTAAGGCCACTAGCGCGCGATGAATTGGCAGATACGTGAACCTGGCGACGGTGTCCTCCGGGAAGCGCTTCTCTAAATCGCCGGCGAGCGGCTGTGACCCGGGGATGTCTCCCGAGAAGGCCAATGCGAACGCGGCGCCATACTCGACATCGCGACTTTTAGAGAGTTCCAGCGCAGCCGCCGCCCTCTGCCGCGCCTCGGAAGCATTTCCGAAGAACGCTTCGCGGACGGCCGCCGCGGCTTCGTACATGGCCGCCCTTTCCGGCTGATGCGCCTGGCTCTCCATTTCGACGGCGCGGCGCGTCATGGTTCTGGCTTGCGTCAAGTGACCGGAATAGGCCAGAACGGACGCCTGCGTGTTGGTCATCCAGTCCGCCGATTCCGGATTGTCTCTTCCGCGAGCAGCGGCGCGTTCCATTCCCGGCCGGTCGCCTTTATAAAACGCGATGATATACGGCAGGAGGATAAGGTCGGGAACGTCGAGATGGCGTTCGGCAGCCTGTTGCACTGTTTTCTCGGCGTCCGCATACCGTTCCAGGGCCAGATAGGTCCAGGCGAGATTGGTTGGACCGGGAGGAAAGCCAGGGTTCATCTCGACCGCTCGTTTGGCAACCTCCATTGACTTTTCATACTTACCGAGATTCGTGTAAATCACCGACAGCAGCGTGTAGGCGTCCAGGTCGCGCGGATAAGTCGCACTCCACAACTCACCTGCGCGCTCCGCTTCTTCCAGGTTTCCCGTGAGCTGCAGGTGGTAACTGACAGTGATAAAGAAACGTTCCGTATCGCTGGCGCGGTCACGCAGATCGTAGGCTTTACGAATATTCGCCGCCGCAAGGTCGGGCTGCCAGGTATCGCCGTAGACGCGCGCCAGGAACGCGTACGCCAGCGCGAATTTTGGATCGATTTGAATGGCGCGTTGGAGAAGCGGAATGGCGCCGGCATTGTTTTGCGTAAGGGCTACCTTGAAGGCGTCACAGTAAAGCTTCCAAGCCTCAAGTGACGGCGTAGTCGCCTCGATGAGCGGAGCGGAATGATCTTTGATCGTGGCGAGCGATTCTCCCGCCTTGGTTCTAAAGTTTCGGGCCACCTGGCTTACCGAGTTCAGCACCTCGTCTTTCCTGGCAGATTGAACCTGTTCATCAAAGAGAACCCCTCCGGTGCGGCAATCGGTGGCGCGCAATCCCAGAACGTACTGGCTCCCGAGTCTGGAAATCGACCCCTGCACCACCACCGCGCTAAACGTTCTTTCGCAGATCTCGCGCGCGACGTCTCCGAGCACCGGCGTGTTTTCCGGGCGGCCCATCAGGTGGAGGGTCGCGCGTACGCGCTGGTCCGGAATCAGGCTCAGGAACGGCGATTGCCCCAGTTCCACTGCCAGGCCTTGACGGAGCGTTTCGTCAAAGTCGGTGTCGCCCGTTTTATTCGCGAAATCCGCGACCACAATCGTGTCTTTGTCGGTGACTTTGGGCACGCGGCGACTGTGGAGATAAACCGCGGCGCCCAATCCGGCGATGGCGACCGTCGCGAGCAGCGCGGCTCCCCATCGCTTCGAAACTCCCTTTCCGCGGCGCGCATCCGCGAGCAGCCGCCCGGAATCTATGTGCTGCTTCAACCTTTCGAGGTCGGTTCGAATTTCCGAAGCACGCTGGTATCGCACTTCGCGGTCCTTTTCAAGGCACTTGCCGATGATGCGCTCGAGTTCAGTGGGCAAACTCGCGTTCAATTGAAGGGGAGAGACCGGAGCGCGATTCAGAATGGAATCAAATATGCTCCCCGTCGTTTCGCCTTCAAATGGCAGTTTGCCGGTGGCCATTTCATAAAGGACAATACCGAACGAAAACAAATCCGTGCGCGGGTCCAGGCGCTTGCCTCGGATTTGTTCCGGGGACATGTGCGACACCGTTCCCAGCACGTTGCCGGCAGCGGTCAATTGCTCGCTGATCGTTCGGGTGGCCAATGCCGCCAGATCAATATTCGACGGATGTTCGGCGGAGCCGACTTTCGCCAATCCAAAATCGAGGATTTTGGCGTGCCCTCGCGCCGTGACAAATAGATTCGCAGGTTTGATGTCGCGATGGGTGATCCCGGCAGAATGCGCCGCATCCAAGCCGTCCGCGATGTCGATGGCGAGCGGAAGCAAGGTATCGATGGGGATCGGTTTTCCCAGAATCTGATGTTTCAGCGTGGTTCCACCCAGGAACTCCATGACGATAAACGATCGTTCGTCATGCCGCTCGATCTCGTGGATCGTGCAAATGTTTGGATGGTTTAGCGATGAGGCGGCGCGCGCTTCGCGGCGAAATCGCTCGGTCGCCTGTGGATCCAGGGCTAATTCCTCCGGCAGGAACTTCAGAGCGACGGAGCGGCCCAATTCAAGGTCCTCAGCCTTGTAGACGACGCCCATTCCGCCCCCGCCAAGTTTTCCGAGGATGCGATAGTGCGAAACGATGGTGCCCGTGCTGAACGGGCCGTCTTCCTGGCTATTGGCGCTCTGATCGCGAACCGCGACTTGCGCCGCCATTTCGATCGCCGGTTTCTCGAGAAATGCTTCTGCCTCGTGTTCCAGAATCAACAAAGAGCGTGCTTCATGCTCCAGCCGTTCGTTGCCGGCACACGCGTCCCGGAGAAAGGCGTCGCGCTCCTCCGGCGGCCGTTGCAATGCAGCGTGCAGCAGCTTATCGAGTTGTTTCCACTGTTCCGAATCCATCGCCCGTCCCACCGCCAAGCTCACGATAAAGCCAGAACTTGGCAATGCTCCAGTCGCGCCTTACCGTGGCTGGCGACACTTTGAGTACTTCGGCCGTCTCCTCAACACTGAGGCCGCCAAAGAAACGCATCTCGATAATCTGGACCTTGCGCGAGTCGAGACGGGCCAGCGCATTCAGGGCATCATCGAGCGCGACAAAATCCACGCCGAGGTCACTGGCGGGGCCGGCGGTTACGATGGCGACATCATCGAAAGCGACGTGCTGCACGCCGGCCCCGCGCTTGGCGTTATGGCTACGGGCATGGTCGACGAGTATCCGCCGCATCACCTGCGCCGCAACCGCGAAGAAATGCGCCCGATCGCGCCATTTCATGCGCTTGTAGTCTACCAGGCGCATGTAGGCTTCATTCACCAGCGCAGTGGTCTGCAGCGTGTGTCCCGGGCGCTCACGCTCCATGTAGTGGCGAGCCAGGCGCCGAAGCTCTTCATAAACAATGGGCGTCAAGCCGTTAAGGGCATTCTGATCTCCATCGCTCCAGGCGCGGAGAAGCCGGCTGACGTCGTTTTCATTCAGCTCATCGGCCATTCCCCCCCTATCCCTATCGAGGCGATTATACCGCCGGGCCGGGCCAGAAAATTCTCCGCGACCTCGGTTAGCAAATTCGACGGGATTCTCCGCCTAACTGGATGGAGGAACACATGAAGAAATTCCTGACTTCGATCGTCGCGGCGACCTTGCTCGCGGCGCTTGCTACGGCGCAGCCACAACGGCGCTATACCGTCATTGACCTGGGCACCTTGGGCGGTACATACAGCTTCGGCTTCGGCATCAACATTGCCGGTGATGTTACGGGTGCTGCCGCCACGCCGGCTCAGACCGATGGATTCGCCGCAACCGCAATCCTGTGGAGCAGGCAGCTGGGTGGCCTCGCGAAAACCAACCTGCGGGTCCTGGGTCCGCCGCTCTTTCCTGCCTGTCCGACGTGCAACAGCGGTGCCGCCGCCGTCAGTGCGCTTGGCGAGGTAGCCATGGGTTCCGAGATCGCCACGCTGGATCCGAATGGGGAAGATTTTGGCCAGTTCGATCCGCCGAATCCGACTCATCGGATAACCCGCGCGGTCATTCGGACCGTCGGAGGAATGACGGCGCTTCCCAACCTGCCGGGCGGTCACAACGCGAACGCTTTTTGGATCAACAGCCTGGGGCAGGTGAGCGGTTTTGCAGAGAACGGCACTCCTGATTCGAGCTGCTCACAGGGAACGCCCTTTCAGGCGCAGCGTTTTCAACCGGTAACCTGGAAACCAAACGGCGAGATCCAGAGAGTTCTTTCTCCGCTTGTGTCGGCGGGCGACACTGTGGCATTCGGCCTTACGATCAACGACCTTGGCGAGACAGTGGGCGCATCGGGCTTGTGTGGGACCACGGGGCTGCCCCCGGCAGCCATCAGCAGCAGCAGTGCGACCCACGCAGTCCTGTGGAGAGCGGACGGCTCCGTGACGGACCTCGGCAGTCTGGGAGGCGCGCAGAACATCGCCACCAGCATCAATAATCTGGGTGAAGTTGTCGGGACCGCGCAATCGCCCAGCGACGGCACCGTCCACACGTTCCTTTGGACCCGGCTGACCGGTATCGAGGACTACGGCGCCTTTCCCGGAGCGGTCGCAACGGTGGCGGGTTGCTGCCATACGATCAATGACCTGGGCGAAATCGTGGGGTGGACGGTCGAACCGGCGAATCCGTATTTCGGGCGCGCCATTATTTGGCAAGGCAGACAGCCCAAGGACCTCAACGGCTTCGTCCGCGACGCTGGGCCGTTCGTGCAACTCACCGGCGCTTTTTCGATCAACGACTCCGGATGGATTGCCTGCCAGGGCATCACCACCGCCGGCGAACTGCACGCCTGCCTGGCAGTGCCGGACAACGGCGCCAACGACAATGTTTCACCCTCCCCATGGCCATTCGGCAGCTATGTTTCCCTCACCGATAGTGCCCGCGAGTGGCTCCGGCGCCGGTCCGGGATGCATTGGCGATGAATACCAGCCGGCTGCGGCTGTGTCTCTGTGCACCGATTTCCGATTCCATGGCGGGATGGCGTAGCCCACGAACCCCGGCCGCGCGTTCTGGAAGGCTCCGGCCAGTATGCGCTGGAAGAAGCATCCTGGCGTTGCGATGGCGGCCGCTACTCCTCGCGAGGAGTGGCCGGTGGCCGACCATTCACGCGGAGCGGTTCCATTCGCGGATGCAAGGGCGTTTCGGGGAGTAATCGTTGGGTTCAGAGAGGGACGACCCGGAGGTCTGGGGCGAGACGGGCGAGGTCACCCGGGTCGCTGGTGAGGACGGGCTGGCGGGCGTTCCGGGCGCACACAGCGACGTGGGCGCCGGCAATGTCCGAAGTGCCGGATTCCGCGAGCAGGAGTCCGACTGCGGTTGCATGGCGTGCGTCGAGGGGGATCACGTCGGCGAGCGGCTGGCGGATCAGGCGAGAGAGGCGGGGCTGTCTGGTAGGATTCCGGATCGCCTGGGCGAGAGCCATGGCCGGGACGGTGACACGCATACCGCTCTCCATGGCGCGCGCAATGAGGACGAGCACGGGGCGGTCATTGCGGTCAACGGCGATCAGCGCGCCGGCGTCCAAAGTAATGCCGGTCACGCGGCCTTGGGCTTTGGGGAGCGGCGCTTGGCCTGGCGTGGGGAGGGGATTGAGTCAGCCCAGCCGCGCTCTTTGTTGGTGAGCGGTCCGCCAGTCCGCTGGAGCGCTCCGGCGAGCATTTCGCGCCAGCCGGCGGCATCGAAGAGGGCGATATCAACGGCGTGTTTCACGAACGCGGAGATGCTACCGGACTGCCCGGCTGCGACCAAGGCTCGAATATCGCGGAGCTGCTGATCCGGGAGAGTGACGGCGATCTTGGTAGTC
>DATJWJ010000150.1:0-13676 GCA_035501355.1 Bryobacteraceae bacterium | reverse complement strand
AAAAAGAATTGCCCGGCGCGTCTTTCGCATCCGTAGTCATTATAGTGGCTATCCAGGCTACGCATTCGCTGCGCGACGTTGCGTTCGCTTTGAGCGATCGTCTACATTGAAGCTTTGGCTTTGAACATCTTCGTGAAGAATCCGGTTTTACTAATCTTCGTAGTTGCAATGGGCGTCCTGGCTCAATCGCCACGCCTCCGCACCGCGGACGGACACTCCGATTTGCAGGGAACATGGACCAACGCAACGATGACGCTGCTGGAGCGTCCCATCGGCTTGGGTAGGAGCACCACGCTTACCGAGGAAGAAGCCAGGAAATTTGAGAAGGACATCGCCAGGCAGGGCAGCGCCGACCGGCGCGACGGTCTTCCGCAGGTCGATGTAGGGCGTGGGTACAATGAACTCTTCTTTGATCACGGATCGGGGCTCGCTCGCGTCAATGGCGACGTGAGAACTGCAATTATTGTCGACCCGCCGGACGGCCATCTTCCGCCATTTACTCCAGAAGCATGGCGGCGTCTGGCGGATGCCAATGCCTATGCCCAAAAGCATCCCGCGGACCGCGCGCAGGATCGATCGCTAGCCGAGCGTTGCTTGCTGTGGGCCGCCGAACCGCCCATGCTTCCCGCTCCTTACAACAGCACCTACCAGATTGTCCAGACGCCGAAATACGTGATGATCCTGATCGAGATGATGCACGACGTCCGCATCATTCCTCTGGATGGCCGCCCGCATCTTCCTCCGGATGTGCGGCAGTGGATGGGCGATTCGCGCGGCCACTGGGAGGGCGCGACATTGGTTGTCGACACCACTAACTTCACTGACAAGGCCAGCCTGGATGGTTCCGATCAAAATCTGCACGTGACCGAGCGCTTCACTCGCGTGGATGCGAATACAATTCTCTACAATTTCACAATCGACGATCCAACAACGTTTCTCAATTCCTGGACTGGAGAACTACCTTTCGTGGCTACGCCTGGTCAGGTGTACGAATATGCGTGTCACGAAGACAACCGCGCCCTCGTGGATATTCTGCGCGGCGCGCGCGCAGAAGAGAAGCAGCAGGAACAACTGGAAAAAAGCGGCGAAAAGTGACGCCTGCTCAGGCCAGCGGTCCGGGATGTTTGAAATACTTCCCGACCAGAGCATCCGCGGTTCGCATCGTCAGCGCCAGCAATGTCAACGTTGGATTGCCGGAAGGATTTTGCGGCATGGCCGACGCGCCCAGGATGAACAAATTCGACATCTGCCAGTGCTGCAGCCAGGGATTCAGCGCGGAAGTCTCCGGATTTGCGCCCATGATCGTCCCGCCCTGAATATGAGTCCCTTTGTAGCGCACGACATCATATCGTCCTAGCGGGTCGGGCAGCAGCACCTCGCTGGCGCCCATCTTGCGCCCGATCTCGGCCAGCTTGCCTGAGACATAAGCGGCCAGCTTGCGCTCGTTGTCGGTGTAGTCGATGGTCATTCTCAGCAGCGGATCGCCGAATTGATCGCGATATCTCGGATCCAGATCCATGTAGTTGGCCCGATAGGACGGATGCTCGCCGATCGCACCGATACCCGCGATGCGGTCGAACGATGCAATGGCCTCCCTCTTCCATTCCGAGCCCCAGGTTGCGGTGACCGAAGACGACACCGCGCCGAAGTTCGCAATCGGGCGCGCACCTGAGCTGCTTGCTATAACGCGCGCGCCGCCGATGAAATCCAGCGGCCCGTGGTCGAAGTTGTCGGCATCGAGATCGCCGATCATGACTCCGCTGGCGCCTGCGCCCATGAATCGATTGAGCGGTTTGTCGAACAGCAGCTGCACCGAGCCCATCACCTGATGAGTCAAGTTGCGTCCCACTTGTCCCTGGGCTGTGGCAGGATTGTAAGGCCCGCCGATCTTCGACAACAGCAGCAGCCTGGTGTTATTCAGCGTCCAGGAAGAAAGAACAACCAGGTCCGCCGGCTGGAAAAATTCGGTCCCGGTCGCATCGAAGTATGTTACGCCGGTGGCCTTGCCATCTTTGTGAACGATGCGGCGAACGTTGGCGCCGGTTCTCAATTCCACGCGCTTCTGTTTGGCGATAACAGGCAGCAGCACGTTGCTCGGTTGCGCTTTCGCCCCCACCATGCAGCCGAAGCGCTCGCAGAAGCCGCAATATTCGCAGGCTGGGCGGATCACGCCGTCGGGATTCCGGAAGGTCGTGCTGAGATTAGCTGAAGGTAGCGGACAAGGATGATATCCCAGCGCGCGCGCTGCGTCGGAAAACAGGACCGAGATATGGTTCAGCTTCATGGGCGGCGTGGGAAAGTCAGCCGACCGATGTCCTTCAAACGGATCGGCTCCCCCTAGCCCGGAGATGCCTAGCAGATGCTCGGCCCGCGTGTAGTACGGCTCGAGTTCCTCGTAGCGGATGCCCCAATCCTGAATGGCGCACCCTTCTGGCAGCTTCGCCGCGCCGTAGCGCTCGGTCAGACGCTTGCGCATTTCGAAAATATGCGGGAAGAATCGCGGCGTCTCGCCCTGCCAATGCTCGCCGGCGCCGCCCGCCCCTTCGCCGGGGAGAAATGAGCCCCATTGCCGCAGCGGCAACGCGCGGTCGGAGCTGCTGTGACGGAACGTCACTGTCTCGCGAGAGGTGTCTTGCATCATGCGCAGGCGAATTGCATAGTCCAGTTCGTCCATGCCATTGACGTAGGCGGTGCGGTTGCGGGGCTGGCCGCGTTCGAGCACGGCCACTTTGAGCCCGGTGCGCGCGCCGAGCTCCTTGGACATGAGCAGGCCGGTCCAGCCGCCGCCGACGATGGCGACGTCCACTTTGGGAAGTGTCTTCATGACTCGTCCTCCCAAGGCGTCGTCTTGTGCCCGAGCACCTGGGCCAGACTTTGCGGCTTCGGCCGGAGCGCCACGCCATTATGCTTATCAATGTCCTGCGCCCAGCTCATGTACGGTCCTGGATAACCGATGAGCTGCCATCCGATCAGGTCCGCGTTACCGCCGTGCATTGGATCGCAAAACATTCCTTCGATGGTGTGCTGGCGCAGCAGGCTGAAGAAATAGCCGTCCTCGATCTTCCGCAATTGGGCATCCTGCTGCTCGGGCTTCAGGCGATCGAAACCCGCACCGAGCGAAGCGATCCCGTTGCGATAGACCTCACGCGGCGTCGTTTTCCCCTGGTAGCCTTGCTCGGGGACACCGTCTTCGAACGGCTCCTGCACATAGCGGTGACGGTCTCGCCCGTAAGGGCTGGCCAATTGGCGATCGATGTAGATCACGACACCGGCCTCGCTTGCGCCGGGCCCCGATTCATCCGTCGGAAAAATGCGCGCGGCCGCAGCAGCGACGATCAGCGCCTGGCCCTCGTCGAAAAATCGCAGGGGAACGCGAATCTTCCCGCTGGACTGCGCGTGCGCAACAGAAAAGCCGCGGTCGAGGCGATAGATCAGCGTGCCGCCCAGCGCGGTGGCCGAAAGAGTGAGGAACCTCCGGCGCTTCATGGCCGCCGGGCGCCCGGAAGTGGCTGCACCACCGTGTTCTTCAAGAATTCACTCTCGCTGAACGCGGTTTTGTCTCCAGGTTTCTTCCCCGGCGCTGGAAGGAGCCTTGCGGCCAGCGGCTTATCCCACTTATACGCAAGCGAAGCCAAGTCGCCCAGGATACGTCCGATTTGCTCCTCAGTCACATCACCCGGAAGCGGCACCGTGTCGAGTCCGGCGGCGCAAACCGCCGAGTAGGCCAACATCGAATCCAGGTTGAAAGTGCCCTCCGCCCAACGCTGCGCCATGAGGTTATCTTCCAGCACCGGGATCATCAACCCAGAGTACCCGATGCGCTTGACGGTGGTCGACTGCACGGCGTGCGTGATGATGCGCGACGCGGTCAACGTGCCGTTGGCTCCAAACGGCGCGCCGGTGAACGATTCGATGGCGCCCGCGATGGAACGGTCACCCAGCGGCGCGGGCGTCGCGTCGATTCCCTCATAGGTCCACTTTGTGCTCGACGCAAGCTGCAGCGCCACCGCCTCGGCTCGTTTGGCATATTCATTGATCGTCTTGGACAATTGCCGCTCTGCTTCCACGGGATCGCGATAGTGCTCGAACACATCTCCTACCACACCCGCTCCCTCCATCGCTACGGCGAATGCATGTCCCTGGCCGAGATGGTAGGAGCCGGGATAGTAAGGCCCGTAGGGCTTCACCATCGCGATTGCGCCGAAGCTGAAGTTGCCGTCGCCGTGCGGGCTGCGTTGCGAAACCGCTTTGATGAGCTTCGCCGCTTCGTTGACCGCCCGCCAGTGGATGCCTTGTTCGTCGGCTATAACCAGGTTGGCATTGACACCCAGGTTCGCCGAGAGAACGTCCGTTAATAGCGCCACCGGCGCCAAGTCGTCGTTATCGTGCATCATGGCTGGTCCGATATCGAGAGCCGACGAGCCCTTGGAAGCGGCCTCTCGCATCTTGCGAATCAGTCCCAGCGCCTCTTGCCGCGCCAGACCGTGCGTGTACACTGGAAACGGCTGCGTTGTGATGCGCCCTCCCGCGCCTTCGAATCCGGCGCGATTGAAGGCTGTCTTGGCGACCGCCAGGAATTTCTGCGCGTCTTGGATTTTTGCGGCGTAGTTGGTCGAATCGACATCGATAAATACCGTGACGGCTCGAA
Organism: Bryobacteraceae bacterium; assembly: GCA_035501355.1. Classification (GTDB taxonomy): domain Bacteria; phylum Acidobacteriota; class Terriglobia; order Bryobacterales; family Bryobacteraceae; genus Palsa-89. Next base: position 9,028 of record DATJWJ010000150.1, on the reverse strand, counting down.
TCCGTGGCCGGCTGTCGGCAGCGAACGCCAAGGCGGCGAAGCAGAGGGTCAGTAGGATTTTTCGCATGCTGCGCGCTCCTCAAGGAAGGCCGAATGCATACAGAGAAGTTCCGGCCGCGACCGCCACGTATTGTTTCCCGTCCACGGCGAACGTCATCGGCCCGGCATGCACCTCTCCGCCGGTCTGAAAGTGCCACAGCACCTTGCCCGAAGCCGCATCCAAGGCAATGAAATTCCCCTGCGCATCGCCGGTAAACGTCACTCCGCCGGCCGTCGACAGCAGGCCCGCCGCCGAAGTGGTGACATGTTCGAATTCCCATTTCTTTTTTCCGCTGAGTGGATCGAGTGCGCGCACCGCGCCTAGCTCCGGTGAATCGCCCGCGGGAAAGTAGGCGCTGCCATAATAAGCGTTGCCTTGCTCATATTTCTGCGGCGCCGTGCTGAAAATGTTGCAAGTTTCGTTGGCCGTGACGTAGAACAAGCCGGTCTGCGGATTGAATGCCGGCGAAAACCAATTCGTAACACCGCCCGCTCCCGGACATATCCGCCGGCCTTCAAACGTGGGCTCGGCGTCTTTATCTGGCGCCGGCCGCCCTTCCGCGTCTTTACTGTGAGTCCAAGTCACCGTGCCAAACGGAGTCGCGGAGATAAGCTTTCTCGTGGAGCGGTCAATTATGTAGAAAAAACCGTTGCGATTGGCTTGAACCACCAGGTGTTTGCCGCCCATATCCACCAGCATCGGCACTTCCACCGCATCCCAATCATGCGTATCATGCTTGGTGAATTGGAAATGCCACTTGAGTTTGCCCGTGTCTGCATCCAGAACCAGCAGGGTATTGCTGTAAAGATTATCGCCGGCGCGTCCCTCGCCGCGATTCGAAGGCGACGGATTTCCGGTTGTCCAGAAGATTTCGTTGCTAGCTGGATCATATGTGCCCGTAACCCACCCGGGAGCGCCGCCGATCTTCCAAGATTCGTCCTCCCAGGTTTCATTCCCCGGCTGTCCGGGCCCAGGCACGGTATTGAATCGCCATTTTCGCTGGCCCGTATTGGCGTCGTAAGCGTCCACAAAGCCCCGGATTCCGTATTCGCCACCCGCGGGACTTATAATGATCAGGTTCTTTACCGCCAGTGGCGCGACGGTGAAGCTGTATCCTTGTTTATAATCAACTGCCGCAACGTCCCAAATGATATGGCCGGTCTTGGCATCCAGCGCCATAAGGTGGGCATCCAGCGTACCGAAGAAAACCTTGTCGCCCAGGATGGCGAGCCCGCGATTCACCCTCCCGCAACAGGGTCGAATGTCCGGCGGCGTGGGTCGCTCATAGCGCCATATAGGCCGGCCGCTACGGGCGTCGAGCGCGAAAACACGCCCGTCTTGCGCGGTCCCGTACAGGATACCGTCGACCGCCAGCGGGGTGGCTTCGAATCTGCCGTTGGAACCATCGCTCGGGGCTCCGCTTTGATAGACCCACTTCGTTACCAGCGAACCGGCGTTCTTCGCGTCGATCTGTTTCAATGTGCTGAATCGGTGACCGGAATAGTCGCCTGAGTACATGAACCAGTTCTGCGGTTCTTTTGACGAATTGACCAGCCGATCAGATGTAACCTGGCCAAAAGCGTTGCCGGTGCACGCCAAAGCAGCAACAATTAGTAAATTGCATAGCAACTTATTCATGCTGGCTCCCTCACTTACTACCAATGGTTAGTAAATACGCGAGAATATCCTGGAGGTCTTTTTCACTCAACGCGCTCGTGTTGTACGGGGGCATCAGGGAGACGGGGCTTTTCTTGAAGGATCGCAGCTTGTCGCGATCGAGCAGCAATATCTTTTCGCTGGTGTCCATCATTTGAACGCTGAAGCGATCTTCGTTGATGACGATGCCTTTCGCTTCCCGTCCATCGGAAGTGACCACGGTTGCGGTTTCGTAGCCTGCGGCCAGCTCCTTGCTGGGGTCGCGTATGGATTGGACGATCGATTCGAGCGACCGCGAGGTTCCCACCGAGGTCAGATCGGGCCCCAACCGCCCGCCTTTTCCATCCACCATATGGCATTTCGAGCAAGCCGCCGAGCCATAAAAAAGCGCCTTGCCATGCCCGGCGTCGCCGGTTGGCGGCGGAGTTTTCACCTCGATACTGCGCAGATACGTGATGACCTGCCAGATCTCCTGGTCTTTCATTTCAACGCCAATACTGCCAAGCGCTGCGGGCATGTCCGTGCCAGCAACGCCGTCGTGGATGGTGCGGAACATCTCGGCGTCGGAGTTGCCGTGCTTTTTGTTGGCGCGAGTCAGATCCGGCCCACGCCCCCCGCCGCGCGCGCCCAGGCCATGGCACAAAGCACAATTGATGCGGAAGTGATACTTTCCAGCCTCCGCCGCCGCGGGGTCATTCGCAAAAGGGTTCCGCTCCTGCGCGTTAAGACCAGCCACCAGGGCGAAGACGGGGAGCACATAACTCCATTGCAAGACTCGCCCGATATGACGGTATAGGTTGCTTGGCATTAAGTTCATGATGCACCATTTCGGTTTCTATTCGTTGCCGGTGCCTTCCATCTTCACCCGTACCGCGCAGAACTGCAACTCGCCACGCGATCCGCACTTCCCAGGCGCCTGGATACTGTGTTCGAGCCCCCGTGCGGAGTAACTGGCTTGTCGTTTGCTTACTTACAACTTACTTGAAGGCAGGCATTAACAAGGCCTCCGACATCTGTCTTGACAAATGTTGGGGCTCGCGTATAATAATGCCCAGTCCCCCGTTGGTGGCGAGCGCGTTCAGTGCGTGCTCTGTTGCGGATTACATGCAAAGCCCTTCGAGACACTTTGCTCCCTGTCAGCAAGCGGTTGGTTCGCGAAGTCCCTTTTGTATGGCTCTTGTTAATTGTGCTTAGGTCCGGTAGTTCTGAATCAGAGAGGTGAAGCCAAAATGAGATATTTCTTGTCCCTGCTGCTGGCCGTGCTTCTGTTCGCGGGCGCTTCCGCTTTCGGACAATCTACCTTCGGAACATTCGTCGGCACTGTCCAGGATCAATCCGGCAGCGTCATCGGGGCTGCGGTGGTCACCATCACGAACCTCGACGATAACAGTACTCGCAGTGCGACTACCAACAGCAGCGGGCAATACCAATTGTTGAACCTGCCGCCGGGACGTTATTCCATCGCGGTCGTCAAGCCCGGATTTGCAAACGCCAAGGTCGACCAGGTAACGCTGGATGCCCGCCAGGAGAGGCGCGTGGATGTGACGCTGGCCCTGGCCTCAGTGCAGCAGAGCGTGCAGGTAAGTGCCGAAGCAGCGGCCATCAATACCGAGAATGCGACCATAGCCAACACGATGGGTAGCGAGGAGGTGACCGGATTGCCCTCCAATTATCGCGGAGCCTCAACCAGCCCGCTCGGCGCCATCGTTGCATCGGCCAACGTCTCGCAAGATCAGTTCGGAAACATCTCCCTCACCGGATCGCAGCCCTTCCAAACCGACTACACCGTGGACGGCACGTCCACGGTCAACATCGTCTACAATTCGCCCGCCAGCAACATGTATCCGTCCTCGGAGATGCTAAGCGAATTCAAAGTGTCGGCGATCAACAACAATGCCGAGTTCGCAACCACAGGCGACGTGACTGTGACCACCAAGAGCGGCGGAAATGCCTTCCACGGCAGCGCGTTCGAATATCTTCAGAACCGCGCGCTCGATGCAACTGTATACGGCGCCACCCAGAAACAGGCCAAGGTATGGAATACTTTCGGCGGCAGCTTGAGCGGTCCGGTCATCATTCCAAAGCTGTATAACGGCCACGACAAGACGTTTTTCTTCATCGATTCCGAGTTGAACCGCAGACCGGGCACCCAATTGATTGTGGACAATGTGCCGACCGCGGCTATGGTGGCCGGCAATCTCAACGGCGTACCCGGACCTCCCGCTATCGATCCGTTTACGGGGGCCCCTTTCCCCAATAACACGATTCCGGCGTGCACTTCCTCCGGCCAACTCGATTGCCTGAATCCCGTCACGCAGAGGCTGCTCACTAAGTACATCCCGCTGCCGAACTACAACTCCGGTTCAACCATCGGTAACTATCGGACACAACAGCCGCTCAGCAACGAGACCAATGGATACGACATCCGCGTCGATCAGTACATCGGCAAGAACAACCAGCTCTTCGGGCGGTGGACCTGGAAGAATCTTCCTCAGCAATTTGAGCCCAATAGCGGATTCGGCGGGGGCGCCTTCCAGACCCAGTTAGCGCAACTGCTGCCGCCGATCAGCAACAACGAGTACGACAAGAATCTCATCATTTCCGATAACCACCTGATCACTCCGCATTTGGTTAACGAATTCCGGTTCGGGTATAGCCGCCTCAACATCACATCTTCGTTTTCTTTGCAGGGCGCGGCTGTAGTCAAAGACCTGGGCCTGGTTGGATTGGACCTCTCACACGCCGGAACGCTGGGTGGTTTTCCCGGCTTCGATTTCAGCTCCGGAACCGGCTTCACGAATATCGGGCACGATGCCATTGGGCCTACCGCATCGAAAACAACCCAGTATGGAGACAACCTCTCCTGGATCAGAGGGAAGCACAGTATGAAGTTCGGTGGTGAGTTCCGCCGTGTGGAGTACGCCAGAATCGACAACTTCGGCGCATCCGACGAATTCGGCTCCTTCAGCTTCAATGGAGGATTCAGCGGAAATTCGTTCGCCGATCTCTTGCTGGGGCTACCGGCCACGGATCAGGTCTTTGTGACCGGTCCTCCACTCGATCAAAGGTCGACTCACTTTGCCATTTTCGGACAAGATGAATGGCACGCCACCAGGAGCCTGACCGTGAGCTTTGGCCTGCGCTGGGAACTGCAGCCGCCCTTCAACGAGATAAACGGCAATATCGCCAATTTCAATCCCAAAACGGGCGGCATCATCGTGCCCGATGTCGCCTACCAAAAGCTTCCCCCTGCGCCGGGCGTCTTGTTCACGTTCAATTCCTGCTCGATCAATCCTCTTCCCAATCCTGATTTGCCGTGCACCCCGTTCGAATCTGCCAGCCAGGCCCACATACCGCAGGGCCTCCGATACACCTACTACAGAAACTTTGATCCGCGGATCGGAGTGGCATGGCGGCCGTTCGGTAACGACAAAACCGTGTTCCGCGCTGGGTTTGGTATCTTCACCGTTCCGAGCCTCGGCTGGGTAGCCTACATGATGACTGGCGTGGCAGCCACCAACCCGCCTTTTTATGTGAACGGCCTGGATAACAACAATAAGCCGCTGTTTGTCCTTCCCAGCGTCGGCTACGGCAACGGTGGGTTTGTACCCGAGATTGTAGGCACCGGCAATGTCTTCGAGGCGCAGGATATGCACTACAGGGATCCGCAATCGGCTCAGTGGAATGTCACCATCGAGCGCCAGTTCTTGAATACTTGGACCGCTCGCGGCAGCTATATCGGGGAGAACAGCTATCGCCTATCGGTCAACGTGGACTTGAATCAATGTCACTCCAGTCCCAACGGACCCTGCATCAAACCCTTCCCGCAATTCAACGACATCATTTCGATGAAGAACTACGGCTTCGCCAACTACCAGGCTCTGGAACTGCAACTCTCGCACCGGATGGCGCAAGGGTTCTACTTGCAAGCGACCTATGATTGGACCAAGGATCTGTCCAATCTCGGCGATGCTCCGGTTGGCTCGGGGACGGAAGCGGGGAATTTCTCAGGGTCCTACTTTATCGACGACCAATTCAATCTCCGCAACAACCGTGGCAACGATCCAGGCCCGCGCCGCCAGCGGTTCTTGGCGACTGGTCTCTACCAGTTGCCGTTCGGGCAAGGCCGTCCGTTCCTGTCGAATGCCAACCGCTTCGTAAATGGAGCGCTCGGGGGCTGGCAACTCAGCGCCATCATTCTTGCTCAGACCGGGCCATTCATGACCGCCGTTGACAGCAACCCGGCCGATAGCGCATCGAATCTGAACGAATTGGGTCGGTTCTTATCCATCCGGCCCGACCAGATCGGCCCATGCGATCTTTCAAATCCCTCACCGAGCGGCTGGTTCAATCTAAATGGCTTTACTCTTACACCACAAGGCGCGGGCCGCACCGGAAACGCGGGCGTAGGCACTTGTGTCGGGCCCGGCACCACCACCGTCTCGGCAGGACTGGCCAAGAACTTCCAAATCTGGGAGCGGCTCAGAATGAGGTTCGAAGCCACTTACACCAATCTGCTGAATCACCCGAATTTCCTGCAGCCGCAATCCATGGACATTTCCTCGCCCGGCACTTTCGGCGTGACGCAAACCGTACAGGGTGCGGAAAACGGAGGGAATCGCGTCGGACAGCTTTCGCTCAGGCTGGACTTTTAGATAAGTTCGACCAACGCGGCCGGTTAAGGTAACGCGAACGCGATGATGTTCGAGCCGGCCGCGATTGCTACATACTGTTTTCCCTCCGCCATGTAAGTCATGGGCGAAGCGCGGAAGGCCTCGTTGGTGTGGAAGTGCCAAAGCGGCTTGCCGTTCTTCGCATCCACGGCCGCCAATGCGCCGCTATCATCGCCTAAGAACAGAACGCCTCCGGCCGTCGATAGCACGCCGCCCGCGCTGCTGCCGGAACCAACTTGTGGGACTTCCCAAACGACTTTGCCGGTTTGAATGTCGATCGCGCGCAGGAATTTTTGTCCCGTCTCGCCTGGCACGCGCCGAGCGCCGCCGCCATAGAAGGACTGACCCGGCTCCCACCACGCCGACGACTTCACATAGATGTTGCAGGCCTCCAGCGCCATCACGTAAAACAGCTTGGTCGCGGGATTAAAAGCTGTGGACATCCAGTTCGTAGCGCCGCCCATGGATGGACACGTCTCGGTTCCTTGCGGAGTCGGCTCCTGGCCGGGCAGAAGCTTGGGCCGGCCGTCTGGTCCGATTCCACTGGCCCAGTTCAACTTTTTGACGAAAGGTTCGGCCAACAGAAATTCGCCGGTCACCCGATCTAGAACATAAAAGAACCCGTTCCGATTCGCCTGCACCAGCAATTTTCGCTGGCGGCCGCGAAACTCCGTATCGATCAGCATGGGAGTTTCGGTAGCGTCCCAATCGTGCAGATCGTGCGGGCTGAACTGGTAATACCAGCGCAGCTTCCCGGTTTCAGGCTCCAGCGCCAGAACCGAACTCGAGTAAAGATTGTCTCCCTTGCGTTCGTCGCCGTTAAAATCGGGGCAGGGATTTCCGGTGGGCCAATAAATCAGATTGGTGCTGGGATCGTAAGTGCCGGTTAGCCAGGAGTCCACGCATCCGTGTTCGATGGCTCTTCCGACCCAGGTCTCCGAAAGCGGCTCGCCCGGCGCCGGCATGGTCCAAAAACGCCAGGCATGTTCACCGGTTGATGCCTTGTACGCGTCGATGAAACCACGCGCTCCCTCGTCGCCCCCGGATGTCCCGGATAGGACCAGATCTTTGACCACCAGCGGCGCCGACGTCGCGCCATAATGCTTGCGATAATCCGCCATTTCGCTGTCCCACAACAGTTGGCCAGTGAACCGGTTGAGCGCGATCAAATGCGCATGATCGGTGACCATGAAAACCCGGTCGCCCAACACCGCGACGCCGCGGTTGATTGCCGTTCCCGCGTCTCCGATTACGCCCTTGGTCAGCGGACGCGAGTAGTGCCAGATCTGCCGTCCACTGGCCGCGTCCAGCGCATAGGCTTGGTTGGCCATGGTCACATACATCAGTCCGTCCACCACCACCGGCGTCACTTCCAAGCGGCGGCTGCCGGGCATGTTGAACATCCATCTGGCTCCTAATTGCGTGGCATTGGACGTGTTGATCTGGCTTAGCGCGCTGTGGCGATTTCCGCTGAGGTGGCCGTTGTAAGTCGGCCAATCGCCGGGCTTGGGATCCGCGATTGTGGAAAACAGCGGTTCCCCGCGAGGCGCGCCTCGCCCAGTCAAAACCGCATCTGGCGATTTATCCGTGGATAGGCGGCTCAAGTATGCCAGCAGATCGCGCTTTTCCTGGTCCGTCGCGTTTACCGGCGGCATCAGCGGCTTCGGCTCGGCGGTCTCCTGCGCGATCTCGTCGCGCGACAGAAAACGCAATGTTCCGTCCAATCCCAGCAATTGCAGATCGTAGTTACTTTCGTTTTTGACCAGCCCACGGATGGTCTGTCCCGAACGAAGGCGCACTGAAACCAACTTGTATCCCGGGACGGGCAGCGTGTTGGCATCTTTCAACGCCGCTTCGATTTGAATCAGCCTGGCCTCACGGCCGAGATTGGAAAGGTCTGGTCCCAGAACGCCTCCCCGGCCTGTCACCATGTGGCAAGTCACGCAATTTCCCTGGCCGAAGAAGTAGTTTTCTCCGGCCTGAACATCGCCCTCCGCGGGATGAGCAGCCGCTGGAGCGCGCAAACCCTCTACGAAAGCTACTAGCGGATCGAGTTCTTCCTGGGGCAGGGAAAACGGCGGCATGCCGGATTCGGGAACGCCCTCGGTAATAATGTTGCGGATGCTGCGGTTGGCGGCGGGGCCCGAACGCCGGATGTCCAGAATGCTAGGGCCGAATTCTCCGCCGGCGCCGTCCGTGCCGTGACAACTGGCGCAGCGCGCGGCAAACTGTCTTCTTCCCGCGTCGATTGGCTGGCCAGTTACAGGCAGGGCGCACACGAACGCCGCGATGACAACCAGAGAATTTCGTTCCACGCGAGAGCTTCGGTTATCGTTGCGCGGCGCCGCTGCGTCCCATGATGGGCCAAACATCGACGATTCGATCACCTTGCGCTACGTAGTAACGGTCATAGTAGTTGGTGCTGTCGTCGAGGACCGTGCAATAAATCTCCACGCGGTCGCCTAGCTTGAGATCCTTGTCGCCATCCTTCCACTTCAGCATCCCGTACTCGGCGCCTTGCGTGCCTACTTCCAGCCACGGCATTCCCTTAACCTTGTCCGTCGGCCTCACACCGGCCTTGTTGCCGTAGTCGATGGCAACAACGTTGGGATGGCGCTTGCTATCCACCGTAGTCAGAACGGACATGGCAAACGCGAAA
>DATJWJ010000149.1:0-58681 GCA_035501355.1 Bryobacteraceae bacterium | reverse complement strand
TGCTTGCCCACTACGAAGATCTTTCTCTGGAAGAAATCGCGCGAACTGTGGATGCCGAGGTGGGCACAGTCAAGTCCCGCTTGCATCGCGCGCGAGAAAACCTAAAGCGAATGCTAATGCCGCTCAAAGCTGTTATAGGGAGTTCGCGACCGTATGGAACCACTAAGTGATCACGAATTGGACCGGCTGTTGAGCACTTGGGTGGCGCCGAACGCTCCCCAAAGCCTGGCAGAGAAATTGTCCCAACGCCGGCGCCGCTGGTGGGAGAGGTTGTTCCATCTCCGGCTGTTAGGAAAACGTGGCCGCCGAAACAAGCGGTTTAGGAAGGCAAACACAAATGATACTTTCACAGGATGAACGCGCGAGAATCCGCGAGGAGGAGCTCATCAGACTGGAAGCGCGAAGGGAAATGAAGCTTAGACAGACACCGCGCCTGATCCTTCTGGCGGTAGTCTGGTCCACCGTACTTACAGCTCTGGCGTTGATAAGCCCATTGCTTCATCGTCTCTAAGCGAAACGTTCAAGCTTCCGTTGGCAAACGAAGCAAGAAGCGTATAATCCGAGTGAGGCAACGCGCTGTGGCGTCCCCCCCAACTCGCCTAATGTCCTTCGCGGAATTCGAGCTGCTCCCTGAAACGCCGAGAGGATTTCGCTACGAACTCCGGCATGGCGAGCCAGTCCAGACGCCACCACCCAATCGCACGCACTACCTGGTTCAGCGCCGGTTGCGCCAAGCGCTAGAAAGGGCCGCGGGAAACGCCGGCGAAGTCGATATTGAAATGCCGTTCCGACCGCGTCCCAACTTCGAATATTGGCAGGCCGACGTGGCATTCGTTTCAAGGAACCGTTGGGACCAGACTCCGGACGCGAGCCACCTGGAAGGCGCGCCGGATCTCGTGGTCGAAGTGCTGTCCCCTTCCAATACCGCCGCCGAGATTCTGGACCGCAGGAACATGTGCCTTGAAAACGGATCGCGCGAATTCTGGCTGGTGGATATCGAGCATCGCCAGGTCGAAGTCTCGACGCCCGATGGCCGCTCCATTACCTACAAACCCGGCCAGTCGATTCCGCTGTTCTTCGCCCCCGAGGCGACGCTGGCGGTCGGCTCGATTTTCGAGTAGGACTAGGGCAGGTCTATAATCTGAGTGAGGCAACGCGCTGTGGCGTCCCCCCCAACTCGCCTAATGTCCTTCGCGGAATTCGAGCAGCTTCCTGACACACCGCAAGGATTTCGCTACGAACTCCGGCATGGCGAGCCGGTCCAGATGCCACCTCCCAACCACTCTCACTACTGCACCCAGCTCCGGCTACAACAAATGTTGATCGACGCCGCTCGGAGCGCCGGTGTAGTCGGCATCGAGATGGCCTTCCGTCCGCGTCCTGAGTTCGAATATTGGCAAGCAGACGTGGCATTCATGTCTCGCGACCGCTGGGATCGGATTCCACGCGCCGGGCACCTCGAAGGCGCGCCAGATCTTGTGGTGGAAGTCCTTTCGCCTTCCAACACCGCAGCCGAAATGCTCGACCGGCGAAATCTTTGTCTTGGAAACGGATCGCGCGAATTCTGGCTGGTGGATATCGAGCATCGCCAGGTCGAAGTTTCGACGCCCGATGGCCGCTCCCTCACATACAGACCCGGCCAGTCCATTCCGCTGTTCTTCGCTCCTGAGTCGCCGCTCGCGGTCGGTTCGATCTTCGAGTAACTTTCCAATGGCATCCTGGAGTAGATGGCAGTTCTGTTGAGTGGCTCGGCGCTTAGCAAGTCGTTTGGCGCGCGAGTCCTGTTTGAAAATCTTTCGTTGAGCCTTTCCGAGGGCGATCGCGTAGGCTTGATCGGCCCAAACGGCAGCGGCAAAACCACGCTGCTTGAGATCCTGGCCGGCAACGACACGCCCACAGCTGGAACACGCGCGCTTCGGAAGCTGACCAGGCTGGCTTACGTCCCTCAGGATTCGGTATTCGGCACCGACGACACCGTTGGCTCGGTCCTGAAAGCCGCGTTGGACAATTTGCACTTAGAAGATTCGGAGAAGCTCGCGCGCATCCAAATGATGCTCGGCCGCGCCGGGTTCGACAACCCGGCTGCCCCGGCAGAGACGCTCTCCGGAGGCTGGAAGAAGCGGCTCGCCATCGCGGCCGCGCTGGTGACATCGCCGGACGTGCTGCTCCTGGACGAACCAACCAATCACCTGGATCTCGAAGGTATCCTGTGGCTCGAGACCGCCATCCAGACTGTAAACGCCTGCCTGGTGGTCACACACGACCGCTACTTCCTTGAAAACGTCGCCACGCGCATGGTCGAGGTCAACGCGGTCTATCCTCAAAATACGTTCCAGGTGAACGGCAACTACAGCGAATTCCTCGAGCAGCGCGAGGAGTTTCTGGAGGCGCAGGCCAAGCAGCAGGAATCGCTCGCCACCAAGGTGCGCCGGGAAATAGAGTGGCTGCGCCGGGGACCGAAGGCCAGAACCGGCAAATCCAAGGCTCGCATAGACTCGGCCGGCCGGCTCATCCAGCAACTCTCGGCCGTCACAGCGCGCAGCCGTACAGCGACGGCACAGATCGACTTCACCGCGTCCGATCGAAAGACCAAGCGCTTGATCGAGGCTGAAGGCATTTCGAAAACCCTCGGTGGCCGCCGGCTGTTCCATAACCTGAACCTGACGCTCGCGCCCGGTGTTCGCATCGGCCTGGTGGGCGCGAACGGCAGCGGAAAGACGACTCTGCTCAAGATCCTCGAAGGCAAACTGGAGCCGGACGCAGGATTAATCCGCCGCGCCGATCTGCTCCAAATCGTCAGCTTCGCACAGGATCGAGGCGAGCACCTGGATCCGGATGTCAGCCTACGCCGCACACTATGTCCGGAGGGCGACTCGGTGATCTACCGCGGGCGTACCGTCCATGTTGCCGGATGGGCCAAGCGTTTCCTGTTTCGCGACGAGCAGCTTGATATGCCCGTGTCGCGACTCTCGGGTGGCGAGCGCGCCCGCGTGATGATCGCGCGCCTGATGCTCGCCCCGGCCGACGTCCTGCTGCTGGATGAACCGACCAACGATCTGGACATTCCAACCCTGGAGGTACTGGAGGACAGCCTGCTCGATTTTTCCGGCGCGGTCGTGCTGGTGAGTCATGACCGATACCTGCTAGATCGCGTGTCGACCGTCGTGATCGGGTTGGATGGAGCCGAAGGTGGCGTCTTCGCTGACTACTCGCAGTGGGAAGCCTCGCGGAGCGAGCAGCCCGCGGAGCGGCCGACGGCAGGCGAGCCGCGCCCACCGTCCGCCGAACGGGCCAAGCGAAAACTCGGCTACCTGGAACAACGCGAGTGGGACGCGATGGAAGCAAAGATCCTGGCAGCCGAACAAGAGTTGGCAGCGTGTCAGCGCGACCTTGACGCTTCAGGTTCCGACGCGAAGCGGTATATGGCAGCCTACGAAAAGCTACAAGCTGCCCAGCAACGCGTAGAAGACTTGTACACCCGCTGGGCCGAGCTGGAAGCCAAAGTCATACCGTCATAACCGGGGGTAAGACAATCGCGTAATGCGCCCCCTTCCTGCTCCCAGAGGAGAAGTAGGGTATGGGGCATAGCACCCAATAAACTGCCGAGAAATTACCCACACCTGTCTTTTCAACACCCTCCCTGCGGCAAATGAGTTGCACCACGCCCCACCAGAGTGCAAATACGAATACATGGACGTGGAGGCCAAGGCGTCGTCTCCGCCGCCGAGATGCTCTCCATCGCCGCTTTCCTGGAAGGGCGCTACGCCCAGGCTTTTCCTAGCTTTGGCTCCGAGCGCATGGGAGCGCCGGTCATGGCGTTCTGCCGTATCTCGGATCGGCCCATCCGCCTGCGCGAGCCGGTTACCAACCCCGACGCGCTTATCATCCAAGACCCTACGCTGCTGCAGCAAGTATCGCTGTTTGAAGGACTTCAGCCCGATGGCTTCGTTTTGATCAACTCCGCTCGAAGTCTGGAAGAGCTGAACTTGGCTTCGTTTTTGAAAAATCTTCCGCGGAATCACACGCTCGCGGTGCCCGCCACCGAACTCGCCATGCGCCATGTCGGCCGTCCGCTGCCTAACAGTACGTTGCTAGGCGGGTTCGCCGCTATGACGGGCGAGCTCCGGCTTGCATCCGTCCTAGCCGCCATCCGCCAGAAGTTTTCAGGCAAAATCGGCGAATCCAATGCCGCGGCCGCGCAGGCGGCCTATGACCTGGTGACCCAGTGTATGCCGATCCCGCCGCTCGACAGTCTGACACGCCGAACTCGGGAGGAAGCCCATGTGGAAGCAGATTGAAGGCTCACGCGCCATAGCCGAAACGGTCGCGATGTGCCGCCCGCAAGTGATCTGCGCTTACCCCATCACGCCTCAGACGCACATCGTGGAAGCGCTGGGCGAGCTGGTGAAATCGGGTCAACTGGCCGGCTGCGAATTTCTGAACGTGGAGTCCGAATTCGGCGCGCTCTCGGTGGCCATCGGCGCATCGGCTGCCGGCGCACGCTCCTATACCGCGACCGCCAGCCAGGGTTTGTTGTTTATGGCCGAAGCAGTTTACAACGCGTCCGGCCTCGGGCTGCCCATCGTCATGACCATTGGGAATCGGGCCATCGGCGCGCCCATCAATATCTGGAACGACCATTCCGATTCCATGTCGATGCGCGACTCCGGCTGGATCCAGCTTTTCGCCGAAACCAATCAAGAAGCGGTCGACCTGCACATTCAGGCTTTCCGCCTGGCCGAGGAGCTTTCCTGTCCGGTGATGGTATGCGTGGACGGCTTCATTCTCACGCACGCCTACGATCGCATCGATGTTCCATTGCAGCACCAGGTGGACGGCTGGCTGCCGCGCTTCGAACCCACGCAAGTGCTGGATCCCGACGCACCCGTATCCATCGGCGCCATGGTCGGGCCGGAAGCTTTCACCGAAGTTCGTTACCTGGCGCATAACAAACAACTGCGGGCGCTGGAACGCATTCCCGAGATCAGCGGCGAGTTTTACGAGACATTCGGGCGCGAATCCGGCGGTTTGTTGCGGCCCTATCGTTTGGACGGCGCCGAAACGGTGGTGGTGGCGCTGGGCTCGGTGAACGGAACCATTCAGGAAGCCGTCGATGAGCTGCGCCAGGACGGCATAGCGATAGGCTCCATTAGTATCTGTTCGTATCGCCCGTTTCCTTTGGACGCCGTGCGGCGGGCTCTTTCGGACGCCCGTCGGGTGGTGGTAGTCGAGAAATCGCTTGCCGTGGGCCTGGGCGGGATGCTAGCCACCGATATTCAGATGGCGCTTTCGGGCCGGCGCCACAAAGTTTACACCGTGATCGCGGGCCTGGGCGGCCGGGCCATCACGAAAGCCTCGCTGCTAAAACTGTTCCACCAGGCCAAGTCCGATGCGCTGGAGGGCGTGACCTTCCTGGATCTGAATTGGGGCGTCATCAACCGGCAGTTGGCACGTGAGACTGCAACACGCAGATCGGGCCCGGCGGCCGAAAGCATTTTGAAAGATCTCGCGACCCTGCCAACGAAGATCGTCTAGGAGTCACCGATGCCGTTTGAACACATCAAGTTTTACCAAACCGGGACGTTCACGGTCGGCAATCGGCTGCTGGATGTTTCCGATCGCGCGGTGCAATCTGACGCGCGGCGCTCCAACGCGCTGAACTGCGGTCACCGGGCCTGCCAGGGTTGCGGGGAAGCTCTGGGCGCGCGCTATGCCGTGGACGCGGCAGTGCGGGCCGCGGGCGGCAATCTGGTCGCGGTGAACGCCACCGGGTGTCTCGAGGTTTTTTCGACCCCATATCCGGAAACTTCCTGGCAGGTGGCCTGGATGCACTCCCTGTTCGGCAATGCCGCGGCGGTCGCGGCCGGAGTCGCGGCGGCGATGAAAGCCCAGGGCCGAAACGAAGTGCGAGTGATCGCGCAGGGCGGCGACGGCGGCACTGCCGACATCGGCCTGGGATGCCTGTCGGGCATGTTCGAGCGCAATGACGACGTGCTTTACATTTGCTACGACAACGAAGCCTACATGAACACGGGCGTGCAGCGCTCCGGCACGACGCCGGCCGCGGCACGAACAGCCACCACGCCTTCGGTCGGCTCGAAACCCGGCAACGTGTTCGGCCAGGGCAAGAGCGTGCCGCTGATCGCGATGGCGCATATGATTCCTTACGTCGCCACGGCGTCGGTGGCGAATCTGCACGATCTGGAATACAAGGTCGAGAAGGCGATTGCGATTCACGGCGCGCGTTACATCCATGTGCATGTGCCCTGCCCTCTGGGCTGGGGCTCGGAGCCGCATGACACCATCAAGGTTGCCCGGCTGGCCGTCGAGAGCGGCTTGTTTCCGCTATTCGAAGCCGAGTTTGGAGAAGTGACCGAGCGTAGCATCATACGCCGGAAACAGCCGGCCGAGGAGTATCTAAAACTGCAGAAGCGATTCGCGCACCTGTTCCGTCCCAAGCGCGACGAAGAGCGCCTGGCCGCGATTCAGTCCATCGCGGATCGCAACATCCAGCGCTTCGGATTGCAGAACGGAGCATCGTCATGAGTAAGCCTTTCGCCATCACGTTGGACGTCGGCTCCAGCCTCGCCAATCACACCGGCTCGTGGCGCACCGAGCGGCCGGTCTACGTGGATCGCATTCCACCTTGTAACAACGCCTGTCCGGCGGGCGAGAACATTCAAGCTTGGCTCTATCACGCCGAATCGGGCGACTATCACGCGGCCTGGAAGACGCTGGTGGAGAACAACCCTCTGCCCGCGATCATGGGTCGCGCCTGCTACCACCCCTGCGAATCAGCCTGCAACCGCATGCAGCTCGATCATGAAGTGAACATCCACGCGGTGGAGCGCTTTTTGGGCGACGAAGCCATCCGGCGCGGGTGGCGGTTTGAAGCCGGCCCGGCATCGGGCAAGCATGTCCTGGTGGTCGGCTCGGGACCATCCGGCCTCTCGGCGGCCTATCACCTGGCGCGGCTGGGCCACAAAGTTACGATTTACGAGGCTGGCCCCGCGGCCGGCGGCATGATGCGGTTCGGCATCCCGAAATACCGGCTTCCGCGCGAAGTCCTGAATGCCGAGATCGCCCGCATCGCCAATATGGGCGTCACCATCCGGCTGAACTCGCGAGTGGACGATCTCGCTCAGATGCTCGAGAGCAAGCAATTCGACGCCGCTTTTTTGGCCGTCGGAGCGCATGTGTCCAAGCGCGCATATATTCCGGCGGGCGATGCCAGCAAAATCCTGGATGCGCTGGGCGTACTGCGCAGCGTGGACGGCGGAAAGCCGCCCGAACTCGGACGCCGCGTCCTGGTTTACGGCGGCGGCAATACAGCACTGGACGTAGCCCGAACAGCCAAGCGGCTGGGCGCGACTGAAACCCTAATCGTCTACCGCCGCACGCGCGAGAAAATGCCCGCGCACGATTTCGAAGTTCAGGAAGCCATCGATGAAGGTATCCAATTCCGTTGGCTCTCCACCATCAAAGAGGCGGGCGACTCCAGTTTCAAGATCGAGAAGATGCGCCTGGACGAAAAAGGATTTCCGCAGCCGACCGGCGAATTCGAGACCATCGAAGGCGACTCGCTGGTGCTGGCTCTGGGCCAGGACGTGGACTTGAGCTTCCTCGAACGCGTGCCCGGCTTAGCGATTGTCGACGGCGTGGTGAAGGTCAATTCACAGATGATGACTGGCCACGCGGGCGTGTTCGCGGGCGGCGACATGGTTCCGGCCGAGCGCACCGTAACCGTGGCGGTGGGTCATGGCAAGAAAGCCGCGCGAAACATCGACGCCTGGCTGCGTGGCACGGCTTATCATCCGGGTGCCAAGCACGAGCTTGCGGCCTTCGAGAAACTGAATCCCTGGTATTACTCCGATGCGCCCGAAACAATGCAAGCCACGCTCGAGACCGTTCGCCGCCAAACCACTTTCGACGAGGTAGTGAGCGGCCTGGACGAAACCAACGCGCTGTTTGAAGCGCGCCGTTGCCTCTCGTGCGGCAATTGTTTCGAATGCGACAACTGCTACGGCGTCTGCCCGGACAACGCGGTGGTGAAGCTCGGTCCAGGCAAACGATTCCGCTTCAATTACGACTACTGCAAGGGCTGCGGAATGTGCGTGGCGGAGTGCCCCTGCGGAGCCATCCAGATGGTTCCGGAAACGATCTGAGCTAACGCAGATCGACGGCCTGGTAATCGCTGCTGGCGTTCACAAAAAAAGCCAGATCCAGACCTGGAATATTGACTGGAACCGATAACACGTGAGGCGCGAGGAAGAAGTAAGTATCCTTCGCAGCGCCAGGTGGAAGAGCGGACAGCACGAAATCAGGGACAGTAAACGACCCTTTCCCACTGTCCTCGACGCACAACAATGTCGTATTCCTGCTGTCCGAGTGCACCGCGCCGCCGATCAGGACGTAGGGTGAAGCAGTGGCCCCCGACCAAGTCACAGTCAGAGGCTGTGAGCGGTCGATTGGCGCGACCACCGCTTTGTTGGTCCACACCAGGTTGCTGGATACATTCAACGACGCCGTGAAGGCCGGAACATCGCCTCCGCCGCTTCCACTCACGGAGTAAGCGCCACCTGGCACACTGGACGATTGAAAACCCGACCCCAAGGAGGCTTGGTACGTTCCTCTGATTTCGGTCATGCTCCGCGGACCCAGAGGCCCGGAAAGATTGAGTGTGGCGCCCGCGTCGAGGCCTCGAGTATGAACAGAGTATGGGGCCAAACCTTCCGTCGTAACGATACAAGTTCCCGGCGGAATCAGATGGGATCCAACTTGAGCGGCGAATTGATCCAGCCCCTGAGTCGTGCCGAAAGCGGCCGCGGCCCCCAGTTGGTCCATGCTGACGGCTTGGCGCAGTGCTTTAAGCAGTTTGCGATTCGCAGCGACCTTCCCAACATGATACTTGCGCAGGAGCCGCTCGACGGTCTTGATGTTCCTGGCGCGATAGCCCGCCGCCAACTCGCTGACGTCGTTTTCCGAAACTTGCGCGTGCAGCAGTAAAGATACCTGTTGCGCGATGCTGGCTGAGAATTGGAACCCGGCTGTTTGGAGGACGCGTATGGGGCCGATCGCGATGGCGCCCAGTCTTAACTCCTCCCCGTTCAGCGCTCGCACCAGGAGTGATGTCGGCAGGCCGGGCGACGAGTCCGGGCAATCGGAGCCTGCCGCGCTGATGGGCAGCGTCACAAAATTGCTCACCGCGCCGCCGCTGCGCACCACGATGGGGACAAAACATCCGGTAACCGAGTTGGGAATCTCGATCGCGATCTGATCCAAGCCGGCGCAGCAGCCAGACCGGCCCGCATAGGAGATCGCGGCGGGAGACATGCCCACGAAGACCTCAACGTTCTTGAATTGCGGACCGATCACCGGCGCCCCGCTATCGTCTCCGTCGATGGGACCGAGACCTGTTCCCCACAGAATTACTGTCTCGCCGGGACGCGCGGAAGTCTGCAGGCCCTTTAGCGCGTAGTCTGCGCCAGTGATGCTTCCGGGGCCAGAGCCGGAACCGGCAACCGTGTAAATCCCAAAGGCGCTCGAACTAACCGTGATGGCGGATCCGGCGATCGACGTTCGCCCGTTGTATTTCAGCCATACAGTCGCTGGACCCAGGGGCGTGTTGGAGGGCAAAATGGCGGCCGTTTGGGAAAACGACGCGTAGATCATCGGGCAATCCAGTGTCGTCGATCCCGAAATTACCTGGACCGATGCGCCGGCAAGCTGAGACGGCAGCGGATAAGAGTTGGCCTGCTGAAGTTCGGCCGGCCCGATGCCGTAGCCGAAGACGACAAATATTGAACCCTGCGCAATGCTTCCCTGCGCGTAGCTGGCGGAATTCCCCACCGAGTAGATCTGAGGCTGCGCCCACAACACAACCGGCGCCAGCACCCACACCAACAAAACACAGAGTCTTAGTCGTTTCGGAATACCAAACATGGAGCACCCCGATTCATCGGCGATGTGCACGTCTGATACCAGCAGAAACGACGCGACGCCTGACGGCAAGCGTTTTTTGGTCGAGCCGACGAATTGCGCCGGCGCGTGCTCGCGGCGAAGTAACTTCTACTTGCTTCCTGCCGTTGCGGTCGAGGTAGACGTGGTCTGGCGCGGATACTTGGGACGCGTTGGCGGCTTGGGCTCTTTATCCAGCGCCTGCTTGGCCAGCTCGATGGCTTTCTCGAGCTGCGGGTCGTGGCCGGCTACTTCCAGATCCGGCCGCTGTTCGACCACGTAATCGGGATCGACGCCGTGATTCTCGATGATCCAGTGGCCGCCTTTGTCGGGCGCCCAAAACGCGGCCTCGGGCGCCGTGACAGCGCCGCCGTCCATGAGCGGAATGTTGCGCGAGATGCCAACCAAGCCGCCCCAGGTGCGCGTTCCTACCACCGGGCCCAGCTTCTCGTGCTGGAAAAACCAGGGGAACGCGTCGCCGCCGGAGCCGGCCAGTTCATTCACGATCATTACCTTGGGGCCGAAGATGGCGGCCTGGGGCACGGGCTGATCCTTACCATCGCGCGGCGAAACGTTGGCGAGCAGGCGGCGCTGCAGTTTCTCGGTGAAGAAATCAGGAACGAAGCCGCCGCCGTTGTAGCGCTCGTCGACGATCAGGCCGTCCGTGCCGATTTGACCGGTGAAATATTTATCGAACGCTTGCAAACCGGAAATGGCCGTATCGGGAACGTGCATGTATGCGATGCGCCCGCCGGTGGCGTCGGAAACGATCTTGCGCCTCGATTCCACCCAGTCGTGATAACGCAGACCGGCTTCACTCGCGCTGGTCTTTACTGTAATGTCCCAGGCGCCTTCTTCCGACGGCTTGTCGTTGATCTTGAGTGTGACGATTTTGCCGGCCAGGTTTTCGAAGAACGAATACGGGTTGGCTGGCGCGCGCACCGCGGCGCCATTGACGGCGATCAAATAATCGCCTTCTTTCACTTTGAGCCCAGGCTCGGTGAGAGGCGAACGAGTGGCTTCGCTCCAATTCTCGCCGCGATAGATCTTGGCCAGCTTGTAGTAGCCGTTGTCGAGCGCGAAATCGACGCCCAACAGTCCGGTGCCGATGCGCGGCCGATCGGGGACATCGCCGCCTTGCACGTAGGTGTGGGAGGTG
The DNA here is from genome assembly GCA_035501355.1 of Bryobacteraceae bacterium. Classification (GTDB taxonomy): domain Bacteria; phylum Acidobacteriota; class Terriglobia; order Bryobacterales; family Bryobacteraceae; genus Palsa-89. The sequence continues at coordinate 47,565 of DATJWJ010000149.1, read as the reverse complement.
CTCAGCTCGGCGACCATTTCGCCCAGGATGTAGCTCAAATCGCTGCGGTGGGCCACCCAGGGCAACAGGGCTTCGTAGCGAGCGCCGATCATCTTCCAATCCAGGCCTTCCATGGCGGGGTCCCAATAGAAATCGCGCTCCACGCGCCAGGCCTCGTGGAAAATTTCCTTCCATTCGGCGCGTGGGTCGACGCGGGCCTGAAGACTGGATAGATCCAGCTTGCCATCGCCGACCTTCTTGCCGGGGGCGGCGTCGATGATTCCGAAATTGCCGGGACCTGCGTTATAGCCGAGCTTCTTTCCATCGCGATCCAGGGCGTAATTGGTGATTCCGGTGAGCAGCACTTTGTCCTCGCGCTTGGCGACGTCATACATGTGCACGGTGGCGCGGGAGTGTTCGCCGGGCCGGCCGTTCTCGGTGGATTCAATGGTGGTCGAGAGATAGAAAATCGTGTTGTTGCGCGCTTCCAGGTTCTGGTACATGCCGGCCGGAACCGGCACTTGCACGATGCGGGAGCCGAGCCCGTCCAGATCGATAGCCACCGGTTTAACGTCGGGTTTTTTCTCGGCGGGCTTTTCATCAGACGACTTGGACTCCTCGGCCTTGGCTTCCGTCTTCGGCTCGTTCTTCTCGGCTGCGTCGGGTTTCTTGTCGGCCGCGTCTTTCTCGTCGTCGATCTGCGGGGCAAAGGGTGAGGCTTCATCCGATTTCAGAACCAGTGCAAAGATGCCGCGGGTGTCGTAATAGTTGTAGCGCTGGTCCAGCTGACCGCTGCTGGGATAGAAGAACCGGTCGGACAGGAAATAGAGGTATTTCCCGTTCTGGTCGAACGCCGGGTTCACGTTGTTGTAGAAGTCTTCGGTGACGCGCGTGAGTTGGCGTTTGTCGAGCGAATACAGGTAAATCGCGGCAGACTGGTTGTCCTCGTTTTTGCCGAATGCGAGCCAGCGGCTGTCGGGGGACCAAGCGGGCGAGGCGCCATCCAATCCGTTCTCGGCCTGATCGATCAGCGTGGGCTGCTTGGAATCGATATCGACGTAATACAAGCGCTGCTTCTTGTCCCAGTAGGCCAGCTTCTTGCTGTCGGGCGACCAAAGCGGGCCGTAGCGGTAGCAATCGCCATCGCTGGTAATACGGACCTCATCACCGCCCTTTTGGGGCCGCAGGTAGAGCTCGAATTCGCCGCTGCGGTCGGATAGGTAGGCGATCCATTTACCGTCAGGCGACCAGGTCGCGTTTTGTTCGTGCACGCCGGGCGTGTCGGTCAAGTTTCGAATGGCGCCGTGTTCGGCTGGAATGGTGAAGATATCACCGCGCGCCTCCACCACGGCGCGCACGCCGGAAGGAGACAGCTCCCAACTGCGAATCATGTTGGAGACACTCTTGATCTCAGGCCGCGCCGTGATCAGATCGCTCGAGACGGTGATGGGGATGTGCGTCAGTTTGCCGCTCGCGAGCTCGTAAGAATACAGCAGGCCGCCGTTTTCGTAAACGATGGAATCAGAGCCGGCGCTCGGCCATTTGATGTCGTATTCGGTGTAGTTGGTGAGCTTCTTGGTCTGCTTGGAGCCGAGGTCATAGCGGTACAGGTTCATGGTGCCGTCGCGGTCGGAAATGAAATAGACCGCGTTGCCACGCCACATGGGGAATTGATCGAGATCGCCGGAACGCGGGAGTTCTTCGTAGGTGTTGCGCTTCAGGTCGTAGATACCGATGTAATTGTTCCAGCCGCCGCGATAGCGCTTCCAGGTGCGGAATTCCTGCGAGGTTGGGTTGTAAGCGATCTTTTGGCCGTCAGGTGAGAAGCTGGTTAAACTGGCGCGCGGGACTTGCAGCATCTCTGGCAAGCCGCCGTCGATGGAAACCAGAAACAAGCGCGTGGTGGCGGCCGGCGCGCTGTCGCGGTTGGAGCGGAACAGAACTTTCTTGCTGTCGGGTGTCCAGCCGAGCACCATGTCAATGGCCGGATGATAGGTCAAGCGGCGAGGCTCCCCACCCTCGGATGGCATGACGTACACGTCGGCGTTGCCGTCGTATTCGCCCGTAAAAGCGATCCATTTCCCGTCCGGGGAGAACTTCGGGTAGAGTTCGTCGCCGGGATGCGAAGTGAGCCGGCGGGCTTCGCCGCCCGAACGCGGGGCGAGCCAGAGATCTTCGGCGTAGACGAACACCACAGCGTCCTTGGAGATGTCGGGTTCCCGGAGCAGCCGGGTTTCAGGCGGTGCGGTTCGAACCACGGACGGTACCAGCAGGAACAGGAGCAACGCGGCGCCAAGCCACTTCATGGAATGAGACCTCCTTGGATATGCGAGCGATCCAATAGAATTGGACCCGCCAGGCCCGGAAACGATAGGCATTTTCGCGGGATATTTTGATTTTAAGCCCTAACGAGCCTGTCGAGCGTGTTACCTGTTCCGCAAGACCATGGTTTGACTCCGGTGATCCCAAGTGTAGAAGTCATCGACGACCCCTTTGGTGTCAGCATGAACGCCGTCGTAGGTTTGCCGAGCTAAAACGGCGCCATCGGAGTTGAAGCGTTCGAATGCGCCGCCGGTAGCGAGGACGAGCTTCGGCTCTCCCGGTGTCGGAAGGTACCAAAGCTCCGTTTGGTCGTTGTAGGCGTGTTCCTCTTCCGATGTGAGAGCTACGATCTCGTCGGCGCCGCCTGCGAATTCGCCAAGTTCCAGCGATTCGACCAGCTCGAGAGCGCCCTTAGTGGCAAGAAGCCTTCCGTCAGGGGCAAAGAATCGCACGTGTGCCGATGCTTCATCCCGCTGATGATCCAGGTAAACGCTCGCGACGATGCGCCAGCCGTGGGGGGAACGCAAGTCATGCACTGGAGCTTCGGTTTGTGGAATCAGGCCCTGCGCTGCGGAGGCATACTTGCCAAGGTCAATGGTTCGAGCGGCCCGAGCCCATTGATCAATGAGTTTTACCCGACCGTCCTGAACGGCCAGAATCTCGCATTGATTTCGGCAGATGCTGTCGATGTGACCGGGGACATCAGCCGCCGCGCCGGCCAGCTGGAAAAGTAGAGCGGTGGTGAACGACGCAGCTTTCATCGACCGGATCATCAGCGGCTCTAGTCGAACTCCCGAACGGGGGCGGCCTGATCCGGGCCCACGCGCCCTTTTTCAATATGAGCCTGGTAGTAATTTTCGCCGCGCACCGGGCAGCCGGCCATTCTACGCAGCATCGCAATTTGGCCGGTGTGCGTTAACGCGTCGGCTAAGCCGCCTTGGAACAGCTTCCCGATGTCGCCGTGCAGTGGATTTTCCGATGCGAGATAGGCATCCAGCGATGACAGTGCGGCGAAAAACCGGCTTACTTCCTGGGGCCAGGGAAGCGGCTTGGAATCGCGCCATTGCTGCCGGCCCGACGCGATCGACAAAGCCCAGTCGACCAGATCGCCCATATGCGCCAGAATCTGCGCCGGCGTGCGCGTGGTTTCCGAAGCCTGGTAACCGGCGAAGCTCGGGGGCGCGTCGCGCACGGTTTTACCCGCGCGATAGGCCAGGGTGGCGACGATGTGGCGAAGCAGCTCGCGAGCTGGGTCCTCGCGCGGAACTTGCGTGGCGCTGGTCATAAGTCCAGCCTACGACACTCATCAAAGCCTTGGCGCGATCAGGAAGCGTGGCCTCGCCCACCCAGAGGGTTAGCGAAGGCGCCCCACGCAAGCATTTGATGGACCGTACTGGACTGACCACACTCTGCGACAGCAACGCTTTGGGATATGTTTCTGTTGCGGTCCGGCAGTTGCTGTGAACGGGGCGGACGAAGATTAGGAGCGCGGCCATGAAGTTCTATAAAACCGTCTTGAGTTTGGCTTGCCTTGCGCTGGGAATCACGGCTGCAACGGCAGCGACTCTGGAGGAAGCCTTCACCGCAACTGGACCCTCTGATGATGCTTGTAATCCAAGCCCAAAAGCGGCAAATTTCTTAACCACCGATTCCACTGTTTGGCTCTACGTGGCGGCTTCGAACGGCGCTGCCGGGGATGTGTTAACGGTCGACTGGGTTGAGCCGAACGGGAACATGTACTACACCACCACGTTCGAGCCACTGCCCACAGCCGGCAATTACTGTTTTGACGACTACATGGACGTGGCCGGCCAGTCGGCGGCACAGTACCCTGGCACCTGGACCATTCGAGGACATTGGAACGGCGCCAACTTTTTCAGTTTAACGTTCACACTCAGTACGCCCGGTGGTACAGGGGCGACTCCCAGCATTAATTCCGGGGGCATAATGAATGCGGCCAGCTACACGCCGGCTAGCATGCCCGCGGGGGCCTTGGCGCGCGGTTCCTTCTTCAGCATTTTTGGAACGAACCTGGGTCCGGCGCAGTATCAATCCCAGTCCGGTTATCCGCTGCCCACGAATTTGGGCGGCGCCAGCGTGCAAATCACTGGCGGCGGCAAGACCGTGAACGCGTATCTGGTGTTCGTCTCAGCGGGGCAGATCAATGCGATCTTGCCTTCCAATGCGCCCACCGGCGACGTGCAAGTCGTCGTAACCTACCAGGGGGTCGCCAGCCAGGGATCGCCGGCCAAGGTGATGGATACGAACTTTGGCATTTTCTCGCTGGCGAATGGGCGCGGTCCTGGGATCATCCAGAACTATGTGTCCGGCAGCCAATTGCCACTCAACACGCGCTCAGCGACGGCCATGCCTGGACAGACGGAGATCATGCTGGGGACCGGACTAGGACCGATCAGCGCTCCGGATAACAATACGCCGCCGGTGGGCAATCTGACGGTTCCGGTGCAGGTGCTGGTAGGCGGGAAAGTTGCGGCCGTCTCTTACAGCGGGCGCATGCCGGGGGTGGCTGGGGTCGACCAGATCAACTTCCAGGTTCCTGCCGACGTCCCAACAGGTTGCTACGTGCCAGTGGAGGTCAGAGCAGGGAGCATGTATAGCAACATCGTGACCATATCAATCGAGGCGCAAGGACAGCCTTGCTCGGATCCGATGAATCCGTTCAGCCCCTTGGTTTCAGGCGGTGGCAAAGGGGGAGCGATTTTTCTGGTACGCGTCAACGCGCACGCGCAAATCGATCCTAGCCAGGCGCCGATGGACCTGGCGCTGGACTTGGGAGTGGCGGCCTTCGAGGACAATACCGGCAAGGGTGACATGGGCTTCAATCCTCTCTTTTCGCTGCCACCGGTTGGGACCTGCTCGGCTTATGCCGGCGGCCTCGATCTGAGCAGTCTGCTTAGTAACCCGAGCAGTGTGGCTGGCAGCACTGGTCTGTTGGGAACGGACTTGGATGCGGGGCCATCCATTTCGGTAACGGGTCCCAAGGGCAACGCCATACAGTTGAACCACCTGGACACCACCAACAACACGGGTCCCTATATCGGATTGCTGGGAGGTTCGATTCCGCTGTTGACTGACACAAGCCTGCCGCCATTCCTGGACCCAGGCACCTTTACCATTAGCGGCTCAGGCGGCAAAGACGTCGGTCCGTTCCGGGCGTCGGTGACCATTGGGGCGCCGATCACCTGGACGAACCAGATGACGACCGTTGACCGCAGCCAGAATCTCACTTTCACGTGGACGGGCGGAGACAGCTCCAAGCTGGTGCTCATCGCCGGGGCAGGGGCCGACGAAACATCGAAAGTGGCTGGGGGCTTCTTCTGCTTCGTGCCGTCGGCGCCCGGCAGCTACACAGTGCCGGCATCGGTGCTCGGGAATCTGCCGGGCAGCAGCGGATCGAGTGTGCTCGGGGCAGTGATCATCGGAAGTTTCCCGACCAACTACGCGAAGTTTACGGCCAGCGGACTGGATTCCGGTCTGGCCTTCAACGCAACGCTGTACTTGACGACGGTGAACATCCAATAGTCGTTTGAGAACCTGACGCCATGCGGGTGCTCGCGATCACGTTGGTGGCGTTAGCGGCTGGTCCGTTAAGGGCTCAGCCGCAACGCCACGTCGTGATTGTGGACTTAGACGGTGTCCGCCGCGATCTATTGGATAGCGCATATCTGGCGGGGAAGCTGCCCCACTTCCAGCGCCTCTTTGGAAGCCCGCTGAGCCCGGGCTATCGCATGGCGCTGTATTTCGAGCAAGGCACCAGTGTCGCACCCACGGTCACGATGTCCGGGCAGGCGTCGCTGTTCACGGGCGCCTATCCCGGCGTTCACGGCATCGCCGGCAACAACTGGTTCGATCGCCGCAACGCGGTCGCGATCGATTATATGTCGACGACCGGCGTTGCGTGCGTCTACGGATTCGCACTATTTGGCACCAGCGGCTGCGAGGGTGGGCGTGCAAATGACGATCTGACTGCACCCACACTCTACGAGCGAGCCACGGCAGCGGGGCTCACCAGCGTGGTGGCCTACAACCAATACTGGAAAGGCTCCACGCAGGTCATCGGGCCCACCATTTCCGACGCGCTGGCGTTACTTCAAAGCGGAGAAACGGATCTGGAATTCATCGATCAGGACATGATCGGGCAGGCTATCGCCGAGATCCAGCACGGTGGCCGCCCGTCCATCCTCACACTGTACTTTGCCGGTGCGGACGCGGCCGGTCACGCGCACGGCACCGGCGCGGTCATGGATTATTTGAGCCAGGTGATCGATCCTTTACTCGGATCGTTCCTAGAGGCATTAGATCAGATCGGCCAAGCCTGGTACAGCAACACGTTGTTTATCTTCAGCGCGGATCACGGGCGTACAGACACATCGGCGATTCCGGACGACCTGCTGGCAGTGGGCTGGATGGCGAGCACGCTGGCTGGCGCGGGGTATGACTCCGAGCATGCTTATATCGCAAACGAAGGCGGCCTGGCGCATGTTTATCTTCGGCCGGCAGGCGCAACCTGGAACGAATCGCCGGCGGCGGCGGAGTTGATGGCGGCGGCTGCATCGGTGGCTGCCGATACCAACCTGGGGAACGAGATAGAATCGGTCTGCTTTCGGGATGGAGGCTATGTATGCCTGAACCCCGTGGATGCATATCGCGCGCGATTGCTGGACGTTATGAATTCCGCGCGGACGGGCGATCTGGTGCTGCTCGCCAAGCCGGGGCGGTACTTCGGAAATACGTCGCCGGATGGCGCCGAGCACGGCGCGCTGGACGGCACCGATCTAGCAGTTCCTGTGATCCTGGCCGGCGGCGGAATCTTGCCCGGGCGGATTTCTGAGCCGGTGTCCACCGTGCAGATTGCGGCCACGATTGCCGCCTATCTCGGGTTTGCCGCCGACGGCGCTCAGCCCGCGTTGCCGGGCGTTGCTGTGGGTAAGCTACACAGGGTTCCGCCCCGGCGATAGCAGGCGATGTGATCCAGCCATGACAAAACGATGACTGCAGCTAACCGCACAGCTTGGCTACACTAAACGGGAAAAGGCATGGATGATTCGGAACATCGCGATTTCAGCTGCATTCATCGCCTGCGCCTTATCGGCGCAAGATACCCCGGCTGCGAATACAAACGCGACGGCTCCAGACGAGCGATGGAATCTGTACTACCAAGCCACGTCGATCGGGCAGACGCACGGAACTTTTAACTCTCCTTATCAAGGCCCATTCAGCCTTGTGGACCAGCGGGAGGCCGAGGCATCCCTGACAACCACACTATTCTTCGGCGTCCGCCTGACCAATAATCTGCAACTCTATTTCAATCCTGAAATCGCCGGCGGCAAGGGGCTAAGCAACGTGGATGGGCTCGCTAACCCGCCCAACGGGGAGATTCCTCGAGTTGCCAGCGCGACTCCCAAGCCATACCTGGCCCGGCTTTATCTTTCCTACGACGTGGGGTTCGGCGATGCGAGAGAACACCTCGAGAGCGACTCGAACCAGCTTGGAGGCGATCGTCCGATGACCCGTTACACCGTTACAGTCGGGCGATTCACGATAACGGATTTTTTCGACAACAACGCCTATACTCACGATCCGCGCACGCAATTTGAAGCCTGGGGCGTGATGTACAACGGCGCGTGGGACTACCCGGCCGATACGCGCGGCTACACCTGGGGCATGGTGCACGAATTCCACACGCGCAACTGGTCGTGGCGTTATGGCAGCGTGGCCGAACCGACGAACGCCAACGGGGGGCGATTCGATCGGCGGCTGTTTGTGGATCGGGGCGACGTTTTCGAAGAAGAGCGGCGTTTCTCGATTGCGAATCATCCCGGCGCGGTGCGGGTTTTGCAATACCTGAATCACACCCGTTCGGGCAGCTACGCCGACGCGCTCAAGCTGGCCGCGGAGAACGGAACTACTCCCGACATTGATGCCGTTCGCCACTACGGAACACTCAAATACGGTTTCGGAGTCAATGCCGATCAGGAAATTACCAAGAACGTCGGTGTGTTTATGCGGCTGGGATGGAACGATGGAAAGACGCAGGATTTCGCCTTTACGGCGATCGATCGGCTGGCGAGCGCCGGTGTCTCGATCAAGGGCGCGCGCTGGAACAGAAAGGACGATGTAGCCGCAACGTCCTTCACAGCGGCTGGAATTTCGGGTGTGCATGCACTGTATCTGGCGCGCGGCGGCCACGATTTTCTGATCGGAGACGGCGCGCTGAACTATGCGCCCGAGTATCTGTGGGAAAGCTACTACAGCGCGCGGTTGTTTCCGGGCTTCTATGCGACTATCGATGCGCAGCACTACGACAATCTGGCCTATAATCACGATCGCGGGCCGGTGTGGGTGCTGGGGCTCCGGCTGCACATGGAGTTTGGATTGAAGCCGCTGGCAGGAAAATGATTTTAATCCAGCGCGGCGGCTTGTTCTAATTCGCCAATCAATCGCTCGAAAGTTTCAAGCGCCTGGGGGTCGCCGCGCCGCAGTACGTCCGCTTCGAGCCCCTCCAGCAGGCGGTGAATCCGAGCGGCCTTGCTCTTGCCGGCGCGGGTGAGGCGGACTACGAATGAGCGCCGGTCCTTGGGGCTGGTTTCGCGCTTCACCAAGCCACGCGCCACCAGGCGGTCGAGCACGCTGGTGAGCGTCGAGCGTTTGTGCGCGAAGGCGCGGTGCAAATCGGCGATGGAAGTGTCACCGGCTTCACGCAGGTGGCAGAGGATATGCGCCTCCGCTTGCGTGAGATCGGGCGCGTGTTTCTGAATGAATAATCCGATCCGATGGGTGGCGCGGTGGATGCCGAAGATCAATTGAAGGCGCATCAAAGCCAAGCATAAGCCTTCTGGCGGCGGAGGGGCTTTCGGCGTCGGTCGATTCGCGAGATAGGTAGTGGGATAGTTTGGCGGCGACAGGTGGCGACGACGCAGCCAAGTGGATTGATCGACTTTTGCAACGCCGGAAACCCCTATTTTTTTGCCACTTGGCCGTATTGCGCGCAACGCGCTGGCGCGCGGGATTAGCGCGATTATCAGTACGAATCGGATACCATCTATCAGTGGTGCATTGTGCCGCCTGAGGGTTAGCGGCTCAAAATCGCAAACAAATGCTCCTCATCGGAGAATCAAATGCGTAAAAACAATATCAGGATCACAGCGTTAGCCTTCGTTATTCCGATTCTTTTACTCTGGCCGCCCGATGCACGGGCGCAAGCTGCGAAGGCTCCGTATCCTGCCATGGCTCCTCTCGATCAGTATTTGATTCCGGACGAGAAGGCAGAGATCGCGCTGGCCCGGAGTTCCGCTCCGGCATCGATTTCGGATGCAGCCGACGTGATGGTGCTGCGACGGGATGGCTACGCAACCGCTGTAAAGGGCTCGAACGGCTTCGTCTGCATCGTCCAGCGATCCTGGGCGAAGCCGACCGATGATCCGGAATTCTGGAACTCTAGGATCCGAGCCCCGAACTGCTTCAATCCGGCAGCCTCAAGGACGTTTCTGCCCATCTTTCTGAAGAAAACTAAACTTGTGCTGGCGGGGAAATCTAAAGCACAGATCCTCGCGGCTACTACGGCCGCGTTGGAAAAGAAGGAACTACCTGCGCTGGCTCAAGGAGCGATGTGCTACATGATGGCCAAACAGCAGTATCTGAGCGACGACGGCATGAACTGGCATCCCCACGTCATGGTTTTCGTTTCAGGCGATGCCGTGAAAAGCTGGGGAGCGAATCTCTCTGGTTCCCCGGTAATAGCGGCGAACGATCCGGAAGAACGGGTGACCATCTTCATGGTTTTGGCCGGCACTTGGTCCGATGGGACACCGGCCCCATCCACGCTGCACTGACTTCAAATCGATTCGAGTTGCTCATGCGCGTCCCTATCGGGGGGAGCCGCCGTGGCAACGCGGGATGTTTCTTGATCGCGCTATACTCGAATTAGACCCACCATACCTTGTAGGAGCTCTCACGCATGTTTGATCTATTTCGCAGCCGGGCCAAGGCCGTGCGCATTATGTTGGGCGCCATGCTCACGATCGTCGCGCTGTCGATGTTGGTGTATCTGATCCCCGGGGCGGGAACGCCGGTGGGGAACGCCGACGACCAGGTGATCGCCGAAATCGGCAAGGAGCCTATCACCGTAAACCAGGTTGACATGCAGATCCGCAACCTGTTGCAGGGCGCCAAGGTGCCGCCCGAAATGGCGGATTCCTACGTTCCTCAATTGATCGATCAGGCCATTGCGGCCCGAGCCATGGCCTACGAAGCTAAAAGGCTGGGATTTGAGGTTACCGACGCCGATCTGGCATACATCATCCGCTCCACGCAATACGGAAGCCTCCCCCCGGATCAGTACAGTCAATATGTCGAACAACAGCTCAACACCAGCGTCCCTGAATTTGAAAACGGGTTGCGGGAGAACGCCTATCTGGAGGCTCTGCAGTCCCTGGCGGTAGAGGGCGCTATCGTTACTTCCGCGGAAGTGCAAGCGGCCTACAAGCAACAAAACGACAAGATCAAGTTCGAATATGTCGCATTGGTCCCAGAAAAGATTGCGGCAGCCGTGAAGCCGACCGACGCCGAGTTGCAAGCTTATTTCGAAAAGAACAAAAACTTCTTTCCCCAGGTGGAAACTCGCCAGGCCCAGTTGATTGTCGCCGATCAGGCCAAAGTGGGCGCATCGATTCCGATCTCCGACGCGCAAATTCAGAATTACTATAACTCGCATTTGGACCAATACCGGACACCGGAGCGAGTGCATGCCCGGCATATCCTGCTGGCGACTACGGGCAAATCGGATGCCGAGAAGGCCCAGATCAAGGCCAAGGCAGAGGACCTGTTGAAGCAGCTCCGGGCCGGCGGCGATTTCGCAGCACTGGCTCAAAAGAACTCCGAAGATCCAGGCTCGGCGTCCAAGGGCGGCGATTTAGGCTGGGTGGTGCGCGGCCAGATGGTGAAGGAATTTGAAGATACCACTTTTGCGCTGAAACCGAAAGAGATCAGCAACGTGATTACCACGCAGTACGGCTACCATATTATCCAGGTGCTGGAGAAAGAGCCGGCGCATTTGAAAGCGCTGGACGAAGTGAAAACTCAGATTGCGGACACTCTGCGGTCTCAGAGCGTGTTCGATAAAATGCAAGGCCTGGAGGATCAAGCTCGCCAGGAATTGGTCAAAAATCCGCAGAATGCGCAGCAGATTTCGAGCGAGCTAGGCTTGCAATTCGTCGACCTTCCGAAGTACAAAGCCGGAGATCCGATTCCAGAACTCGGTACGGATCAGCAGGTCAACACCGCGATTGCTTCGCTGAAAAAAGGCGAGGTCAGCCAGGTTATCCAGGCCGGAAACAAGCTAGCCATCGCCGTGGTAACAAACGTTGTTCCGCCGCATCCGGCGCAGTATTCCGAGGTCCAGGCGCAGGTGAAAATCAACTACACGCAGCAGCAGGGAAACACGCTTGTGGCGGAAAAGCAGAGCAAGTTGTTGGACCTGCTGAAGTCGAATGGCGGTGATCTGAACGCCGCTGCCAAGAGCCTGGGGCTGGAAGTAAAGACGGCTGATTATTTCTCCCGGGACGGCGCCGCGGAAGGCATCGGGCCGGCTGCAGCTCTGAGCGATGCTTTTACCAAGCCCGACGGTACCATCATCGGGCCAGTCCCTATCGCGGGCCAAACCGTGATTGGTAAAGTGGTGGGCCGGCAACAGGCCGACATGACCAAACTGGCCGAGCAGCGGCAGACGATCTTGATGCAGATCAAGACGCGCAAGGCGCAAGAGCTAGCGCCTCTTTTGATGGACAGCGTCCTGACCCGGCTGGTGCAAGAAGGTAAGGTCAAAAAACACCAGGACGTCATCAATAAGCTGGTGGCCCGGTATCACAGTTAACGCACCCGCGGCATGATCCACTGGCTGCTGGATGCGTTCCGCACGCTCACTACACCTGAGCCTCTGATTCAACTGCTCTCGACGGTTCTGACAGGCTGGCTCGGATACGTAACTCTGGCGGCCATTCTGTTCACCGAGACCGGGCTCCTGGTAGGCTTCGTGTTACCGGGCGATTCGCTGCTGTTCACCATCGGAGTGGTGGCAGGCGCGGGCGAATTAAACCTGGTGGTGATCATCGCGCTGCTGATCTGCGCTTCGATGCTGGGCGATTGGTGCGGATATCTGCTCGGCCGGCGCGCCGGGCCGGCCATATTCAGCCGTCCGGATTCACGCTTCTTCAAACAAGAACATCTGCGGCGCACCGAAATGTTTTACGAAAAGCATGGCGGCAAGACCATTATCTACGCCAAGTTCGTCCCCATCATTCGCACCTTCGCGCCATTCGTAGCGGGGGTGGCGAAGATGCGCTACGCGCGTTTCTTGTCGTTCGACATCTTCGGCGGGATCGGCTGGGTTTGTTCCATGACGATCCTGGGATACTTCCTGGGCGAAGTGCAGATGGTGCGGCGCAATTTCGAAAAATTCGTGTTGCTGGTTATTTTCGTTTCGCTGCTTCCCATCATCAGCCACGCCGTGCGCGCCCGGCTCGCACGCAAGGCGGAGTTACTGCCGGGAGACTAGCTGTTCGACGGCAGCCTGCACGAACGGGTCGCGCTGGGCTTCTACTTCATCGCCCTTGGCAACGCCCAGCGACTGATTGAAGATTTCCTGCTTTAGGCGGTTCTGTACCCAATCGCGCTCACGCACCCAATCCGCCACGGAGGGCTGAATCTGGTGTTCCCCGGCGAATACCTGGAAGTCTTCGAGTATCGACGGCGTGACATTGAAACTCTCGGTCACGCGATTGTCCTGAGTGTACTGGGTGGCGAAGGAGGTCATAATGCCGCTGCCTTCCAGCACCATGCGCAATCGGGTAGACGATTCGGGAGCGACGAGGATGTCGGGCCGAATCCCTCCACCGCCGGTGACCGTGCGGCCGGAATCGGTGTGGAACTGTGCGCTCTGCTTTTCGAGCGTCAGGTGGCCGCTCGGCAGCGGTTTCTGGATGGAGCGGCCGCTGGGCGTGTAGTAGAAGGCGGTGGTTAAAGCCAGGGCCGTTTGGCCGGAAAGCGTGAAGACATTTTGCACCAGGCCCTTGCCGAAACTCGGCTGGCCGACTATGACCGCGCGATCGTGATCCTGCAAGGCGCCGGATAGAATTTCCGACGCGCTGGCGGTCTTCTCGTTCGTCAGCACGGCTAGCCGAAATTTATAGGGCGTGGCGGTCTTGGGTGTGTCGACGTCCTGATCCTGAATGCTGCGGCCCTTGACGCTGAGAATCCTTTGGCCCGGCTGAAGGAAATAAGACGCCGCTTCCATAGCGGCTTGGACCACGCCGCCGGGATTATCGCGCAGATCGAGCACCAGCCCGTGCAGCTTGTCGCCGCCGAGCTTCTCGATCGCTTCCTTGAGTTGCTTCGCGGTCTGGGGGTCGAAACCGGTGACGCGGATGTAGCCCAGGTTGGGGCGCAGCAGAAAGGCGCGGTCGACGCTGGGAGCGTCCACTAATTCAGGGTCCAGCACGAAGGAGAGAAGCCGCGCGTTGGTCGGGCGGCGCACGATGAGCTGGGCCTGATGCTGCCGGGCTTCGCCCAGGAAACCAACGATCTGGTCGAACTCGAGCCGCGCCAAAGCGACGTTGTTCACCGCGACAATTTCGTCGCCTGGCTGCAGCCCGGCTTTGGCGGAAGGCGTTCCTGGCATGGCCTGCAGCACGAAGACGCGTCCAGGGAGAATCGACACGACGGTGCCGAAACCTTTTTGCTCGGATTTCTCCATCTCCTTGAGCTGCTCGTACTGTTGGGGATCGAAGAAAACCGAGTGCGGATCGAGCTCACGCAACATGCTGGGGATCGCGCCCTGATAAATGGCCTGCTGCGAGTCGACGGGATCGGCGGCTTGCTCCTGGACGATGGCCAGCATCTCCGAAAAACGCTTCAGCGCGTTCTCCAAGTCCTCGGTCGAGGGCTGCGCGGCGAAAAAGAACAGAAGAGGAACGATCATTTACTTCTACTTCGAATATTGCAGGCGCTTCTTGGCTTCGTATCTCGAAAACGCCAACTCAAGCAAGCGGTCGATGAGCTTGGGCATTGGAAGACCCGAGTACTCCCACATTTTAGGGTACATGCTGATGGAAGTGAACCCGGGAATGGTATTAATCTCGTTGATATAGAGCCGGTCGGTTGCGCTTTCGAGCAGAAAATCGACGCGCGCCATTCCTTCGCATTCCACCGCGCGATAGCACGCCACGGCCAGCCGCTGGAGCTCGGCGGTTTTTTCCGGAGATAATGCGGCCGGGATCACCGTCTCGGCCTTGTTTAGAACATATTTGTCTTCGTAGTCGTAAAACTCTCGGGATGGCAAAATTTCGCATGGCACGGATGCCACGGGATTCTCATTACCCAGTACCGCGCATTCGAATTCGCGCCCGGCGATGCCGCGCTCGACGATCACCTTGCGGTCGTAGCGGCTCGCTAGCTCGATGGCCGCGGTCAATTCCTGTTCATTGCGGACCTTCGATATTCCGACGGAGGATCCCAGATTGGCTGGTTTGACGAACCTCGGAAACTCGATGTCCGTGGCCGAGCCGGCACACGGCACAACAAAATAGTCGACTACGGGCAGCCCTCTCTCCTGCATCACGCGCTTCATCATTTCTTTGTCCATCGATATCGATGAAGCCAGGACGCCCGCGCCCACGTACGGCAAATTTGCAAGCTCCAGCAAACCCTGAACGGTCCCATCCTCGCCAAAGGTGCCATGCAGCACCGGGAAAACGACGTCGATTTCTTGATTGCCATTCGGCTCGGGAAGGATGGGCCGCGGGCTCCATTTGCCTTCTTTCGAGATCAGATAATGCAGCACGTTGTACTTCTCGGTGTCCATGGCTTCGATGATGGACTTGGCAGAACGAAGCGACACTTCGTGCTCGCCGCTGCGTCCGCCGTAGATCACTCCCACGCGCGTTCTCATTTCTTTAAAGAATCCTCTTTCCCATCGCGGACATGATTAATTCCACCGCCAGGATGGCGGTGCGGTTGGCTTCGTCGATCACCGGATTCACTTCCACTACTTCCATAGACGTCAGACGGCCGGTATCGCCCAATGTTTCCATGGCAAGGTGGGCTTCGCGATAAGTGATGCCGCCGCGCACAGGCGTGCCGACGCCGGGCGCTTCGTCCGGATCGACCGCGTCCATATCCAGCGAGAGATGGATTCCGGCGGTGCCCCGCGAAGCGACTTCAATAGCTTCTTCGATGACGGATCGCATCCCGCGCTCGTCGATATCGCGCATCGTAAAGGCATGAACCCCGGAGCGTTGGACATTGTCGCGCTCCTTTTGATCCACCGAGCGGATGCCCACCAGTGCGACGTTGGCGGGATCAATCTTAGGCAGGTAACCGAAGATATTGGACAGTTCGGGCGGGCCGAGGCCGACACAGCAGGCCAGGGGCATTCCATGCACGTTGCCGCTGGGACTGCTGGCGGGTGTGTTCATATCGGTGTGCGCATCGATCCAGACCATGCCCAACTTTTCCTGGCGTGAGCGGAAGTACTCGGAGACTCCAGCGACGGTGCCGATAGCGGCGGAATGGTCGCCGCCGAGCACCAGCGGAAATT
The DNA here is from genome assembly GCA_035501355.1 of Bryobacteraceae bacterium. GTDB lineage: Bacteria > Acidobacteriota > Terriglobia > Bryobacterales > Bryobacteraceae > Palsa-89. The sequence continues at coordinate 31,652 of DATJWJ010000149.1, read as the reverse complement.
TCCCGGCAGACATCGCACTGGCCACCATTTGAGCCAGGCGGGTACAACTTTCGGTGATCTGCGGGAGGTATTTGGCCTTGGGATCGCCTTCGGTTTGGCTCTCGCGCTGAACCACGGGAACGTTGCCGAGGTCTTCGACCTGATAGCCCAGCTCCGCAAGGCGCGCATTGAGATTCGCGACGCGGACGGCGGAGGGGCCCATGTCGACTCCGCGGCGACCCGCGCCCAGGTCCAGTGGAACGCCGATGACGGCGATGTGCGAGTGGCGCATGTTAGTTGAGGCGCGCGTTCACGGCCGCGTCCTGTAGAGCATGCGCGGGAACGCGATGGTCTCGCGGATATGCTCCAGGCCGCACATCCAAGCGACGAAGCGCTCGATTCCCATACCGAAGCCGCCGTGCGGAACGCTGCCGTACTTGCGGAGGTCCACATACCAATTGAAGGCTTCCTGGGGCAAATGGTGCTCTTCCAGGCGCTTCAACAGCAGATCCAAATCGTGAATGCGCTGGCCGCCGCCGATGATTTCGCCGTAGCCCTCAGGCGCGATAACGTCCACACCCAGGGCCAATTCGGGGCGTTCGGCATCGGGCTGGAAGTAGAAAGCCTTGACCTGGGTAGGATAGCGATCCACCATCAGCGGCCGATCCAGACCTTCGGTAATCAGGGTTTCGTCGGTGCCGCCGAAGTCGCTGCCCCACTGGATCTCGCTGCCTTTCTTTTGCAGCTCGAGCACGGCGTCATCGTAGCTCATGCGGGGAAACGGAGCCTGGACGGTTTCAAGCTTGGAGACGTCGCGTTCCAGGTCGGCCAAATCGCCGCGGCGATTCTCGAGCACGCGGCCCACCACGAAGACAACCAGTTCTTCGGCCACCTGTTTGACGTCTTCCAGAGTGGCATAAGCCATTTCCGGCTCGACCATCCAGAATTCGGTCAGGTGGCGGCGCGTCTTGGATTTCTCGGCGCGGAAGGTGGGGCCGAAGCAGTACGTCTTGCCGAGCGCCATCGCCGTGGCTTCGTTATAAAGCTGGCCGGACTGAGTAAGGTAGACTTTCTCCTCGTCGAAATAATTCACTTCGAATAGGGTGGTGGTGCCTTCGCAGGCGGCGGGCGTGAAGATGGGCGTGTCCACCAGCGTGAAGCCATGTGAGTCGAAATAATCGCGCACGGCTTTGATCACTTCGGCCCGAACGCGCAGGATGGCGTGCTGGCGCTTGCTGCGCAGCCAAAGATGGCGGTGATCCATCAAAAAATCGATGCCGTGTTCTTTGGGAGTGATGGGATAAGGTTCGGTCTCAGGCACCCGCTGGAGCACTTGGGCGCCTTCGACATCCAATTCGTAGCCGCCGGGCGCGCGCTGCTCGGCGCGAATCTTGCCGCGCAAAACCAGCGACGACTCCTGCGTAAGATTCTTCAATTCTTCAAACAGCGCTTCGTCCAGGTTGGCTTTTACCGCGACGCACTGCATGATTCCGGAACCGTCGCGCAGCAGCGGAAACACGATTTTGCCGGACTTGCGGAGGTTGTAAAGCCAGCCCGCGATTTCCACCGTTTCACCCAGGTGCTGGCCGGCGTCTTGAATTCGGATGCGCGAGTGCGCCATCAGAGCGCCTCGAGCTTTTCAAAGATCTGCTTGACGGTGTCGAGCGACTGGGGAAGAGGAAACTCCGGCAGCTCGCGCAGCTCCAGCAGCAGCGGGCAATCGCCGGGATCGGACCGCAGCAGGCCGATGGTGTCTTTCCAGTCGATGCTTCCGCCTTCAGAGACCAGCGGCCAAAGATGACTATCCTCATCGCCGCCGTTGTCATGCAGGTGCGTCGAACGGATGCGGCCTTTCAGAATCTTGAACGCCGCGGATACGCCCTCGTTGAGATTGGCATGTCCGACATCCAGGCAAAAGTTGAGTTTCAGGTGCGTGGTGTCGATGAAGTAAATCAGGCGTTCGGCGCTGGAGAGCTCGTTAGGAATATTCTCGAGCAGCACCTCCACGCCGCGTTCGCGCGCGAAAAGATTCAATTCCTCGAGCGCGGTAAAGGCGCATTCCACTTTGCGCTCGTCGAAATCCTCGTTGGAGACGCCCAGATGCTGGATCAAATAACGAAACGGGATTGTTTCGGCGATATCGATGGCGCGCTTGATTTCGTCCAGCATATCGAGGCGCTTGGACTTCACGGGCTCGGTGAGATTGATATGCGCGTTGGGGCCGGACCGGCCCCACATATCGTCGCTATACATGGGCGCGTGCAGCGAGTGCAGCTTCAATTCGGAATCGCGGAACCAGTGGCCCAGCTCGTTGATCTGGGCGCGATCGCGATAGTCCAGATGCTGGCGGGCGCAGAAAATCTCGACCGACGGGACGCCTGCCTGGTGGATCTTATCCAACCAGACCGAGGTGAGCCGATGATTGACGAACAGATGGGTCGACAGAACGCGCTGCATCCGGTTTAATAACCTTCTGCTTTCGAGTTGCCGCGGCCGTCTGCGCCGCCCTGGAGCCAGCCGTCTTCATTCACAATGGCCTCGACGCGCGCGACGATCGGGTCGCTGGCTGCATAGGGCGCAAGCGTATGTCCCATGGCGCGCAGCAGCGCGGCCGTGTCGGGCGAAATGCCGCGTTCCAGGTACAGTTCGTCAGGCATCCACTGGTGATGGAAGCGTGGCCAGTCGACGGCATCTTGAACGTTCATGTGAAAATCGACCACGTTGAGAATCACCTCCAGAACGCCGTTGATGATGCGGCCGCCTCCGGGCGCGCCAACCGCCATGAAGAACTTGCCGTCGCGCAGCAGGATGGTGGGCGTCATGGAGGAAAGCGGCCGCTTTCCAGGCTGAATCGCGTTTTGTTCGCCTTGGATGAGGTGGAACATGTTTTCCGAACCTGGTTTGGCGGCGAAGTCGTCCATTTCGTTGTTCAGCAGAAATCCGAGACCGGGCGCGGTCACGCCGCTTCCGAATCCGCCGTTGAGCGTGTAGGTGACCGCCACCGCGTTGCCTTCGGAGTCGACTATGTTGAAGTGCGTGGTTTGAGTGCTCTCGTAGGCGTTCAGATTTCCGGGCCGGATCTCGCTGCTGGGCGTGGCGTGCTGCGGATCGATACTGCGCCGGCGGCCGGCGATATAAGCGGGATCGAGCAGCTTCATAATGGGAACCTGGACGAAATCCGGATCGCCGAAGTACTCGCTGCGATCCGCGTAGAAGCGGCGCATGACCTCGGCGACATAGTGAATCGAAGCGGCGGAACCGGCGCCGGATTTTTCGTAACCCGAGCCCTCCAACATCCCGAGCATTTGCAGGATTCCGACGCCGCCCGAGCTGGGAGGGGGCGAGGTGATGACCTCGTAGTCGCGATAATGGCCGCGCAGAGGCGTGCGCTCCGCGGCTTGGTAATCCTGCAGATCCTGTAAGGTGATCAAGCCGCCGTTGGCCTGCATGGCGGCGGCCAGTTTGCGGGCAATTTCGCCCTGATAAAAATCGTCCGCTCCATGCTCCTGAATGCGTTTCAACGTGGCGGCCAGTTCGGGTTGAACCAGCTTGTCGCCGGTCTGAACGCCCAGGAAAATTCGCTTGGAATCGGGAAACTGAGAGAGCTTACGCGTGGTTGACGGGCTCTGCAGGGACTGGCCCAGGCTATAGGAGACCGGAAATCCGTCAGCCGCCAGCCGAATGGCGGGTTCCAGCAACTCGGCCCAACTCTTGTGGCCATATTTCTTGTGCGCCAGCTCGAAGCCACGCACCGATCCTGGGACACCCGAAGCGCGCCATCCGAGCTGGCTGTCCTTGGTCAGGTCGCCGTTGGCGTCCAGATACATGTCGCGCGAGGCGGCCAGCGGAGCTTTCTCGCGGAAGTCAATGAAGGTGGTTCGGCCGTCGGCGAAACGGGCCAGCAGGAAGCCGCCGCCTCCGATATTTCCCGCGAAGGGGTGCGTGACAGCGAGCGCGAACCCAACCGCGACGGCTGCGTCGATAGCGTTACCACCGGACTGGAGCACCGCGACGCCTACATCGGCGGCCAGCGGTTCCTGCGCCACCACCATGGCATGGCGGGCGTGGACCGGCTGCCGGGCGTACACCAGCGCCGCAAGGACCAGGGAGCAAATGACCGCGCGAAGTCGCATTAACTCGATTCTAGCGTGAGACGGGCGAGCGCGATCAGCCGAAAACTTGGGCCGGCGACAACGTCAGTCCCAACTCGGGAATTTGGAGGGTCGCGACTTCCATCAGGCCGCTGTCGCAGGTATACATGCGGCGGGAATGGGGGTCGACCAGCCAGACGTGAGTCACGCCCCAGGTCCGATAGGTTTCGAGCTTCTCACGAACGTCGGTCAGCTTGTCATCGAGCGAGAGAATCTCGATGGCGATAAAGGGAGGCTTCTCGGGATAGCGTTCTTGGGGCTCATCCGGGTGAAACACTGTTACGTCCGGTATGAGGATGAGAGTCGGTCGTATCCTTAATCGCAGCTCGGTCCGAGGGAAGACGGCAGCTGTCTTTCGATGGGCTTCGAAGAAGGCTCCCAACAACACTTGAGTTTTGGAATGTAAGTTGTCAGGCAACGAGCGCTCCACGAGCTCGCCGTCCCGGTACTCTTTATCCAGGTCCGGAAAGGAGGTGGCGAGGTATTGTTCGACGGACAGCGCCGTGCCAACAGCCATGACTTCAGAATATCAACTGGCTGGCTACTCGGCTCGTTTGCGGCTGCCCACGCGATACAGCCACGCGCCTATAACATTGGCGCCCACAATTACCCCGCCGATCTTGGCCGCAAAAGAGAGCCGGCTGGTCACATCGATGATCGGGAACAGCGACATCACACAGTAGAGAGCCGTCACCAAAAAGCCGGACGCCATCGCTACACGCAACCAAAGCGGTGGTTTCTGTGAAGTTTCTCGGAACCCGACCAGCGGAAGCGCGAACAGGGCCAGATAAGCGAGGGCATAGAACACACCGGCCGCACTGTCCAGGATCTGGAACGCTTCTTGCTGGCCCACGCCGGTGATTCCCAACAAACCGAGGGTTAGGATCATGGCGCCCACGAACAGAATTGAGTTCACCGGCGTCTTGTATTTGGGATGCAACCGCGAGAACCATTCCGGCAAGAGATGGTCCCAGCCGGCAACCATCGGAAGGCGCGCGCTTCCGGCGGTGCTCAGGCTGCAGTTGCCAATTTGCCTGCCGATCAGCAACAGAATGGCGGCCGGAGCGACCAGTCCGGCCCAGCGGAAGCGCCCCAGCGCCAGTGTCAATGCTTGGGGAATCGGGCCCACCAGGTCCACTTGGCCGGGTGACACGAACGCCAGCACCGAGCTGGTGCCGAGAATGAACATCAGGCAAATGATGGGCGAGGCGATGAGCACGGACCGGCTGATATTGCGCGCCGGGTTCTTGCACTCCCCGGCTAATATCGCGACGTACTCGAAACCGCAGAACGCACCCATCGAAATCTTGCTGAAGATATTCACGCTGAACAGCGATATCGCGGGCGCCGTTGCCGCTAGTGGATGATACGCTCGCGCCGCGGCGCCGCGTGGGACGACAAATGGAATCAGAATCAATGTTGCGAACACCAGGATCTGCGCGATGCCGCCGGCATTCTGAAACCACTTGCCGACGCCCAGGCCGAGCGTCGTCACCGAGACGAGAAACACCACCAGCAGGCAGGTCACGAGCAGCATAAACCAGGTCGCGCCGCCGGTAGCGCCCAGATGGAACGCATAGCCCAGGTTGTTTGCGATTCCAACACCCAGCGTGGCCACGATGAGGATGACGTACAGCCACAAGTTCCAGCCCACCAGAAAACCGATGAAGTCGTTGAAGCCCAGCTTGGCCCACTGGTACAGTCCGCCTTCGAGCGGCATCATCCGGTTCAGATAGATCACGGCCGCTGCGAGGGGAGCGTAGAACAAAACGATCGCGGCGAGCCAGAAGACGATCTGCTGGTTTCCCAACTTGGCCGCGGTTCCTACCCAGCCGGTGCCGACCACGTACATGATCTGGGTCAAGACCAGATCGCCCAGGCCCAGTTCTTTCTTGAGCTCGGCGCTGTGCGATCGAACGCTTTGGGCTGAGGACATCGGGACCGGGCGCTCGAGCGGCTAGGCTGTCGAGAGCTGGCTGCGCCGGCCCTGATGATACTGGGCCAATGCGCCGTTGGCCGCGACGACGGTCTGAAGCGCGTCCGCGATGGGCTGGAGCGCCGGGCCGGGGATGGCGGAGTATAGCTCATCGTCATTGATGCCGGTGTAGACGCGATTGCCGATGCATCCCGCGCTCGTGACCATGCCTTGCCCGATCGCCGCTGGAATCGCCATACAAGTGGGCCGAGCGAGCAGCGGGAGCTTGGATGCGAGCCCGGCTCGAAGGGCGGCTTCCTCGAGTAGCATCAGTTTTCCGGGAACGGCGGCCAGCAGCACGACATCCGGATCGACCGGGGTTTTCGAAAGCGGCGCATACATGATGAACTTGGGCGTTTCTTTCAAGACCGGAATGCCGGGAACTTCCTCCATCTTGAGATAACCCAGGCTGGTCATGGTCCCCAGGATGTCCGGCAACTCGCGGGCGCGATCGGTAGGCAGCTCGATTTTGTGTGTATAGGAACCGACCGGGCAATTGTAGTGATCGGAAGGTACCGTGTAAAAGGCGCGGCCCTGCGCAGCCAGGCGCCAGAAGCTGCAGCCGGACGGTTCCGAGCCTTCAAACTTCTCGAGGCCTGCAAGCGGCTCGTCCAAGAAACTGACGGCCACGGGAGGGCGCTTCAAGTCCAGAGTCTCGCGGAACTGCTGCTCGATGATTCGATAGTCGGGCATAGTAACCTCCTATCTTGGCACGTGCAAGAATCATAGGGGATGTCATCGGCGGTGAATGCGCCCACGGCGCGCCAGTTTTTCTCCCGGCACGGATTGCTCTCCAAGTGGCATCCGCGCTTTGAATTCCGCTCCGGCCAGTTGGAGATGGCGGAAGCAGTAGAGTCGGCCATCGGCGAGAAGAAGCATTTGCTGGTGGACGCGGGCACCGGGACGGGAAAGACGCTGGCGTACCTGGTTCCGGTCATTCTCTCGGGCAAGCGCGTGGTGGTTTCCACCGGCACGAAGAACTTGCAGGAGCAGCTCTTCTACAAAGACATTCCGTTCCTGGAAAAACATTTCGCGCGCCCGTTGCAAGTCTGCTACATGAAGGGGCGCGCCAACTTCGCCTGCCGGCAGAAGATTTACGATGCCGAGCGCGAGCCGATCCTTGCGGGGCTGGAGGAGATTGCCGATTTCCAGATCATTCGCGAGTGGGAGAAGAAGACCATCACCGGTGATCGCGCCGAGATCAAGACACTTCCCGAGTCGAGCTCAGCCTGGCACAAGATCGATGCGCGGCGCGAGCTGTGCAGCGGACAAAAGTGCCAGCAGTTCGAGCGCTGCTTCATTACGCAGATGCACCAGCGCGCGCACGAGAGCGACATCATCATCGTCAATCACCACTTGTTCTTCGCTGACCTGGCGGTGAAGGACGAGGATTTCGGCGGGATCATTCCCGAGTACGCGGCGGTGGTCTTCGACGAGGCGCATGAGATCGAAGACGTGGCGGGGAGGTATTTTGGGGTAAGCTTCAGCAACTACCAGTTTCAGGAGCTGGTTCGCGACATTGCGACGGTTTCGCGCGCCAAACAGTTCGGATCGGGAGAGCTGGACCGCGTGCTGGATCGGCTGGCCGTTCTGGCCGAGGAATTCTTCGCGCTCTTCGGCCACAGCGAAGGCCGTGTCGGTTTCAAGGGACACACCGCGTTCTTCGATCAGAACCAGGATCTCTACGAAGATCTGGAACGCGCGCTAGAACTGCTCGCCACGCATCTACAATTGGTCAAAGACGCTCCCGACGAAGTGATTCCGCTGTTCCGGCGCACGCAGGAGCTCGCGTCACGTGTAGCATTCTGGAGCCGAGGCGACGACAAAAGCTATGTCTACTGGATCGAACGGCGCGGCCGGGGGTGCTTCCTGCAAGCCACGCCGATCGATGTGTCGTCCATTCTGCAAGAAAAGCTTTTTGACAAGCTCGATACGGTGGTGCTCACCTCGGCGACGCTAGCGGTTGGCGGCACATTTGAATTCGCCGAGAAACGATTGGGAATCCAGCACGCGCGGCCGCTGGTAGTGCCCAGCCACTTCGAATACCAGAAACAGGCGCTGCTGTATGTCCCGCAGCACATGCCGGACCCGCGCTCCCCGGCGTTCCCGCGCGCCGCCTCCGATGAGATTACACGCATTCTGAAGCACAGCCGCGGGCGTGCGTTTGTTCTATTCACCAGCTACCAGCAAATGCGAATGGTCTACGACCGCGTTTCGCTCGAGATCGAATATCCCACGCTGCTGCAGGGCACCGGACCGCGCAGCGCGCTGCTGGAAGAGTTTCGCGCTACTCCGCACTGCGTGCTGTTCGCCACCTCTTCGTTCTGGCAGGGCGTGGATGTGCAGGGCGATCAACTGAGCTGCGTTATCATAGACAAGTTGCCGTTCGCCGTGCCCAGCGATCCGGTGGTGGAGGCCAGGATCGAGCGGATTCGCGAAGACGGCGGCAATCCGTTTTACGACTACCAGATTCCGCAGGCGGCGCTAGCATTGAAGCAGGGATTTGGGCGATTGATTCGCAGTAAAACAGATCGGGGCGTGTTGGTTCTCTTGGATAATCGGATCACCAAGCAGCGCTATGGTCAGGTGTTCTTCGACAGCCTGCCGCATTACGGATTCACCACCGAGCTCGGCGACGTGGAGAGATTTTTCGATGTTTGAGGTTTGTGTAGAACAGAGCTTCGCGGCCGGCCACGCGCTGCGCAATTATCACGGCAAGTGCGAGAACGTGCACGGGCACAACTATAAGGTGAGAATCACGGTGGCGGGCGAGCGCTTGGATTCCACGGGTTTGCTGGTGGATTTCGTGGAGGTTAAGCGGCTGATGGGAGCCGTAATCGAATATCTGGACCACCGCTTTATTAACGATTTGTCGCCGTTCGATCAGATCAATCCGTCAGCGGAAAACATCGCGAAGTATTTCTACGACCGAGTGCACGAGGGGCTGAGCGACGATGCCGTGCGAATTTCCGAAGTGAAGGTGTGGGAAACGGACACCAGTTCGGCGGTTTACCGGCCTAGCTCTTAACGCCCGAAGTATTCCGCGTTCTTCTGCGCGAAACTGGCCCATTTCTCCGGCAGATCGTCGAGCGCAAAGATCGCTGAAACCGGGCACACCGGCACGCAGGCGCCGCAGTCGATGCATTCCACCGGATCGATGTAGATCATGTTGTGCTCGGCAAAGTTGGGCGCATCTTTTTTCGGATGGATGCAGTCCACGGGGCAAGCGTCGATGCACGCCGTGTCTTTGGTGCCGATACAAGGTTCTGCTATAACGTAAGCCATTCACTCTCCAGAATGCGACCCAAGCGGCCGCACGTTGGGGTAAGCCTTATTATAGCGTGAGCGCGAATTGGCGGACGCATCTGGCGTCGAAATGCCTTATTTCCCAGTCAGATGGGGAAATTTCCAGGGTGCACGCGCATGCTATCCTTCAAACAGGTGGCCACCAAAACGCAAATCACGGCCGAGCAGTATTTGCGGATGACATTCGAGCATGATGCTGAATTTGTCCATGGCGAAATCGTGGAGCGCAGCATGCCGGATTATGTTCACTCGACTATTCAGTACTTGATGTTGCTTCGTTTGGCGGTCTTGGCCAGCAACCACCGGCTTTATCCTCGGCCGGAGTTGCGCTTGAGACTTGCTGAGGACGTTTTTCGGATCCCGGACATCTCGGTACTCACGGAGCCCCCGGAGGGACGTGTCCCCGATCAGCCACCCTTGGTCGCAATCGAAATCCTGTCGAAGGATGACCGCCACTCGAACCTCATGCAGAAACTGGAAGAGTATCGCGTGTGGGGCGTTCCTAACATTTGGGTGATCGATCCGGCGACACAGCGCTTCTCAATCTACACCGAACTCGGCCTTCAAAACGTCTCCTCTTTCTCATTGCCCAACTATCCGTTCCAGCTCGCGCCTGCCGATCTGTTCAGCCAACTCTGATCCACCACGTACAATAGTTCTGATGATTCCAAAAGTACGCAAGGCGGTTTTCCCCGCTGCGGGACTCGGCACTCGGTTTCTTCCGGCCACCAAGGCGCAGCCCAAGGAGATGCTTCCGCTAGTGGACAAGCCTCTCATCCAATACGGCGTCGAAGAAGCCATTCATTCCGGCATTCAGAACATTATCATCGTTACCGGGCGCGGTAAAACAGCAATCGAGGATCACTTTGACGTCAGCTTCGAGTTGGAGCAGACGCTCGAAGCCAAAGGCAAGAAGGATTTGCTCAAGATAGTTCGGGACGTCTCGGACATGATTGACGTCTCCTACGTCCGGCAAAAGGAGGCGCTCGGTCTCGGACATGCGGTCCTGCGATCCAAGGAATTGGTGGGCAACGAGCCATTCGCGGTGGTGCTCTCAGACGACGTGATCGATTCGGAAATCCCTGCTATCCGCCAATTGCTGGATGTTTACGAATTTTATGGCGCTTCGGTGGTGGCATTGATGGAGGTGCCCGGCGATGCCATCTCGTCTTACGGCGCGGTGGATGCGGATCCGGTGGCCCACAATTCGGGCAAAGATCGCCTGTTTCGGATTCGCAACATGGTGGAAAAGCCCAAGCCTTCGGAAGCTCCCTCCAATCTTGCGATTATCGGGCGTTATGTTCTCACGCCCGACGTCTTTACGTCGATCGAAGCCATCGAGCCGGGAAGCGGCGGAGAAATCCAACTCACCGACGCGTTGAAACATCTGGCGCGGAACCGCCCCATCTATGGCTACCGTTTCGAGGGCACGCGCTATGACGCCGGCGACAAACTCGGTTTTCTGAAGGCCACGGTGGAATTCGCGCTGCGCCGTTACGACTTGGGCGGCCCTTTTCGCGAGTACTTGAAGCAATTGAAGCTTTGATCCATCCATCTTATGAGCCAACTGAACAACAAAGTAGCGATTGTGACCGGCGGGAGCCGCGGTATCGGAAAGGCCACCGCGGAAGCGTTCGCTCGCGAGGGCGCCACGGTTATTATCTGTGGCCGCAAACAGAATCCGCTGGATGAAGTAGCTGCGCAGTTGAAAGGTCTGGCCGGCTCCGTCGTGCCGATGGCCTGTCATGTGGGTAAGCTCGAGGAACTGGAGCGTCTGGTGGACTCGACCAACCGGGAGTTCGGAAAAATCGACATCCTGGTTAACAACGCCGCTACCAATATCGCGCAAGGGCCGGGCATCGAAATGGACGACGCCCAGTTCGACAAGATGGTGGACGTTAACCTCAAGAGCGCCTACCGGCTAACGCGCCTGGTCGCGCCCGGGATGTGCCAGCGCGGCTCGGGATCCATCATCAATATCGCGTCCATCGCTGGGCTGCGCCCGCAATTCCACGGCCTGCTGTACAGCATGACCAAGGCGGCCCTGATCATGATGACGCAGTCCTACGCGGTGGAGCTGGGTCCGCTGGGCGTGCGCGTGAACGCGATCGCCCCGGGCTTGATTCAGACGGTGCTGAGCGAATATTACTGGAAGGATGAAGACAAGTGGCAGCAGCTGCTCGCGCGCCAGCCGATCAAACATCTGGGCCAGCCCGCGGAAGTCGCCGAAGTAGCGCTGCTATTGGCGAGCGACGCCTCGTCTTATCTAACCGGTCAGACCATCGTCGTGGATGGCGGCCGCGTATTATCCTCGATGTAGATGCGGTTGAAATTGATTCCGGTGTTTCTGATCGCGGCCATGGGCTATGCGGGCATCGTGGACGATGCTCGCGCAGTAGCGGCACAGAACAATCTCGCGCTGGGCGATGCACTGGTCGCGCGTTATCGCGCGCAGTTTGGCGTGACGCCTGAGTTCCTGGAAGCGCTTTCTTGGTTGGGACGCGGTGCACTCGCAGCTCGTCAGCTGGATAAAGCGGAGTCCTATGCCAGGCAGACTGAGACGCTGGCGGTTGAGCAGCTGAAGAAGCGCCCCTTGGATGCCGAGCCTCATTTGCCGCTGGCGCTCGGCGCGGCCATTGAAGTACAGGGACTGGCGCTAAATGCGCGCGGCGAGCGGGGAGAAGCCATCCAGTATCTGGAAAAGGAACTGGCGACGTACCGCGCCACGTCTATCCGCACGCGGATTCAGAAGAACATCAACACCCTGGGCCTGGAAGGCAAGCCGGCACCCGCGCTCGAGGAACGTGAGTTTCTGGGGTCCAAGCCAGTGCCCCTCCCGGCGTTGCGCGGCAAGCCGGTCCTGCTATTTTTCTGGGCGCACTGGTGCCCGGACTGCAAGCAAGAGGCGCCCATCCTGGCGCAGATCCGGCAAGAGTATGCCGGCAAGGGTTTGGTGATCATCGCTCCCACGCAGCGCTATGGTTATGTAGCGCGCGGCGAAGAGGCCGGACCGGCCGAGGAGTTGAAGTACATCGACGAGGTTCGTAAGAAATTCTACGCGGATCTGCTGAGCGTCCCCGCCCCAGTCAGCGAGGAAAACTTCAAGAACTACGGCGCCAGCACCACACCCACGCTGGTCATACTGGACCGGCGCGGCATCGTGCGCGTGTATCATCCCGGCGTGATGACGCTGGACGAGCTGCGCGCGGCGCTGAACCGGATCGGGTGAGCCTAGACACAAAAAAGGCCCCGATTTCTCGGGGCCGTTTGCATGAACCCTAAATAGACTGCAAGCCCTCTCGGGGCGGCGCGCCTACTTCTTCTTCTTGGCGGCGGCTTTCTTCTTCGGCTTCGCAGCCTTCTTTGTTGCGTTTTTCATCGATTGATTCTCCCTAACATCAGATTTGCGATCAGAGATCGCAGTGTGATTCATATATAAGGTTCTTTGAGTCGAAAGTCAAGAAAAAAATGCACATCGGTCTCGGAGGAGACCCTCGTTCACTGCGGTCGGCGGCCAAAAACCATTCCGGTCGTCAATTGTTCGAGCCCCAAAAAACCAAATGTAGCCAGTTTTGTTCTTGTCGTAGCACTCGCTGTAGCGGTAGGATCGAAAGAAATGGCCCGGCACGTAAGCATTCTCGCGTTCGCCATCCTGCCCCTGAGTTTCTTGCTCTCCAGCTGTGCGCATCACCGCCACGCCGCGCGGACGACGCTGCCCACGCCGCCCGCACCGGCGCAAATTCCCGGCGTCGAGACCGGACTGGCGAGCTGGTACGGGCATCCCTATCACGGACGCGCCGCCGCCAACGGCGAAATCTACGACATGGAAAAGCTGACCGCCGCGCACCGGACTCTACCGTTCGGAACCTGGGTGCGCGTGACGAATCTCGCAAACACAAAGTCGGTGGATGTGCGCATCATCGACCGCGGGCCTTTCATCGATGGCCGCATCATCGATCTCTCGCACGCCGCGGCGCAGGCCATCGACATGGTCGGCCCGGGAGTGGTCGAAGTGCGCCTGGACATTCTCTCGGCTCCTGCCAGCCCGGCTTCCCTGAACTGGTTCGCCGCTCAGGCCGGCGCGTTTGCCGACAAAGAGCGGGCGGAAAAGTTGCGCAGCTCGCTCGAGCGCGAGTATGGCTCGGCGCGCCTGGTGCTGCGGCCGGGAACTCCCACGCTCTGGCGTGTCCTGGTAGGAAGAGAACATTCCGAACAAGCTGCGGCCGTATTGGCGCGCAGGGTCAGCGCCGAGGTCGGTCCTGCCTTTGTAGTACGGCTGGATGCGCCCGAGCAGCAGCCTTCTAACTCGCCGGCAGTGGCTACTTCCCAGTAATAAAGCTTCGGGACGCTTAAGGTCGGTCTAGGGTCTCTCGGCTACAAGTACTACTGGCATCCCCGCAAACTTGCCATCCACGCTACCCCAAATGAACTACCCCATCTAAGATGATGAGGTGTTGCCCAAAGGCTAAAGTCCCAGTAGAGTTTATGGAGACCCCACACACTATACTGTCTTGGGACGATTGACGAAGGGAAACGAATGTTAGCCCCCGCTTTGGAATCGACGCCAGTCCTGGTCGGCCAGTCGCCGCGCATTCGCAATGTTTTGAGGATGGTGGAGAAGCTGGGCCGCTGCCGCTGGCCGGTTCTGCTGCTGGGCGAGACCGGAACAGGCAAGGAAGTAGCCGCTCGTTCTATCCATAACGTAAATCCTTTAGGCCCCTTCGTAACCATCGATTGCTCTTCCCTGGTGGGCCCCTTGATGGAAAGCGAACTGTTCGGGCACGTGAAAGGCGCTTTCACGGGAGCAGTTGGAACCAAAACCGGGCTGATCGAGCTAGCCGACGGGGGAACAGCCTTCTTTGATGAGATCGGCGAGCTGCCCCTGGACTTGCAGGCCAAGCTGTTGCGGGTCCTCCAGGAAAAAGAGTTTCGCCCGGTCGGCTCCTTGAGTCAACGCCGCTCGGACTTTCGTGTCATCGCCGCCACCAATCGCGATCTTGCCAAGGAAGTGGAAAAAGGAACTTTCCGCCGCGATCTTTTCTACCGGCTCAACGTGGTGAACATGCGCCTGGCGCCGTTGCGCGACCGTAAGGAAGACATCCCGGCGCTAATCGCGCACTTCTTGAATCGCCACGGTAAGGGACACACCCTTACCCAGGAAACGCTGGAGGCCATGCTGGCCTATGATTGGCCGGGCAACGTGCGGGAACTGGAAAACTCCATCCAACACATGGTCGCGATTAACTCCGGACCGCTCCTGCACGTGACCGAGCTGCCGTCGATGGTACAGAACCAGCTCATCGCCCGTAAGTCGCAGTTCATGTCCGTGGCTGTGGGATCTCATCCATTCGGGAACCCTCCCCAGGAAGCCGTTGCGCATGAACACCACGCCACGCCTCCGGATGCCAAGCGGCCGCCTATCATTCCGCTTACACAGATGGAGCGTCAGGCGATCATGGACGCGCTGGAGTACACCAAGGGCGATCGCGCCGTTGCCGCCACCCTGCTAGGCATTGGACGAACCACCCTGTACCGCAAGCTGAAGGAATACCAGCTTGCAGTCTGACTGCCGTTAGCGAAAATCTGATAAGAAACCCCGCTCATCGCCACTAACCGAATAGTGGCAGACTCAAAGAATCTCAACCTCCTGGTGGTCGAGGACGACCTCGAAGACGAGCAACTGCTCTGCGAAGCTCTAATCGAAATTGAAGAAAACCGTCAGTGGTGCAATTGGCGAGGCGCGAGTATCGTTCAGGTGGATCAGCTTGCGGACGCCCTGGACTGCCTGCGCCAGCAGCAGTTTGACGCGGTGCTATTGAACCTGAGCCTGCCAGACAGTCCTGCGCTGTGGGACACCTTCGTCGAAGCCCATGCCTGTGCGCAAGGCGCGCCCATCATAGTTCTGGCCGATGAGGAAGACGAAAATCTGGCCAATTGCCTGGTTCGTTCGGGCGCCGAAGATGTCCTATTGAAATCTGAACTGGAGTGCGGCTTGCTGGCACGCTCGATCCGCTATGCGGTTGAACGCCGCCGCCGCAGCCTGGCTGATCCAGCGCTCACAGGCGACCTGACCGGCGTCCTAACGCGGCCCGGCTTTGGTTTCGTCGCACCCCATTTTTTGCGCCTGGCTTTCTCCAGTCACATCGATACGTATTTCGCGATCCTGAACATCGCCGATCTGCCGGCAGAAACGTCTGAGGATCGCGAGGCGCGCGAGCTGTTCCTCATGCGTGCCGCGGACGTGCTGCAAGATGCGCTTCCAGCTCCGGCCCTGATCGGCCGCCTGGAAAAGTGCAGTTTTGCCTTGATCCTGGCCGGCCTGGGCTCTCGCGACGCAGAAGCGCTAGTCGCTCGCGCCGCCGGGGAGATCGAGGACGTTCTTCAACGCCTGGTGGCGGCCACCGTAAGCTTCTCAGTTCACCAACTCGCCGATGTCGAAAGCCTGGAGACCATGCTGGACGACAGCCAGCGCGAGCGCGAGTCACTCTGCCATGCGAAACCCGTTATGCTGGCAGATTGAAAATCGCTCTAGATGCGACCTATAGCATTGGCCGGAATCTAACCGGTGTCGGCGTCTATTCGAAGGCTCTCTTGAACGGACTTGCGCAGTCCCACCCCGACACGCGCTTTCTGCTTTGCTACCGGCCGCACCGTTTTCTTCGGTCGTTTTCTGAGTCCATCGAGCCCAACTGCCGGCGCCGCTTATTGACTAGCAGCCGGGCGCCGGCAGCAGACCTGTTTCACGGCCTAAACCAGCGCATCGATTCGGCCAAACACCGGCGCACGGTCTCGACCTTCCACGATCTGTTCGTAATGAGCGGAGACTATTCGACGCCCGAATTCCGCGCACGCTTCACCGATCAAGCGTCGGGCGCGGCCGAGCGATCGGACTTGATCATTACGGTTTCGCACTTTACCGCGCGTCAAGTCCAACAGCTTCTCAAAGTGGAGGCATCGAGAATCCGCGTGATCCATCACGGCTGCCGGCGCCCTTCTGAAGCGCCTGTGGCGGCGAACCGCGAGAGAATGATCTTGTTTGTGGGAGCGCTTCAGCGCCGCAAGAACATCCTTCGGCTGGTGGAAGCATTCGAGCAGGCCGCGCCGGATTGGCGGCTGGTCCTAGCCGGGTCCTTCGGTTTCGGCTCGGAAGAAATCCTGGCTCGTATCCAGGACAGTCCACGCCGGGAGGAGATCCAAGTGTTGGGTTACGTGCCGGACTCCCAGCTGCACAATCTCTACCAGCGCGCGTCTTTATTCGCATTTCCTTCGCTGGACGAGGGATTCGGCATGCCACTGCTGGACGCCATGGCCCACGGTGTTCCAATTCTTACTTCCAACGCCTCGGCTTTGCCAGAAGTGAGCGGAGACGCAGCTTTACTCGTTAACCCAGCCGACGTTACTTCCATCTGCCAAGGCTTGCGCACGTTGATTGAGGATCAGGCGCTCCGGGAACAATTAGCTCAAAAGGGCTTGGCGCGTTGTCGAGAGTTTACATGGGAAAAAGCAGTAGAAAAAACTTGGAAGGTGTACCAAGAGCTGTTGGCAGGCTCTTGAGTGCTAATTCTTGTCTTCTTCGATGGCGATTTTGAGAGCTTTCAGAAACTTCTGATCCTGTGACGTCAGTTTGATCTTCCCCGTAGATTCAAACTTGCGCTTGGGAGGGGCTTCGGAATCGGCTGTTTCCATTTCTTCGTCGCTTTCCTCGCCGGATTCATCACGCTTGTTAAAACCGATGGTTGCTTCAAGCACCAGGAAGACATCGTATCCGGCGCGCTTGATTTCCCCTATCGCGGCCGCTATACGATCAGAGTCAGACAGGGACTCGTTGATTGCATTGCCCAGTTCCTGCATCAGCTCTTTCAATTTTTCTTCCACGCATCGCCCCTTTCTTTGCGGGCCACCTTCAGCATAACACTCTATCTTCTTGATGTTGGCAACGCAAGTACAGTTTCATCCATTCTTGTAAGTGTTGGAAACGGATAGTTCCGCTCCCATTTTCTGTATCGGCTAGAACGGCTTTTCTCAATAGCGGCTAGGGTTCGCGCGAGTACTATGCCGGTGTTCGCTACACTGGAAATAACCGCATGCTTGCGTTGGCTAAGAAGTTTCTGGGACACGTGCTACCCGGCGTCATCCGGCCGATCCATATCCTCTGGAATCAAGTGATTGGGTTCTTCTTTCTGGTGCTGGCGCTGCTCCCTGTGCCCTCGGCAGTGCGTGCTTGGGGTAAAGACGGCAGCGGCCCACGTCTGGCTTTGACTATCCCGTTCGTGGCCCTGATGGCTTGGTTCGGCGTTTCTTCGTTTCTGAAGGCCCGCAAGATCTCAAAGTCATGACGCCCGATCTGCCCGGCGAATATCCTTACACGCGCGGCATTTACCCCGACATGTATCGCAACCGCCTCTGGACCATGCGCCAGTACGCCGGCTTTGGGACCGCCGAAGAGAGCAACCGGCGCTATCGCTACCTGCTCTCGCAAGGCATCACTGGACTCTCGGTGGCGTTCGATCTGCCCACCCAGATGGGCATGGATTCCGACCATCCGCTCGCGACGGGCGAGGTGGGCCGCGCGGGCGTCGCCATTTGCTCTTTGGCCGACATGCAGCGCCTGTTCGAGGGCATCCGGCTGGCGGACATCACCACCTCGATGACCATCAACTCTACGGCCGCGATCCTGCTGAGCTTGTACGTCCTGGTGGCCAAGAGCCAAGGCGCGGACCTGCGCAAAATCTCGGGCACCATCCAAAACGACATCTTGAAGGAATACATCGCGCGCGGCACTTACATTTATCCGCCGCGGCCGGCGATGCGAATCATTACCGACCTGTTCGCCTGGGCCTCGCGCGAGCTGCCGGAGTGGAACACGATCTCCATCAGCGGTTATCATATCCGCGAAGCCGGGTCGACCGCGATCCAGGAAGTTGCCTTTACGCTGGCCAACGCCATCGCCTACATCGGTGCGGCGCTGGATGCGGGTCTGGAAGTGGACGCCTTCGCGCCGCGGCTCTCCTTCTTCTTCAACGCGCATAATAATTTTCTGGAAGAGATCGCCAAGTACCGAGCGGCGCGGCGGCTGTACGCCTCGATCATGCGAGACCGCTTCGGCGCCCGCAACCCCCGCTCCATGATGATGCGCTTTCACGTCCAGACCGGCGGCTCGACGTTGACCGCCCAGCAGCCGGACGTGAACGTAGTTCGAGTATCCATGCAGGCGCTGGCCGCGGTGCTGGGCGGCGCCCAGTCGCTACACACCAACGGCAAGGACGAGGCCTTGGGGCTGCCCACCGAGGAGGCGGCCCGCCTGGCGCTTCGAACGCAGCAAATCATCGCCTATGAAAGCGGCGTTACCAACACGGCCGATCCGGTAGGCGGCAGCTACTACATCGAACAGCTCACCGATGACATCGAGCGCGGCGCGCGCGAGTACATCGAGCGCATCGATGCCATGGGCGGGACGCTGGCGGCGATCGAGAAGAATTACATCCAGAACGAAATTCAGAACGCGGCCTACGAATATCAGCAGGCGGTCGAGCGCGGCGAAGCGATCGTGGTCGGAGTGAACCGGTTCAAACAGGAAGAGAACGAGGCGCCGCGTATATTCCGGCTGGATCCCGATTTAGAAAAGCAACAGATCGCTCGGTTGCGCGAGGTGCGCGCTTCGCGGAGCGCGAGCGAGCTGGAAGCTAGACTGAGCGCCCTCCAACAGGCGGCTGGCTCCGCCGACAACCTAATGCCGCACATCCTGGCTTGTTCGGAAGCATCCGCCACGGTCGGCGAAATCTCGGACCGCCTGCGCGCCGTGTTCGGCGAATATCAAGAGCGCTGAGAGCGGCCAGGCTGGCGCGATGTTGTGAGCGCTATGCCGCACGCCGCCAAAAATGCGGCGCCGCTGTAAATGAAATACAGTAAGTGCAGCGGCACGGCGCGCACGGCAAAGAATATACCGCGGCGCCCGGCCAGGAATCGGTAAAAGCGATGGTTCATCGCGATCACCACGGCCGCCAATCCCACCGAAACCGGCCAGTAGACCAGGACTGTCGACAGCGCGAGATACATCAGCACCACCGAGACGCGCTGGCTCCACTGCACGTTCAGATCGTTGGGAATATTCCGGTCGCGCAGCATCAACAAGGTCCACGGAATAGCACGGTCCCGAATATCGGATTCCAGCAGCCCCGTCAACGTCCACTTTTTCAGGTGCTTGACCGTCAGCGACGGATCCAGCTCAATCTTGTGGCCGGCGCGAATCAAGCGCGCTCCCAGATCGATGTCCTCGGTGGAAGGCCGCCGGTAGCGTGGGTCAAAACCACCGGACGCCAGGAACACCGATCTTCTGATCGCGCCGCAGCCGGTCCAAAACGTGCTCGCCAGCCGCTTGCCTTGCTGGTGAACGAAGCAGTGCATCAGATTCTTGTATTGCGAGACGAAGTTAGACACAGCGGGCTGGTCGTCGTAGGAGCCGATCAGTGCATCCAGCTTCGGATCCCGGTGGAAAGCTTCAGCCACCTGCTCCAGCGTGTTGGGCTGGATGCGCACATCCGCGTCGATGAATAGCAGGATCTGGCCCGAGGCGGAGGCCGCCGCCACGTTGCGGGCGTTCGCGGGGCCGGCGCGCTCCACGATGGGGATGACACGCGCTCCGTTCCCGGCTGCAATCTCGGCGGATTCGTCCCAGGAGCCGTCGTCGGCAACCAGGCATTCAAAGTCGCGACACGTGGAGTTGTTGACGGCATCCAGACACTGGCCGAGGCTGTCCGCTGCGTTGTAGACCGGAATGATGATCGAGATCAAAGGCTGCGCCGGCATTCAATCAGGGGATCATCCAGCGCTCGCCTGCCTCGAAAACCTTGAATCCCACCGCGGGGCGGAAGCCGAGCATGTGATCCACGAAACGGTCGATCTCCGCGTCTTGGCCGGCAAAAGCCCCGTAGTGCATCGGCACCAGCCAGCGTGCCCGAATGTCTTCGGCCAACTGCGCGGCTTGCGCGATGTCGAAGTTTCCCGGACCCTGGATCGGCAGGAGCGCGGCCGTCACGTTGTAGGGACGCAGCCGGCCCACGATGCCCTCGTACCAGCAGCAGTCACCGGCGTGATAGATCGTGCAGGCGCCAAATCGAATCAGATAGCCGAGCTGAGGATATCCGCCGAGCGGCGTCCAATTCAGCTCGGGATGCGCGGAGGGAACCGCGTACACCCGGCCGTACGGCCCTCCTTTGAAGTATTCGACGCGCAGGTCGGAATCGGTGGTGGTCATTCGCTCATAGGAAACGCCGATGGAGCAGGCATGTTCGGCGGTGCTCTTGGGAAGCACTACGCGGGCCCGCGGCGAAGCTTTGAGCATCCCGGGCAGCGTGTCCGGATCCATGTGGGCGGGATGCGCGTGCGAACAGAGAATTAAATCGACGTTGGAGGCTTGTTCGGGCGCAAGTGGCGGCGCGAGCGTGCGAGTCCGGCCGGGCGGGGTACCAAAGCAGGGGTCCACATAGAACACGATGCCCTGAAACTTGATCGCGAAACCGCTGTGGCCGAGCCACCACAAGGCTGGCGATTCGCCATCGGTGCTTTCTATTTCCTCGAGCAGCGCCGCACCGCTCTTGACCGGCTCTCTCATCGAACCGCAGCCCTTTCCAGACGATCGCGAATCGCGTCCCAGGATGCGTCCGACGGAGGCCGTTCGACCGCAATCCAGTCCCAGCGCTGCGTGTCCTCCTCATGCAGAATCCGATAGAGCGCGGCTGCGTAGGCTTCGGCGTCCCGGGGCATCGCGACCGAGCGCGCTGCCTGCGCGCGGCATTCGATCCACAAATACGCGCCACGGCCGCTGGAGGGAAGATGTCCGCCGCTTACCAGTAGCAGTGGCGTCTTGGGACTATAGTGGCGCGCGTGCATCCCTGGCGAAGGGTGAGCCGCTTCTTCGCCGGCCGATTGCCCAACCTGCACGCGCCCGATCAGCTCCTCGATCTGCGCTCGCGACACCATACCAGGTCTCAACAATACCGCTTCGGGCCCCGCCAGGGAAAGAACCGTAGATTCGATTCCCACTGCCGTGGGCCCTCCGTCCAGAATCATGGCCACACTCGCGCCCAGTGACTGGCGAACGTGTTCCGCCGTAGTGGGGGACAATTCCGAGAACAAGTTTGCGCTTGGGGCCGCCAACGGCACGCCCGCCGCATTAATCAAGCCCAGAGCGAGGCGGTTGGAGGGCATGCGGACCCCGACCGTATCCAGGCCGGCGGTCAATCGGTCGGACACGCCCTCCTGTTTAGACAAGACCAGCGTGAGCGGACCGGGCCAAAATCGCCGTGCCAGCAGTTCCGCTTTCTCGGGCCATTCTCGCACCAGGCTGCGCGCCATCTCGATGGAAGCGACGTGCACGATCAGAGGGCTGCCAGGAGGGCGCCCTTTAGCCGCGTAAATCTTCTCGATCGCCGCGGGGTCCAGCGCGTTGCCGCCCAGCCCGTAGACGGTCTCGGTAGGAAACGCCACCAGCTCGCCGGCCCGTATCAACGCGGCGGCCCGGTGTATATCCGGTTCCTCACTCAGGCAGTTCCTCTTTCCCGTCGCCCGAAACTTTCCCGGTGTGCTTGTAGACCAGGAACGCGTGCGTCAGCCGGTCGAGATCGCCGTCCAAGACGCGATCCACGTCGCCGATAGCAAGCTTGGTGCGATGGTCCTTGATCAGACGGTAGGGCGCGAGTACATAGCTACGGATCTGGCTACCGAAATTGATCTCCAGCTTGGCGTCTTCTACCTTGCTCTGCTCGGCGCGCTTCTTGTCCATCTCGAATTCGTACAGCCGCGCGCGCAGTTGTTTGATAGCGCTGGCGCGATTCTTGTGCTGCGAGCGCTCGTTCTGGCACTGCACCACGATCCCGGTGGGGATGTGGGTCATCCGAACCGCCGATTCGGTACGGTTCACATGCTGGCCCCCCGCCCCGCTGGCCCGAAACACATCCACGCGCAGGTCTTCTGGCTTGATGTCGATATTGATGTCGTCTTCAATCTGCGGATAAACGAAGACCGAGGCGAAGGACGTATGCCGGCGGGCATTGGCGTCGAAAGGCGAGATTCGCACCAGCCGGTGCACGCCGATTTCCGACTGCAGCAGCCCGTAAGCATTCTCGCCGTTGATTTCGAGCGTGGCGGATTTGATTCCCGCGCCTTCGCCCTCCAGCCGGTCCGTCACGACGGTTTGGAACTGGTGGCGCTCAGCCCAGCGCAGATACATGCGCAGCAGCATTTCGGCCCAATCCTGGCTTTCGGTGCCGCCTGCGCCGGGATGGATGGCCATGATGGCGCTTTTCGAATCGTTAGGACCCGACAGCAGCATCGCCGTCTCCAGCGTTTCGAGCCGCTCTTCGAAATGCTTAATCTCGCGCTCCAGATCGGCCGCGACGTTCTCGCCTTCGCGCGCCAGCTCGAACAGCGTGTCCAGATCCGAGGTGAGCCGTGATACTTCGTCGGCATCCGCAATCGACTGTTCCAGCCGCTTGCGCTCCTGCATCACTTTTTGAGATTTTTCGGGCTGGTTCCAGAAGTCGGGATCCGAAATCTGTTGCTCGGTTTTGGCTAGCTGATTCTTCTTGCCGGGAGCGTCAAAGATAGCTCCGCACAGCGTCAGCCTGCTGGCGGAGCGAAGCGTACTCTCTTTCCAGTTCTTCGAGTGTCATGAAGTTTCTATTTTAGCAGGCCATCCAAATCGAGCGTCTGCCCGCGCTTGCCGACATTCCAGGCCTCGGTGCGCCCGATGGTGTCGTGCACGCCGGCCGCTTCGTGGATGTGCCCGCAGTAAAAATAGTGCGGCTGGTAACGGTCGATGAAATCGCGCACCGCCTGGCTGCCGAAATTTTGGCCCTCTCGGACGCGGTCGAGCTGGGTGGATTTCGGCGGCGCATGGCAGATCAGGATCAGCGGATCCAGCGCGGAGAATTTCTCCAGGCGTGTGGCCAGTTCCTGCTCGCTATATTCGCCCGGTGTGTTGAATGGCGTCGGATTGGAGTAACCCAGGCCCGCAACAGCCCATTTCCCGATCTGCATGTGCCGGCCGTGGAAATTATGAAAGCCGAACTGCTCGCAGAATCCGGCGATATGAGCTTCCGACTCGTGATTTCCAGGAAGCACGTACATGCGATCGGCGCGCTTTTGCATGATCGGTCCGAGCTCGCCCAGGCCACGACCCCAGTTAGCGAGATCGCCGTCGGCAAAGTAGTAATCCGCTTCGGTTGCCATGAGCTTTTCGAGAGCGGTCTTATCGCCGTGAATGTCGGAGAAGATGAGCAGTTTCATACTTAGGCCCCCACGTGGCGCACCATACGATAATGCCAGAGACCGAGATGGATTTCAGTCGCTTCCTGCGGCGTTTGGAGAAGCAACGCGGGTAGTGACGTTCTTAGTTGGTAGGTCGTGAGACAAACGCCGGAGCCGCAAAAAAAAGGCATCTTCGCGTTTCAAAGCTCAGGTTCAAAAAGCGTACTTTGGCGCTGCTTACCACCGAAGACTCAACAGGAACATCCAGAAATCATGCCACTGGATCAGTAAAAACTTAGCCAGATCGAGTACGCCGGCGGCGATGACGACCAGGGCAGCAATGACCAACGTGAATTTCTCCATGCCCAAGCATGCGCCAAGCGCAGAGAAATTCCGACCCGCAGATGCCGCCGCTACCGAGCTTGCCGCAAAGGGACTTTCTCGGGCTGGATTGGGCGCACTTTCTGCTTCTCGATCCAGGCTTCGATCTCTTTGCATTCGGCACGCCAGCTCTTGCCGACCTTGAAGCCGGGGATGCCCCCTTGGCCTCCGGTCTCGTGCCACTTATTGAACCAGAGGGTAACGGTGCGAACCGAGAACCCCAACAATTGAGCAACCTCCTCAGTTGAGAGGTAGGTGCTGATGCGCTGTACGGGCAACATAACCACTTTCCCTTTTTGGCACGCGAACGGGGAAGTGGCTAAAGACCGACCAGTACTCCCCCAGCGCACCGATTTGTCGGTTCCTTTTGGAACCGATCGACACACTGGAGAAAGTGCTGGTGTAGGTGTGCGCAAGAAATCTCCTAGATTCATTGGGCATTCAACATCTCTCACAATAAAATCGCCCTTTGAAGTTCGGACTTAGAAGCTCCTCAACCGCGAAGGTTATTCAAAGAAAACTTCAGGCTGGGACACGCCCTCTATCAAATCCAACAGGATGGACCTACACGGCCATCCCTAGTCAGTTGAAGCCTTTCTCCAATCCTGCATATTGCGGCTTCTCCCTGCAAGAGAATTGGCGCTTGCTGAAGAGTGTCACTTGAATACAGCATATCATTGAAAGTTGAGATTTTTATGGGCCCTTGCCGCAGATGCTGCAGATGCCGCAAACCCCCGAACCTGAAGGAAAGCGGCGGACTTGCCGCTCCTGATAGAGTGTGATGACGTCCTTTATCACACGCTATGGGAACTCGCACGTTTTCCGGTCAGGTTGGGAATCCACCACCAGAAAGCCGGAATATCGAGAACGATGCTCCGGCCGGCCTGCGCCTGGAGGTGATCGATAGCATATTCGACTTAGCCAACACGACTGCTCTGGATCCTAATGAGCGCAATGGCGTGACGGAGGCGCAGCTGTACCGCGTATTGAAACAAAGCATGGGCCTCGCGCTTGCCCCTGATAACCCATACAATGGTTTTCGCATTGGAGCGGGACGTCAGATGCGCGACCTTCCGTGGGCGCGGTTCTATGACTTGGTTTGTCGGTGGTGGCAGGAGTTCCCAGACGGATTTCGCGAGGAGTATGTTCGGCGTATCAACCAGCTGCTCGCGGCCTACCGAATTGTGTGGGATCTTCGGGACGACGGAACATTGCATCGTGTAATGCCGGCCCCCGTCCAGGCCCAAGTGGATGCTGTCTTTGCGGAGCTTGGGAATCCGCGATTCGAGGCAGCGAGCACTTCGTTGAGAGCCGCCCTTGATGCTTACGATGAGCGCCCGCAGCGCGGCAGGGATGCATGCAAAAACGGGATGGATGCCCTGGAGTCAGTCGGCAAAACGGTATTCAACATGCCCACCGCAACCTTCGGCAACGTGCTCGACGAGATGCGCGGACAGCAGCGGGCGGCCGCCGCAACAATAAGCGTTCTCCAGAGACTGTACGACATGGCGAATAACCATTTCAGGCACGGAATGGTCGCGCCATTCACCCTTCTGACTCCCGAGGTTGATTTCTTCGTGTTTACCTGTATGGCCGGAATTCTACTAATCGTGCGCTTATGACCCGCGGCAAGTGCTAACCCCAATCGAGCCGATGCACAACGTCATCGAGGGGTACAAGATCCCCGTGAGCGCAAAGACGGCTGGATCAGGACTGAATTCAAACTGGGCCGCATGATGGACGAACGTATCCTCCCTCAGATCTGATCGATGCCCGATGCCGCCTGGTTCGGCTCCCACAGCACTTCGCTGATCCCCAACACATGATTCGCCCACCGGCTCCAAACGAAGAACGCGTCTCCCAGCCGGTTCAAATATTGAACGGCCTCCGCCGGGATCTGCTCCTCGCGCGCCAGCCTGACCGCCGCCCGTTCCGCGCGCCGGCAAATGGTACGGCAAGCATGCAGCTCGGTATTCAGGCGCGACCCGCCCGGCAACACAAACGAGCGCAAGGGCGCCAGCTCGGCATTGGCTTCATCGATCTCCCGCTCCAGTTGCTCGATCTCGACCGGGGTGATCCGGGCCTGCTTGGGATGGACGTCTTCGGGCCGCGTTGCCAGAATCGAACCCAGATTAAACAACTCGTGCTGCACCCGTCGCAGGATCGTGGCCAGAGACGGCACGGCGTCGCCGGCCGAAACGCAAGCCATTCCCACGAACGCGTTCAGCTCATCCACGGTGCCGTAGCATTCGATTCGCAGCGAATCCTTCGCCACGCGCTGCCCGCCTGCCAGATGCGTTTCTCCCTTGTCGCCGGTCTTGGTGTAGATGCGGTTGAGCGCGATGCGCGGCTCGTCGAATTTGGGGTTGGACATGCGGCGGCTCCGTTTCCATTGTCGCCCAAGTGGTAGTAAGCGCTCGGGGCAACGCCGGGTCCTGAAGATTCGACCGGTTCCCGCCGATAACCTTTATGGATATGTCGGTCGAGACTCAAGATCCCGAAGTAGTTCTGAACCGGTTCAATAAGCTGCTGCAGGAGCTGGTGCGCGGCACGATGAACCGTAACACGTTCCAGCCGTGGGAGATAGAAATTCTCCTCGATATTGAAATGTGCAACCTGCGCGAGACCGTCAAGCGCGAAACCCTGCGCCGCTATCAGAAAGCAGTACAGCGCTCCATGGAAAAAGGCGCTCGCGTTCCGCTCAAGTTGTCCGAGTATCTGGAAGGAAAGAAATCTGCCGTCCATAAGTCCAACGTGGCCTGACGCGCGCCCGCCTGTCGTCGCTGCCAGCTGTCCAGCCGCTCCCTGCTATCCTAATGTGAGAGCGGAAGCAAAGGAGAATTCGCATGGGATGTGGCAGCGGAATGGTTGGCCCTCCAATCGAGGAAGAGACCGGCAAACGCAAGGTGTTCTGCGTCAAATTCCAGCGGGAAATGGCCGGCCTTGACGAAGTTCCCTTCGACAGCCATCCTCTAGGCCAGCGCATCTACGACAACGTTTCCAAGGAAGCTTGGAAGATGTGGCTCGAACAGATGAAGATGATCATGAACGAGTACCGGCTCAACCTCGGCACACAAGAAGCCCAGGAATTTCTCCTCAAGCAAATGGAAGACTACTTCTTCGGCGAGGGAGCGGCGCTGCCTCCGGGCTACGTTCCGCCCAAGGCCAAAGGGTAGCGAGCGGCCTTAAACCACCGGCAACGCGGCGGCGATCTCAAAATTCAATTTCGCGTGGGCATCCCGCAAAGTGTGTTCCACCTCGAAGGGCGTCGTGCCTCGGGCGAAGATAAATCCCAAGTAGCTGTTTCCTTCCGGCAACGGCACCAGTTTTTGGCCTTCCTTGGCGGTGATGATTATCTCTTCCAGGCCCGGCACGGATCGGGCATCTTCAAGACCTTTGACACTTGTATAGATTCCTGGGCGCGGTATCGGAATCATCATGACGCCTGCGGGGCCGCTCGGCATTGGAAACGACGAAACATCCTGGCCCGCGGCGTGGCGTAGAATCAGCTCCTCCAGGCCCGGCAGGACGCGCGCGCATAGGCCGCCAATCGGCCGCGCCGCTACTTCCAGCATCCAGACGCCGCGCTGGTTTACGCGCATCTCGGCGTGCACTGGGCCGCTCGTGAGGCCTAGCGCCTGAATCGCGCGCTCGCTGGTGCGGACGATATCGCGCTGCGTCTCCACGCTCTCGCGCGACGGTGTGACATAAATAGTCTCCTCAAAGTAGGGACCATCCAGCGGATCGGGCTTGTCGAACAACGCAAGTACGCGCAGCCGCCCATCTAACAGAATCCCTTCCAGCGCAAACTCGCGGCCTTCGATGAAGTTCTCTGTCTGGATGAACCGGTTCTGCTCATCGTGCAAGCGCGCGATTTCCGGCTCGGCGAGCAGCGCCACGATGCGCCCGAAAGCAGCCACAAACTCGGCCCGGCTGTTCGCCCGGATTACGCCGCGGCTGGCGGATAAACCCAGCGGCTTAAGGACACATGGATAAGACGCGCGATCGGCAGCATGCTCGGGTCCGTCGGCAATCGGCGTACGGAAATAATCGGGCACCAGTAACCCAGCACATCGGAAACGCTCGCGCGCCAGAAACTTATCGCGTGAAGCCAGGACGGACTCGGGCGAGTTGTATGGCAGTCCCAGGCGCGCCGCGGCCAAGGCTGCGATATAAGCGGGACGATCGCCTACGGCTACGATGGCGTCTATCTGGGTTTGAGCTGCCAGGGTTTCAGCGGCATTTGCAGGATCTTCAAATCGGAGCGCGATGGCACGGTCCCCCCAAGGGTCGTCCAACACGTGGCATCGATCGGTCGCCAGCAGCAGATCCATACTCAGCCGCTCGGCTATTGCACCGAATTCGCGTGTCTGGTAGCCCGTGGTCGCGCCGATCAGCAGAAGCTTTTTTCGATGGGGCATGTCACCGTTAACTGCCTTCATTGTGGCGCACCTAACTGTCGTCCGCGACATTTTTGTTGACGCCGGGTTTTAACGGCGAGAGTATGGACCCAATTGCAAGGTTAGTCTGAAAAACGCTTTTTAGGGAGGACAGATGTCCAAGCAACCGTCCAGGTTGATGTTGCTTTTCTTGGCGCTCGCGGTCCTGTGTGCCAGCATTTACGCGCAAGCGCCCACCGGAACTATTTTGGGAACCGTTACGGATAACACCGGCGCGGTGATTCCCAACGCGGCAATAACCATCACCAACAAAGCCACCGGCGCGGCGAGAAACACCGTGACGAACGCCGAAGGAATCTATAGCGCTCCGGCGCTACAGCCGGGCGACTATGAGGTTCGTGCCGTGATGCAAGGCTTCCGCACGCTGGTCCGAAGCGCCACCGTACTGACCGGCACCAACACGACGGTGGATATGAATATGACCCTCGGCGAACAGCAGCAAGTGGTCACCGTCGAAGCGGCCGGCGCTCAAGTCAATTACGAAAGCAACACCGTGCAGGGCGTGATCCAGCGCGCCACCATCCAAGACTTGCCTTTGAACGGCCGCAGCGCCTATCAGTTGGCCAGCCTGGAGCCCGGCGTGCAAGTGGTGGCCGGGAGCACTTCGCAATTTAACGCCATGGTGAACATCAGTGTTTTCGGCGACAACGCCGGCGCCACGGCGGGCTCCGGTGTGGGTATCCTGCAAACCGTCGACGGCGGCACGATCAACGACGAAATGGAAGGCGGCACCTCCATGAACCTGTCGCAAGAGGTCGTCCAGGAATTTCAGCTCTCCCAAAATACGTTCGATCTTTCCACCGGCATCGGCGCGTCCGGCGCTCTCAATATCGTCACGCGCTCGGGCAGCAACGACTTTCATGGCAGCGCTTACTTCTTCTTCCGCGACCACAACATGGCGGCTTACCCGCTGCTGCAACGCAATCCGCTGTTTCCGACCGTCTTCTTTGCGCGGCGCAACCCGGGCGTGTGGCTCGGCGGCCCGATCAAGAAAGATAAGATTTTCTTCTTTTTCAATTACGAACATCTCAGCCAGACGGCTGTAACACCGGTGCAGGAAGATTTGCCGTCCCTGCAAGGTTTGGACGGCGCATATCCGAACCCTTATCATTACAACCTCTACACCGCCCGTTTCGACTATAAGATCTCGGCCAAAAATTCCCTGTTTGTTCGCTTCTCTCACGACGGCAATTCCGGTTTCGGCCCGTACTTCGGAACGCCGCTCCCGTCTAACATGAATTTCAACTACAACTGGTCGGACCAGAGCATCATCGGCCTCACCACGGTGATCACGCCGGCATTGGTGAGCGACTTCCGCTTCCAATACCACTACTGGCAAAACGACGTCACGGATTCCACCGCCGCCCAATGCGGCCCGCCATGCGTCGGTACGGGTCTGCCGTCGATTGTTGCGATGATTCCATCCACGACTTTTCTGGCCGGAGCCACGGTGAACGGGCCGCAGTACCGCCAGGCGCGTTCCTTCGAAACCAGAGAAGGCCTGAACTGGCAGAAGGGCACGCACCGCATCTCCTTCGGAATCGATTACGAGTATATGAAGACCAAGGACGCTCCCTGGGATTACTGCGATCCTGGCTGCGATTACTTATGGTCGCCTGAGTTCGTCCAGAGCCTGAATTTGGGTCCACTGCAAAATGAGCTATTCCCCAATCTGCCGACTACGATCAAATCCAATCAAGACCTGCTAAACCTGCCAGTGTTGAACCTCTCGTCTTCGCTGTACAGCGGTACCGGCCTCGGCAACGGGACTTTCCCGGGCGGCTATGAGCACGACCAGGGCGGCATAAATCAACGCATTCATCCCTATATCCAGGACTCCTGGAAAGTGCGACCCAATTTCACTCTGAACTTCGGGCTGGGCTACGATCTGGAGACCGGCTTGTTCTACTCCAATCTGGCGCGCCCGCAATTCTTGGCGCCGATTTTGGAAGGACAGACCGGCGGTGTGCCCTACGGTCTAGGCGCTCCACAGCCCAATACTCGCGATTTTTCACCGGCCGTCGGATTCGCTTGGGCTATTGGAAAGGACAAGAAGACCGTCATACGTGGCGGCGGCGGAATCTATTGGGACACCCAGCCGATTTGGCAGCATTTCCGCGAGGGAGCGTCGGTTGGACCGCCGGGTGATGGCCGCACCACCCTGGCGGCGAGCGCCTTCACCAATACGATTCCAGGCATTGTCGACCTGTTCTCCCAGTCGGTCGTTCCGGTCGGCGCGCCTCTGCCGATCGGTGACTTGACCACCATGACGCTCGGCCAGTTTCTCCAGATCGTCAATCAGCAGCTCCCTGGCCTGGCGCAAAAGCTAGCGCCGGCGCCACAGAAGAGCGGCCCGTTCTCGGTCTCGGGAATCGACATTGCCAAGCAAGGTGTCGAGATTTATCCCTCCAGTTTCCCGTTACTGCGCAGCTATCAGACCAACATCGGCGTCCAACGCGAGATCGGGAACGCCATGGTCTTGTCCGTGGACTGGGCGCGCCGCCAAGGCGAGAACACCAACCTGGGCGAGGTGGACTTGAATCGCTTCCAGCGATACATCAACGGCAACCCGGCGCCGGTCATTCCAATGTGCTCGCCTCAGCAGTATTACCAGCCCGGGCAAGAGTGCTCCACTGGCTCGATTACATTCTGGGTTCCCGAGGGCCGGTCGGTATATGACGGCCTGTTAGTGAAGTTGACCAAGCGCTTCTCGCACGGGTTCTTTTTCCAGGCGTCTTATGCGCTGCAAAAGAGCCTGGTCGAAGATCCGACCCAGAATCTGGATAACTACTTCGCAGGCTATGGGCCGACCCTTGGGCTGCCGCTGCACAACCTGAATATCGCGGGCACTGTGAATCTGCCGTGGGGCTTCGTTCTCTCCGTGAACTCCTCGATCATGAGCCGCACCCCGGTCGAACCCCTGATTCCCGGCGTCAACATCGACAGCACCGAAAACGGCAATACCGCGCTCTCCGTCGTGACACAAGGAGACCAGTTCAACTGCTTCGGTTATTCCTGCGGCAAGTCCGACCTGGTGAAGGCCGTTCAATCCTTCAATGCCAATTGGGCCGGGAAGACGACTTCCAGCGGAGCTACCATCCCGACGGTGGTTATTCCACCAGACTATCAATTTAGCGATCCGACCTTTGCGCA
>DATJWJ010000148.1:0-30740 GCA_035501355.1 Bryobacteraceae bacterium | reverse complement strand
GAAAACCTTGCTGATAGGTGGCGGTGTGGGCCCGGCTGCCGGAGATCAGAACCGGGATGATGCTCTGAATCACATCGAACTGCGGAGCGGTTCGGTGACTGAAGGTGCTTACTTCCTGGAAGGACGGATCCAGGTTCTGCGTGACGGGTCCGATCTGGGAAATGGTGGCATTGCTGGTTGTACTGGTGGTCCCATTGGCCCCGGTGGAGTTCACGCCCGCCGCTGCCTGGCTGCCGGCAACGCCCTGACCGGCGGCCACTGAACTTGCTTGCGCGGCGCCGCTGGGCACGCCCGGCAACAGGCCGCCCGCTTGCGCGCGCTCCAGTTGCCAGACCGAAATGATCGGGTTATATCGCGCGACTTCGATATCGATGTTGTTCTCCAGCGCCAGCGCAATGGCGTCCTGCGCGGTCAGGTACAGAATACCGGCGCGAATGAGATCGTGCAGACGGGTTGAATTCAGAAGGCGAATCGGCGGCACGTGCGGAGCGAGATATGGCCTTACGAGAATCGGCGCCGAGGGCCGCACGGGGTCAATTGCCGGCGGCTGTGCCCACACCACCCAGTTGAGACACAGGCCAATCGTGAAGATGCGACGCTTCATTGGCGCACCTCCGCCGGGAGATTGGCCGGCAGCGTGGATGGCCTGGACACATGCCCGGCCAGGGCTTCATCGAGCGAGATGCCGTTGGTTTCAAGCGTGGTCCCGAGCGCCTGATCGAGCGCGATTTTTGCGTGGGTGAAGTTCGCCATGGCTTGCATTCGAGCGCTGACGGCGCTGGCCAGATCGCGCTGATCCTGGATCACCTGGAACACGGTGCCCGCTCCGAGTTGGTATTTGCGCTGATCGGCCGAGAACGTCTGCTGCTGCAAATCTTGCGCTTTGACGGACGCGTCATATCGGGCGCGCGCCTGCTGGAGGCCGATCACCGCGTTCTGCACGTCCACGCGAACCTGGTTGATGTTCTTTTGCAGGTTCAATTCGTTCTGGCGAATTTCGAGCAAACTGGTGGTGTAGTCGGATTGTGCCGCGCGGTTACGCAAGGGGATGTTCAGCGAAATACCCGCCGAATAATTGGGGAAATTACGGCGCGCGATTTCCGCCAGCAGATTGCCGTATCCGCCCGCTAGATATGGGACCCCCGGTTGGATCGCGCCCAGCGCGGTGAGTTGCCCGGTCAGCCCGTTGTTGGTAAGTTCAGCGAAGGCCTGCAAAGTCGGCTTGAGCGAATTCTTGATGCCCACCAGGTTCATCTGGTTGCTTTCGAGGTTCAGCTTGGCCTGCTCGATCTCGTTTCGCTTGGCGAGGGCTTCGCCGGTCAATTGATCAACAGGCCGCAGCGGTTCATTGTCGGGCGGCGGCAGCATGTCCAGCGGCACGACATGCACCTGAGCGAGCGTGGGACTGGCCACCCCATTTCTGCTCAAAGCGTTTTTGAGAATGGTCTCCTGCTGCAATAAATTGGTCTGGGAGATGACCAGGTCCTGCTGGCTGGCGTAGAGTTGCGCCTGCGCGCGCGTTACTTCAATCTCGGCCAGCGCGCCAATCGCCACCTGGCGGCGGTTATCCTCGAGCAACTGCTGTGAAGTGGCAACTTCCTGCTGGCGCGCGCGCACGTCTTCGTCAAAACTGACGAGATCCCAGTACAAGTTGAGAACCGCCGCGACAGTGGTGATGACCTGTTGCTTGAACTGCAGGTCCGTTACCTTCAAATTATTCCTCTGCACCCGAATGTTGCGGCCGTTAACGGCCGAACCGAATCCTTGCAGCAGGTTTTGTGTGACCTGCAAATCCAGGTCGCCGGTAGTATAGGGGTTTAAGCTGTACAACTGGCTGTTCACATGGGTGTACTGGCTAAGGTAGGTGACCTGCGCGCTGAGTCCGAAGATAAAGTTCTGCTGATACTGCATCTGATAGGTATGCGAGGTTTGAATCAAGGCCGTCGTTCCCGTGAGAATGGTATTGCTTTGGGGAAAAGTGGCGTGCTGGAAGTTCACGACGCCGAGGACGGTGGGATCGAGCGACGGAATGGCCGGTCCGAGCTGGGTAACGATTCCGCCGCCGGAACTTACGCCGTTTCCTCCGGTGTTGACGGCTGCTCCCGCGAAGTTCAGGCTGACGCCTTGCAGGCTGACGCTCTCCGGCCCCAGCGCCACTCCCAGGCCAACACTGCGCAGAGCACCACCACCTTGGGCGCGGCGCAGCACCTCACGAGCCAGCAGCGGTCCATAACGTTGCACTTCGACGTCCAGGTTGTTTTCGATGGCCAGCGCGACCACATCCGGCGCCGTCAGATAAAGATTGCCGCCGCGCACCAGAGCCTCGAGCCGTGACGAATTGCTCAAGTTGATGGGCGGCACGCTGCGTGGTCGATAAGGATTCAGCAGCCATCCTACGGGGCCTTTGGCGGGCTCAATGCGGATGCTGTTTTGTGCGCTGGCCACGGCTGCAATCAGCAGCACAGCGCAGCAACGAAATAAACGCGCTTGGAGTTGTCTCATGGAATGCGTTTGGACCTTTATGTATTGGCACGCACGACCCCTGCGGTAGTTCGCGCCGGATTAGAAGCCTCGGCCCATCATAACCAGAACGAACTGCACCAGGAATATGTTCCCTGATTACACAGCATCGTTTGGCAGCCCGGCAGCCGCCTTACGCTACTATCTGAAGGATGCGCGGCCTCACGGAACAGCGCTGGCTCGCGCTTTGGGCGGCCATGCTGGGATACATGCTGGACGCTCTGGACGTGCTGCTGTACGTCTTCGCCATCCAGACGCTGCGCGCCGAGTTCCATTGGTCGGCCGCCACGGCGGGCATGGTCAGCTCGGTCACGCTGATCGCTTCTTCCATCGGAGGAATCGGCGCCGGCATCGTGGCCGACCGCATCGGGCGCTCCCGCACGCTGGTCTATACCATCCTTCTTTATTCGGTCGGCTCGGGTGGATCCGCTTTATCCACCGGTCTGATATCGCTGTTCGCCTGGCGAGCTGTGGTGGGGATGGGATTGGGCGGTGAATGGTCGGCCGGCGCCGTCCTGGTCTCGGAATATTGGCCGCCGCAACATCGCGCCAAAGCCATCGGCCTGATGCAATCGGGATGGGCGCTAGGCTACATGCTGGCGGCAGCGGTCACGGCCCTCATACTGCCCCGCTTCGGGTGGCGGGCGCTATTCTTGGTCGGCGTATTGCCGGCATTTCTCACAATTTGGATTCAACGAAAAGTGAAGGAACCCGAGATCTGGGTCAAGAAGCACGCCCGCGTGTCGATCCGAGTTCTGTTTCGCCCGCCATTGGGGCGGCGCACGATTCTCGCAACCTGTTTGGCGATGGCGGTCCTGTTCGCCTATTGGGGTTTGAACACGTGGCTGCCGGGCTTTCTTTCGGCTCCCAAGAGTGAAGGCGGCGCCGGTCTGGGCATCATGCGGACCAGCGCCTGGATTTTCACCATGCAGTTCGGCGCTTTCCTGGGATATGTTAGCTTCGGGTGGTTCGCGGACCGCTTCGGGCGCCGCCCCGCCTTCTTCGCGTACGTGCTGATTGCTTCCGTCCTGACTCCGATTTACGGAATCACGCCGCAGTTGGCCGGCGCATCTTCTGAAACCTGGCTCTTGATCCTGGGGCCTCTGGTGGGATTCTTCGGCACAGGATTCTTCTCGCTGTTCGGAGCGATGCTGGCGGAGATATATCCGACGGCGGTGCGCGGCGCTGGGCAAGGCTTCGTCTACAACGTTGGGCGCGCGGCCAGCGCGCTGGCTCCTTTCGCGGTCGGGAGCATGGCCGACCGCCAGGGCATCGGGGCAGCGCTGGCGCTAAATTCGGCATTTTTCCTGATCGGCGCGGTGCTGATCTTCACGCTGCCGGAAACGCGCAACACCGAGCTACAGTGAGGTCGCGCAACCTACGACGGGATTTCAGTAGTGAAACCTCCAGCGGAATTCGACGTATATTTGGCGTGGATCGTTATAGTGGAATCCTCCAAAAGTCAGACTGTTGTCGAGCAACACCCGGCGATTCCCAACATTTAAAGCGGTCACCGAGACGCGGTATTGGTCGGATTCGCCAAAACTCTTTCCCAAGGAAATGTCGAAGGTGGTGTGTTGAGGTAGATAGTCGCCCGGATATTGGTCGTTTGGATCCCCGTTGGTGAATCCCGAGCCGTAGTACATATTGGCCGAGGCGAACGCACGCCACGGAAGGCTGGAATTGACACCGAAGTTCAATGTGTTCCTCTGATCATGGTCCACCGGTGAGAAGCCCGGCGGCGGCTCGCATCCGTCGGGCGCTGGAATTGGGCAGACCAGGCCTCCGGTGAAAGGCGCCGACGCCTGGGCGATCTGATTGGAGTAGGCCAAGTGGACTTGAGCGCGGCGCCAGAGCCGCGGAGAACGCAGCGTGGTTTCCCACGCTTGAATCAAAGCGCGGTCCCAAGTGACTGGCCAGAAGAGGTTGGATTCGCCGATATTGCTGTGGTCCAGCCAATTTCTCGAGCTGGTTTGAAACGTATCGACGTCGAGCACCCAGCCGCGCAGCGGAATGGCCACGCCGAACTGGTATTCGTGATCGCGCTCGCCTGGCAGTGGACCGAAGGCCAGGCTCTGGCTGGTAGCCAAATTGAGCAACGGACCAGTCGCGGTCAACAGCGGAGGCGGTTGGTAAAACACACCATAAAAGCCGCGAAAGACCCAGTTCAGACGCGGGATTCTCACGGCGATGCCGACGCGCGGGTCAGGTACGTTCTCCACCACTGCCGCCTGGGTGCCCCCGCTCACTGACCCGGAGTTGAAGTGCGAAAAGCGAAAGCCGGCGATTAGCGTCAGCCACGAGGTGGCCTTGAATCGATCGCTGACGAACAACTCGGCTAGTCCCCCGGTTACAGCACCTGAAGACGGGCCGAAGTTCTGACAGTCCGTGCCGCAATCCGTAAAAACGTTATTAAAGAAGTTGCTCTGATGCTGGGCGAAACCGTACGCCCCCACTTCCACCTCGTTCTTCTTCAAAACAGTTGCGTTCACGCTGGCTTGCGCGCCGACATAGTGGGCGGTTTGGTTCACATTCGTAATCACCGGGAAATCGTTGGGAGAGCTGTTATAGCTGGCCTGGTTGTAATGATAGAAGGGTGAAATCGTCATCAGCACGTTCGGATTGAAGGTGTGGACCCAGGAAAAGGCCAGGTAGCCATCGGGCTCGCGTTCGCTATCGTGCAGGCCGTAGGTGGGATACACCTGATTCCCGGATGAATTGGGATCTGGATCGATGGGAATCTGGTAGTAATCCTGGCGCAACGAAGCCACCAGGCGAAATTGATTCGACGGACTGGAGTTGAATATCAGCGATCCGAACCCTCCATAGCCGTTCTCGGCGTCATGAACCACTTGTCCGATCGGAGGCTGCAAACCGTAGTCGCTGCGATTTCCGTTCAGGCTGACATAGTAGGCGAAGCGCTGGGTGTGACTCCCGAAACTGAGTAGATCGTTGGTCTGATACCAATTGCCGAAGGACGTCACCAGTTGCCCCTGGTTGTCGCTCTCGAAACCGGTTCGAGGCACGATATTGAAGATCCCGTAGGTGCGATCTCCGTACTCCGCGTCATAGCTGCCGCGTTGCACCTCGAGATAGTCGATGTCCTTGGGATCGATCTGCGGGCCAAGATTGCTGGCGATATTCGTGTTGGGTATCGGGACGCCGTCGATCAGCCACTCCACCTGATGGCCGCCGCGCATGTGCAGCATGTCATGCGTCACATAGGAACCGGGCGTAAAGTCAGTGATCATCGCCAGACTGTTGGTGCGGTCGGCGCCGGGGGTAGCTGCGATGTCCTCCCGATCGATAAGGCTGGTCGGAGTTACAGAGTCCGTGTTGACCGGCTCGGGTGCGCCGCTCACGACCGTAGCTTGATTCACTGGAGCGATGGCAAGTTGAAAGTGCAGAACCGGCGATGAGTTCGATTGCACCGTGACGGTCTGTTCCAAAGTCTGGAAGTTAGTCTGACTTACGGTAACTTTGTAGTCGCCAACCGGTACGGTGACGAACGAGAACTCGCCGCTATTGTTGGTCTGCGCGGTTTGCGACCAATCCGAATTAATCGCCTGCAGTTTTACCGACGCCCCCGACACGGGCCGGTGCTGCGGGTCGTGCACGATGCCTTGTATTCTTCCAAAAATTGTTGCGTGCAGCAGCGAGCCAGAAATTAGAAAATTCGCCAGCCACCAAAAGATTACGCGCTTTCGCATGAAGCCTCCTCTATAATTTGCTTTTGGGAGAACGATGGCCCAATGCGCTCCTGTCTTCCCGCGGAGTGCGGGCGTGCCTCGCCGCCAGTACGGATTACTGGCCAGGACGAAGGCGACGAGGAGTGAATCAGGCGAGAGGAGCTGGAGGACCGCGCTCTTGCCGCGAGCGGCTGAAGGAGATGCGGCCGAGCGCTTCGGTCTGGCGTTGAATCGCTGGATGGCTCACTAGTCCGGCGAAAATCGCGCTGGGAGTTCTCAGAATTGCGGCCGCGGCGTCTGCCATTACGGCCGGCGCGATTGGAAACGCGCGGCATCTTTGGACTAGCTGGAAAGCAGAACCGTCCGTCGAAGACGCGTCATGCGCCTTCAATGTGCACCGATGCTCGCCATTCCGGCGGCAACAGGAAGGTAGATCTGGAGCTGTTTCCGCGAGCAGGACTGCAGCGATCAGCGGGAAGCTGAGGAGAGCCAGCATTAGCGATGCAAGCGCGCGACGCATGCGAAAAGACGTGCTTTAGATATCAAACATCAATTCCATCCTGTTGTCGTGTGGCAAATTGTCGCACTCCTGGCTCCATTTCAGCGAGCTAGGATAACAAGGTACTTGCTCACATGATCCGAACGCACGACAGGGGGTCTGGTCCTGGCTCCAAGGCCACACTCCCGAGTGAGCCCGCAACTCTAGGCCGAGATTTCGCGCCTAATCTCGCCCTACCGTGGGTGGTTCGGCTGCGTTACGGAATAGCTTGCGGCGTAGCGGCCATTATCCTCGGAATGGCGTTCGTGTTCCATTTGACTGTTCCGCTGCTCTGGATGTTCGCGATCCTGTCCGTCGTGGTTGGGACCAATCTCCTACTCTCTAGCAAGCCGCAGGTATCGACTCGCTATCCGCAGGCAACACTTGGCGCGATATTCGTGCTGGACACCCTCTGCCTGACCGTGATGCTCGGCCTGACCGGTGGATCGACGAACCCGTTCAGCCTGCTCTACCTGGTGCAAATCACGCTTTCTGCTGTAGTGCTCAAAAAGACGTGGACGTGGGCATTGGGTGTGCTGGCGACGGTTTGTTTTGGCTTGCTATTCCTGTTCCACGCTCCCGCTCCAGCGTTTGAAACCCAT
Organism: Bryobacteraceae bacterium; assembly: GCA_035501355.1. Taxonomy (GTDB): domain Bacteria; phylum Acidobacteriota; class Terriglobia; order Bryobacterales; family Bryobacteraceae; genus Palsa-89. The sequence goes on along the minus strand of DATJWJ010000148.1, from coordinate 23,391 downwards.
CATGATGCTCAAGGCTTGTCGCCGCACCTGGTGGGGATGTGGGTCGCGTTCATTGTGGCGGCCGGCCTAATCACATTCTTCACCGGAAAGGTCTCCGACGAGCTTCGGGAGCGGGAGCATCAAGTTCTGACTCTGCAGGAACAAATCGCCAAGAACGAGCGGCTGGCGTCCTTGGCGACCCTGGCGGCGGGCGCGGCGCATGAGCTGGGGACGCCGCTCGGCACCATCGCGGTAGTCTCGCGCGAGTTGGAACGCATTGCGGCTCAACTACCGGATGGCGACGATATGCGCGAAGACGCGAAGCTCATTCGTTCCGAAGTCGAGCGGTGCCGCTTGATCCTCCAACGGATGAGTGTCGAGGGCGCCGAGCCGATGGGCGAAGCGCCCCGAAGCATTCCGCTAGCCGAACCTCTGAACGAAACGCTTTTGCAGTTTTCCGAATCGCAGCGTAGATGTCTTCGTGTAAGTGTGCCGGACGAGGAGGTGGCTGTCGTTTTGCCCGTGCAGGCCACTACTCACTCGCTGGCCGCATTGATCAGGAATGCATTAGACGCCAACGTTGAGGATGAGAAGATTGTCATCCGCGCCGAGCGCAACGGTTCGCAGATCGTGTTTTCGATCGCCGATTGCGGCCAGGGTATGCCAGAGCACGTACTTCGCCGGATTGCCGAGCCGTTCTTCACGACCAAGGAACCAGGAAAAGGTATGGGGCTGGGCACGTTTCTGGTACGGACGTTCGCCGAACGCTTGGGCGGAGATTTATCGTTCGAGTCGTCTCCTGGAAAGGGCACCACGGCGAAGCTCGATCTGCCCCTGAACGCCTCGCGCGACGATGTGTATGCCGCCGTTTGACGACAAGCCACTGGTTCTGGTGGTTGATGACGATGACGTTTTCCGTAATCGATTGTCCCGCGCCCTGGTGCAGCGCAACTGGGATGCGAGCAGCGCATCCAGCGGAGAAGAAGCTGTAGCTATCGCCCGCGAGCGCAGTCCCGATTTAGTGCTGGTCGATCTGAGAATGCCGGGGATGGGCGGCCTTGATCTGATCCAACAATTGCGCGCGATCGATTCCTCGATGGCGATCATCGTATTGACCGGCTATGGCAGCATTCCCACGACTATTTCAGCGATGAAACGCGGCGCCGATCATTATATGAGCAAGCCCGCGGATGCCGAACAGGTGCTGGCAGCCTATGAAAGCCTGCACTCAGCCGCGGAGCAAGTGCAGGAGGTACCGGCGATGGTTCCCAGCCTTGCCAGAGTCGAGTGGGAGCACATGCAGCGGGTGATGGCCGATTGCGGCGGGAACATCTCTCAGGCCGCCCGGCTTTTGGGAATCCATCGCCGCTCCTTGCAGCGCAAACTCGCGAAGTACCCTCCCGTCCGTTGAAAACGCCTTGCGATCAGGATATCCACGCATGCGGAAGCGCGCGAGTCGAGCCCTTCGGTGCGTCATATTGTCGCGCTTGGCCGATTTGGGCCTAATGCGACAATTTGCCGCATTCCACAGCGCGTGATTTGATCTTTCATAGTTAAAGACGATTAGGCATGCAGCGCGCGATTGCATTATTCTTACTCGCGGTGATCAGCCTCCCGCTGATCGTGGCGGCAGTGTGTGAAGACGGACTTTTCCGCTTACCCGGAATGCTGCCGTCGCAACGGAATGTCTGGCGAAAAAACGCGACCTGATATTTAACGACGTCCCCGGCGATTCGGACGGGCGTTTCCTGAAGACTTTTGAAACTTTGCGCAAACTGGCGGGTTTCCTGGCAGGCGTCTTGAGTGCAGCGATCGTTCTCGCCGTCGTCGCCTTTGTCGCGCTGCGCCAGGCGCACGGATTCAGCGCTCTTGAAAAGCCGAGCGGCATCGAACGCTGGATCGCTGGGAGGGCGCGCGATCTCGCCATGCCGTCCGCCGCCAAGTCGGTTGTCAACCCAATTCCGGACACGCCCGAAGTTCTAACCGAAGCCAGAGCACATTGGGCGGATCATTGCGCGTCGTGCCACGCCAACAACGGCAGCGGCGACACGGAAATGGGAGAACATTCCTTTCCTGCGGCGCCGGACATGCGGGCTTCCGAAACACAAGACAAGACCGACGGGGAATTGTTTTTCATTATTCAGAACGGCGTCAGAATGTCCGGCATGCCGGGCTGGGCTGCTCCCGGCCATGATGAGGACTCGTGGAAGCTGGTTCGTTTCATCCGTCATTTACCCCATCAACCGCTCAAGAAGAACTCGACATGCAGAAAATGAATCCGAAATCTCCCGGTGACCTGGAGGAGGAACGGGAGGAAAACAACTTTTTGAATGGAGCTGAATCTAATGGATCGAAACCGCACGCTCATTAAACTCGCGCTTTGCTTCGCGCTCTGCGTCACTCTTGTACTCGCCCATGGCGGGCTCGAACACGTCATGGGAACAATCGCCAAGGTCTCGGACGGCTCGGTCACGGTGACTACCGCGGCCGGAAAGACGGTGGAAGTCTTGCTCGACTCCGGGACCACCTTCGCGCGCGGGAGCCAGGCCATCCAGAAGACCGATCTCAAAGTGGGAGATCGCGTGGTAATTCACGCCGAAAAAAGCGGCGACAAATTCACTGCACACGGTTGAGATCGGGACGGGTGGAAAGACGGCGCAGCACTAACTGGCGGGCGTCAATCCCACTGTCAATTCAATCCGCCAGCGGGTTCGGCCGTACCTGGAAGTGAACCACCTTGGGCATGGTTCCTTTTCCGGTCTCGCTGTGAAATGGCGTGCGTGTGCCCCACGTGGTCCACACGCCTTTGCCTTTCCAGCCGGTGTTGGCATCGTCCACGCGGCCGTCCATGCCTTTTGCAAAAAATCCCAGCGGATAGGGAACGCGCATGATGACCCACTTCCCGTTGACCAAGGCGATCAGCGAATCCGAAGAGTTGCCGGTGATGATGGGCGTGTTCTTGCCCAGGCCCAACGTGTCCCACTGATCCACCCAGTCGTAATAATGCGAGTCCGCGCTGCCTGAGTCTTTCACGTTCTTGAAATTCGGTCCCGGCGTCGGATACAGCGTCCAGCCTTCCGGACAATGCTGGCCCGTGGCTTTCGGCCCATTAAGCGGGCCCTTGCACTTGCGCCGGTCGAAACTCGCCAGATGGCCGCTACCCAGCGCAACCCAGGCGACGTTGTTGCGATCGATGTCCATGCCGCGCGGCGAATAGCCCCACACCGGCGCTTTGGGGTTGTTATAAGGCACTTCGTAATACTCGGCGAGCGCGGTCTCGGGAGGGTGCGATCCGGGATTCACGCGCACAATTCCGCCCGGGAAGCCCAGCACGCTTCCCCAGATCATCCCATCGGTTCCAATCGCTAGGCCGTAGAAAGCCGCGTTGAGACGCGTGTCTTTGTTGGGATCGGTGGATGGCTTGAGAATGGCCGAGATTCCGAGGCTCTCACCGCTCGGCGCGGTAACCACGTTCTGCTCGGATTCCTGATAGGGATCGCGCTTCCCATTGCCGTTGGTGTCCAGCACCAGCGCCGTCCAGCCTTGGGATTTTTGTTCGTCGTGGGTTTGGTCCCACATTTTTGTGTTGAGCCACCCCACCACACCGCCACCGCCCCCACTGCTGGTCCACAGCGTGTTGTTGGCGTCCTCGGCAAACAGCAGGTGATGCGTGCCGAAGCAGGTGTCGATCATATAGCTCTGTTTGGTCTTCGGATCGTACATGCCTAGCTGGCGCCCGTCGCGATCGGTGGGCGTGAGCTTGGCCGAAGGAAGACTCGACCCAGCCTTGCAGTACGAGGGATTGTCGGCGGGACGCAGGCGCGCGGTGTACCATAGCCGTCCTTGCTGATCGAACATCGGATTGTGAACAGTGGTGTGGCTGTCCCAGATCGCTTCATCGCCCCAGAATGGCGACGCCTGCAGCGGCTTAGGTTGGCCGGGCGTGTTGGGATCGCGGTAAGGAACCTTTACGCTGCTGATGGTGCTGTGCACGGGATCAAGCACTGGAAGATAGTCGCTGCTTTCCTCCGGCGATCCATAAATCAGCCCATTCGCGTTCACGCTCGGATTGCGCTTGTCGGTGGAGATCTCGTCATGCAGATATACTTTGGCGCCGGCCCAGTCCCACTGCGTAATTACGATGTTGCGCTCCACGCCCTGCGGCCGGGGAGGCGCCTCGGCGGGCAACTCGCCGTTTGCGACCCGCGTAGTCCAGTCGCCGAAAAGGGCTGTGGCCTTTTCCGGTCCAAGCTGATTCAGGCCGCCGAGCATAGCGTTGCCCGCTTGTCCGGACTGCACGCGGCGCATCCAGGCCTGGGCGGGAGAATCCAGCTTGCTGAACATCGCCGGAATCGTGCGAGTGTATGCGTTGCCGAGTTGATGGCAAGATTCACAGCTATCAGTCTTGATCAGATGCAGCCACTGTCCCTGAACTTTGATGTTGGGCGAAATGCCGTTGGCTTTGGGCCCCGTTCCGGGGAATTCGTTTTTGTCAGGCACCTTCAGCAGCGAATACCAGTAGTTGGCGGGATAATAGGCAGCCGCGGCCTTTGCGTTCGGCGCCACGACGGGAGTCAGGTTCACAATCTTGCCCGGTGCGGTCCGCACCTTGGGAGAATCTACCAGACCGTAGCCGCGCGCCCACACGCTGTAGTTGGCCTTCGGCAGATCCGGCAAAACGTAGCGGCCTCGATCGTCCGTAACGACGATCTTGATGTAACGCGTGGGAAGGTCGGTTGTCTCGGCGATCACCCACGCGCCAGCTTCCGGTCCCTTGGCGCTCTTGACCACGCCTCCGATGTCATCGCTCTTAATGGCCGGCGGCTGTGCCACCAGCGTGAAGCCAGCCAGAAAAAGCAGCATGGATGTCCGCATATCTCCGCTCCTTTCCACCTGAATGGAAATAAGTATATACCCGTTGCGCTGGCGTGCGAACATGAAGCTGATGTCCGATATTCAGCTACTAGACTCGGCGCTCTTTGCGGCTTTGGTGGAGCGCGCGCGCGAGTCCCCGCGGCTGCGGACGAATCACAATTTTCACGCCAGCCTGGAAGACAATCCGCATCGCTTCCTGAACGTCATGATCCGGGGAACCTATATCGCGCCGCATCGGCATCTGGATCCGCCCAAAGCCGAATCCTTTTTGGTGCTGGAGGGCGAAATTGCGTTCTTCACCTTCGATGACGCGGGACGCATCGCGAGTTCGCACATCCTGGGCCGCGACGCGATAGGCATCGACGTTGTACCGGGCGTGTGGCACACCATGACGCCTTTAACGGCGCACGCGATCTGTTACGAAGTGAAGCCAGGCCCGTACCAGGCGAGCACTGATAAAGACTTCGCGCCCTGGGCACCCCGAGAAGGCGATCCCGGCGTCCCCGCGTACCTTCAGTCCCTGGTGCGTTCTATTTCGCCGCCGAAACCGTGACCGGCGACGCTGTCTTGTTCCAGCCTTTGAGCGTGATGGTTCCGTCCGCCCGGACAGTTGCGGTCATCATCCCAGGCGTGTTAAAAGGTGTCGTGGAGTTGCCTTTTCTGTCCAAAGCGATCACGCCACCATCGCCGTGCTGCGCGACCAGTTCCTTCATGACCACGTCGTCGGCTGCCTGGTCGAGCGAGACATGCAGATACTTGACGCGCTCGCAAATATCCGCTGCCACAATGTTGCGCATGAAATATTCGCCTGTTCCGGTGGCCGAAACGGCACAGCTTTCGTTGTTGGCGTAAGTGCCGGCGCCGATGATGGGCGAGTCGCCCACGCGCCCTGGCATCTTCATAACAGTCCCGCCGGTCGAGGTGCCCGCCGCGAGGTTTCCGGCCTGATCCAGCGCGACCGCGCCGACGGTACCGTGTTCTTCGTCGCGCCGCAACGACGAGGTCTTCTTAGTAGCGGCTTCCTGGGCCTTCTTGAAGCGCTCCCACTCGCGCTCGTTATAAAAATAGTACGGGGAGACGAGTTGGATGCCTTGCGATTTCGCGAATTCCTCGGCGCCCTCGCCCACCAGCAGCACATGCGGAGTTTTTTCCATCACCAAGCGCGCCAGGTGGATTGGATTCGCGATGTGCTGCACCGAGGCGACCGAGCCGGCGCCTAGCGTTTTTCCGTCCATGATGGCCGCGTCCATCTCCGGCACGCCGTCCTTGGTGTAGTAGGCGCCGCGGCCGGAATCGAACAATCCGGAGTCTTCCATTACACGGATCGCGGCTTCCACGGCGTCCAAGCTTGCGCCGCCGCGCTTGAGGATGTTGTAGCCGGCCTCGATGGCTTTAGTCATGGAAGCGCGCCGCTGTTCAATTTGGTCGGCAGGCATGCGGTCGTAATTTCCGGCGCCGCCATGGATGACCATGGCAAAGGCCGGCGCTGCTGCGGGCGGAGGCGCCGCATTCATTCGGGCGTGATAAAGCAGGAACAATGTCCCAAAAACCGGAACGAACATCGAACAAATCCGGATGATTTTCATGTCTCCTCCGTGCACTCGCTATGATACACCGTGCCAGCGCGGATTCGGATGGCTCACGTCGATCTCCTCAAACAGGTCAAAATCGATTGATCGCTGGGTGTTGCGATCGATTCCCAAGGAGGCCAACGGACAACGCGACTGGACACTTTGCCGGATGGCAACTACTTCATCGAGTTTCGCGAAAAAGGCAAACGCCGCCGCTTACCCGCAGGAGCGACGGTCGCTCAGGCGCTCGAAGTCCAGCGGCGAAAGCACGCCGAACTTGAAGCGATCGCGTGGACCAAACACTTGCGGCCGAACCTTGGACGCGGTGTCCGCAGAGGACCTCAATGATTTCATCGTGACGCTAAAGGAAGGTGGCCTGTCGCCCAATACGGTTCTGCACAATGTCATCATCATCATCGCCCAGTTCTGCAAACGCAGCGGCCGATCCGGAATCACGACCAACTCTATTGACGGTTACCACCTCCCCGGGCAAGCGCGCGTGGATTGGATCAACGTTAAAGAGAAATGATGAGCGGCACCCGAAGGATTGTCCCGGCAGGAGCTTTATCTACGATAGTACCGGCGACGCACGTACAGGAGGCTGCATGCGATTATTCCTGCTAGCGTTGTTGGCCGTCTTTTCGGCTCGGGCTCAGGACGTGATGGAGATTGTGCACGCCTATTCAGAGCATGAGGCGTCCCGTTGGGACCTTAGCCGAGACTACACCTATCAGTACGACTCAATTCGGCGCACATTCAAACGAGACGGAACGTTGAAGTCGAGCACCAATGAGACCTACGAAGTTCTTATCGTGGATGGGAAGCCAGTCAGCAGGTTGATTCAGCGAGACGGAAAGCCCGTTACCGATGAGGAAGCCCGCAAGAGACAGCAGCAGCTGGAACGCGCGATCTCGCAGGCTAGACCCGTTCGAAGCATAGAGAAGCAGTACGATTCTTTTGCGCTGGAGGGGGAGGAAGAGATCGATGGCCGGCGCGCCTGGGTAGTGAGCGCAAAGAAAAGTCTCTTCGGCGGGATTGCCCGCATTCATATTCAGACTAGATTCTGGATTGACAAAGCGGACTATGAATGCGCGAAAGTTCAATCAGAGGGCGGGATGAACATGATCAGCATTGATGGGTGGGCGCACGGGGCGAATAGCAGCATAGTCGAGAATATGCGGATGGCGGCCGGAGTCTGGTTACCGAAACACACTGTGTTCCAGCACGCCGCCTACCTGCCGCTGACCACCTTCCCTGTGAGCATTGTGGCCCAGAGTCAGGCGCACTGGGAACTGGAGACCACCTTCTCGAATTACAAGAAGTTTCAGGCAGATTCTCACATTCTGAGCCTTGGGAAGCCTTGAGACACTCAGGATGCAGCTTCCACCGGGGCCAGCGGCTTCTTGTATTTGCACTCGGCGTTGGGGCATTGGGCGACCGGGCCGGATTTGAGCCATTTTTCGATCAGGTAGCTGGAGCCGCACTCCGGGCATTTTTCCGGCAGCGGTTTGCCCCACGCGACGAAGTCGCATTCCGGGTAGCGGCTGCAACCGTAGAATGTCTTGCCGCGCTTGGAGCGGCGCTCCACCACTTCGCCTTGCGAGCAGTTGGGGCAGGGAACTCCGATGGTCTTCTGCTTGACGAATTTGCATTTCGGGTAGTTGCTGCACGCGGTGAATTCGCCGAAGCGGCCGTGCTTGAGCACCAGGTTGTTGCCGCACTGCGGGCATTTTTCTTCCAGCGGCACGTCGGATTTTTTCTGCTCGCCCCCGATTTGCTTGGTGGTTTTGCAGTCCGGATAGCCGGAGCACGCGTAGAACTGGCCGAAGCGGCCTTTCTTCAGGACCATGGGGCGGCCGCAGTTCTCGCAATACTCCTCGGCGTCCTGTTCGGTGAGGTCGACCTTATCGACGTCCGGCAGATCGACCGTTAGCTCGCGCGTGTTGGTGCATTCCGGATAGCCGGTGCAGGCGATGAAGCTGCCGTGACGGCCCCACTTAATGACCATGGGCTTGCCGCATTTGTCGCAGACCAGGTCGGTCGGCTTTTCCATGCGCTTGATGTCGGTCATGTGGCGCTCGGCGTGTTCGAGGTCCTTCTCGAAACGCTCGTAGAAGTCCGACATGGCCGCGCGCCAATCCAGCTTGCCTTCCTCGATTTCGTCCAGCTCTTCTTCCATGCGCGCGGTGTAGGTCACGTCGAACAGATTCTGGAAGTTTTCGAGCAACAGATCCGTGACCACCATGCCTAGCTCGGTGGGTATGAACTTGCCGGCATCTTTCTTGACGTACTCGCGCTCCTGGATGGTGGAGAGGATGGATGCGTAGGTGGAGGGGCGTCCGACGCCGTCGGCTTCCAGTTCCTTGACCAGCGTCGCTTCGTTGAAGCGCGGCGGGGGCTCGGTGAAATGCTGCTCGGGCAGGATGGACTTGAATTTCAGCTCTTCGCCTTCGGTGACCAGCGGCAGGCGATGTTTCAACTCCTCGTCGTCTTCGTCTTTTTGATCCTTGCCTTCTTCATAGACTTCGAGGAAGCCTTTGAACTTGGGCACGCTGCCGGTGGCGCGGAACATATAGGTTGCGCCGTCCTTGCCCTGGGCGGCGACATCGATGGTGGTTTGGTCGAAGACGGCGGGCATCATCTGGGAAGCGACGAAGCGCATCCAGATCAGGCGGTAGAGCTTCAGCTCGTCTTCCTGCAGGAATGGCGCGACATCCTCGGGGGTTCGGCGCGGCGAGGACGGGCGCACGGCTTCGTGGGCGTCCTGCGCTTCTTTCTTACTCTTATAGATGTTGGGTTCTTTTGGACAGAAAGCTGCGCCGTAACGCTCATTGATCAGGCCGCGAACTTCGTCCAAGGCATCGTTGGACACGCGCGTGGAGTCGGTTCGCATGTAGGTGATCAAACCTACGGAACCTTCGGCGCCGAGCTCGACGCCTTCATACAGGCGCTGAGCGAGCATCATGGTGCGCTTCACGCTGAAGCGGAGTTTGCGCGACGCTTCCTGTTGCAGCGTGGAGGTGATGAAGGGGGCAACCGGGTTACGCTTCTTCTCGCGCGTGGTGACGGAATGGACCAGGTACTTGGCGGCGTCGAGCTGATCGACCAGGGACTTGGCGGCGGCTTCGTCGCCGATCTCGATGGCCTGGTCGTCTTTCTTGGTGAAGCGCGCGGTGAGGACGGGCGGCTTCTTGGCGTTGAGCTGGACGTCGATGGTCCAATACTCACGCTTGATGAAGGCGCGGATTTCGCGCTCGCGCTCGACGATCAGGCGCAGGGCGACGGTTTGGACGCGGCCGGCCGAAAGCCCGCGGCGAACTTTGTCCCAGAGCAGCGGGGAGATTTTGTAGCCGACCAGACGATCCAGGATGCGGCGGGCCTGCTGCGCGTCCACCAAATGCAGATTCACCGACATTGGCTTCTCGAAGGCTTTCTTGATCGCGCCGGCGGTGATCTCGTTGAACATCACGCGGTAGATCTTGGGACCTTCGGTCGCTCTCTTTTTGCGCTTGGTGGGAGCGCCATCCGCGTTGGGGTTGCCGTCCAGCTCTTCTTGCAGGTGATAGCAGATGGCTTCGCCTTCGCGATCCGGGTCAGCCGCGAGGTAGACCGATTCCACGTCCTTGGCCGCTTGCTTCAATTCAGCGATGAGCTTCTTCTTGCCCTCGATGACTTCGTAGTGCGGCTCGAAGCCTTTGTCGACGTCCACGGCGAGATCTTTTTTGGGGAGATCCTTGACGTGTCCAAGCGAAGCTTTTACGACAAACTGCTTACCGAGATATTTTCCGATCGTTTTCGCCTTGGCAGGCGACTCGACGATCACGAGCGATTTTGCCATGATTATTAGTCCGTACGAGTGCTTACAGTATTTAGCTTGAGGCTATCGGTTTAGAATCTACCACACTTTAACAAAGTTCTTCCCGGGGAGTTGCTTGATGAGGCCGAGGAGCTCTAAATCGAAGAGTGCGGCAATTATCTCTGATGATGTGAGGGTATCAAAAGTTTCGTGAAGCTGGTCGACGTGGGTGGGGAGGTCGGGTTTGAGGAGCCCGAGAAGAGCTTTCTGGACAGGGCCGACGGCGCCGTCGAGGGGGAGCTGGTTATCCTGTGTTTCCAATAACATGCCGGCGGACCGCGCCTGCGCCTTGGCCACCAGGGCGCGGCGGATTTCGGCGGGCAACTCGACTATTACGTCGTTCCATTCCTGAACCAGCTTGGCGCCCTGCTTGATGAGCAGATTGGGGCCCCAGCTCATTTTGGAGGTGATGTTACCGGGGACGGCGAAAACTTCGCGCTGCTGCTCCAGGGCCATTTTCGCGGTGATGGAGGAGCCGCTGTACTGCGCGCCTTCGACCACCAGCACGCCCACGCTCATGCCGCTGATGATGCGATTGCGCGTAGGGAAATTCTGCGGATAGGCTGGGCCACCCATGGGGAACTCGGAGAGCAGCAGGCCCTTTTGGGCGATCTCGGAAGCGAGCTTGCGGTTCTCGGCCGGATAGACCAGGTCGACGCCGCAGCCGAAGACCGCGATGGTGTCGCCGCCCGCATCGAGGGCGCTACGATGCGCGGCGGTGTCGATGCCGCGCGCCATGCCGCTGGTTATGGTGAGGCCGGCGTGCGCCAGGTCGGTTGCCAGACGCTCGCAGGCGGCGGTTCCATAGGCGGTGGGGCGACGGGTTCCGACTACGCCGAGCATGACCGATTGCAGGAGTTCGACACGGCCGCGCGCAAACAGGGCGACGGGCGGGTCATAGATTTCCTTGAGACGTTCCGGGTAGGTGGGATCGGAGATGGTGATCAAGGCCGCGCCCGTTTCGAGCATTTTCTGCTGCTGGTCGACGGCGTCTTCGAAGGTGCAGCCGCTCGAGATGGTGCGGGCGAGGCTGCCGGGGAGGCCGGTGGATTCGAGATCGTCGGGCGAGGCGCGGAAGATCGCCTGAGGGGTTCGGAATTGTTGCAGGAGATGGCCGGCCTTGCGGCAGCCGAGGCCCGGGACCAGGCGCAGGGCGAGCCAGTGCAGTTCGTCTTCTTTAGTAAGAGCGGCGGCGGCCATCGCTATGGAGATAGGTGGGGCGAGGGCGGAGATGTTCTCGGATGGGTGAAAAGGGCCTAGTTGTCAAACCGCGGCTTCAACGCGCGTAATCGCCAACCGCGGCTACCCGGGATTTAGCCGGCTTCTTATGCGGCAATGGCAGCTTGCGAATTCCCAAGGCGGCAAAGGCGGTGATCAGGGCCATTCCCGCGCACAAATAGAATCCGTAATTCCAAGAACCGGTTTTCTCGAAAAGGGCCGCGGCCAATCCGCCGCCCATGATGGAGGCGACGCCTTTGGCGCTGTATAGAAAGCTGTAGTTGGAGCTGACGTTCTTGGCGCCAAACCAATCGGCGCAAATGGATGGGAAGAGCGAGTAGACTTCGCCCCAAGTGAAGAACACCATAGCCATGGAGGCGATGAACCAGCCGGTGGACAGGCTTCCGAGTTTGACGACACTCAGCAAAAAAACCGACTGCAGCAGGAACGCAATGAACATGGTCCGCTCGCGGCCTAAGTGATCCGAGACCCAGCCCCAGAAAATTCGCGCGCTGCCATTGGCGAGCGGGTTCAGCGTGAGCGACAGCGTCAGGGCGGCGGCCCCGATCTTGAAGGTATTCGCCATGGGGGCGACTTGCGCGGTGGCCATCAGACCGCCGATTCCCATCATGAGGGCCATGGCGAAGAGAAGATAGAAGTGCGGCGTGCGCAGCATTTCGAAGGAGTTGAATTCTTCGTTATGGCTGCGGACTTGCACCCGAGCGGGAGCCGTAAGAGTGGCCGTTTTCGGCGGATTGCGTAAGATCTGTGCCGCCAGAATGATGACGACGCCCTGAACGATACCGGTATATAAGAAGGCAGTCTGGTAGTTGTGGGCGCGAATCAGATAAGCAACGATGGGGACGAAAAGGGCCGAGCCGGAGCCGAATCCGGCGGAGATCAGTCCAGCCGCCAAGCCCCGCTTATCGGGGAACCATTTCACGGTGCCGAGCGAACCGCAATAAACCAGCGCGGCTCCGAAACCCGCCAGAGCGTAGGACAGATACAAGGCGGTCAAGCTGTGGGCCTGTCCGATGCTGGCCCAACCAACGCCGCACATCAAGCCGGCCACGGAGACGAAAGTTCGGGGGCCGACCAAATCGATCAACCAGCCGGAAAAGGGCATCATCCAGGTCTCGAGAGCGACGAAGATGGTGAATCCCCACTGCACGTCCGAGAGTTTCCAGTGGGTAGCCCCGACGATCGGCTTGACGAACAGGGTCCAGGCGTACTGGAGGTTGGCGATCATCATCATCGCGACCACCGCGCCTACGAGCCGAAACCAGCGATTCACTATTTGCCTCCTGTTGAGATGTGCAAGACCACGTTTTCCGCGCCTGCGATGCGTTGGTCGATGGAGGCCGCGAACTCGATGGAGAGCTTATCGGCCAGCGTTTCGACCTCGATCATTATATGCCTAACCAGGGCGCAGACGCCGGGGGTCGCGCACCATCTCTACCAGCGTAGCGCGGGTGAGGGCACGGATGGGATTGAAGGCGACATTTCGCAGCAATTTGATTCAGATTTCGTGGCTTGCAAGGCAGTTGGGCTGAGTTTTTCTTAGCGGCCGGCGGCCGCGGCGAGTCGCGGATCGCATTCAAAGCGGAAATAGGCGATCTGGCGGGACTCGTTTTGACGCATCAGGCGCTGGGAGTGGGCTTCGACTTCCTCTTTAGAAAAAACGAAGCCATCCTGGGCGGGGTCGTAGGGAAGGCTTTTGTGTTTATGGAGTTCCAGGATACCGGCGGCCTGTTTGAGATCCTGGGCGCGGCGGGCGAGGCGCTCGGCTTGGATCTCGCGGAGTTGTTGAAGCGTCTTTTGGAATTGGCGCGAGAGGCGCGCGCCGTGCAGGCCGAGGGTGGAGAGGGTGCGGTGCAAGGCGTCGATGTCTTGCTCGATTGCTCGGGCGGCGCGGTGTAGCAGGTCGGCTTCCAGGGCGGGGACGCGGTTGAGGCGCCAGGCGGTATCGGCGAGTTCCTGAGTGAGCTGGGTTTCGCTGGGAGTTGCCGGGCGGTACTCGTCGAAGAACTGGCGGCAGTGTTGCTGGTAGGCGGCCTGATCTTCGGAAGGCAGCACGGCGGTGCGGCTGGAGAGACCATGCTTGAGGGCGTTTTGGGAGGAACGGGCTTGGCCCTCCCCGGTGCGGGGGCCGGTGGAGTGCTGGGCGTTGGCGCGGTTGATGGCGGCGCGGTCGAGTGCGGGAAGAGCTGACATTGAGGTTGTCCTTTCGAGACTGGGATAGCATGGGCGGCGATGGTCGGAGCGGGCGGGTCTGTGCAGGCTATTGATGCGAGTGGCAGAATTTTTTCGGAACTGGCGTGATCGCGTGTCCTTGATGAGGGTCGCTACAACCTGCGGCCGAAGGCGGCTTGACTTCGAGATAGAAAGGTCTTGGGATATCGGCCTTCGCCTGCCAGCCTGAACGTGCCGAAGTCCTTCCACCACGGGCCTTCAGGCACTTCTGGATCCGTTGCGATCCAAGCCCTCAGAGCCATCAGATCATCCTGAGTAATCTCGCGTTCGCGGAGCCTCTCGACAAGGTGCTGTTTCAGAGGCGGTGGGAGCGATTGCCAACTGATTTTCGGCACTATTCGCCGAAGATTTCGCGGACGATTTGATCACGCAGGCGGGTGACCTCGGCTGGGTTTCTGGAATCCTGGTAGCTGTTCATGAGGCGGCGGAGATGACGCTCGTAGGCTTCGCGAGTTTTTTCTATCAACTGAACGGCGGCGGATGACTCAATCAACTTGGTGAACGATTCGCTCTTGATTTCCGTGAGGGCGTCCAAGAGGGCTCGGTTGCCGAGCTCCGCGGCGGCCTCTCGGATGGCTGCGATTGGAACGTCCAGGGAGCCGTCGGTGCTGGCATTCCAGCGGCCCATCAGGCGCACTCGGTCCCCGAAGCGGTGCACGAGGCGGTCTACTTCAGCCGCCGGAATTGAGACGATCGATCTGGCATCGGCCATCTCTTCGAGAATTTGAATGAACGTCGGCACCTGCGCCTATTGTAAGTCTTCGCGGTGTATTCATCACGGTTTGCGGCGCTTGGGGCGCGGCGGCAGGTAGTGGAAACGGATTAGATAGATATTTTCGCCTTTGCCGTGCTTGGCGACTTTGAGGAGATCGATGAGGCCCAGGAAACCGGATTCGCGCGCTAGTTGCGGAGTGATGTCGGGGAAGCCGATCGGCTCAATGGAATCGATTTCGATTTCGCCTTCTTGCATGGGGTAGCGCGCGCCGACTTTGACGTGGGGGCGCATCCAGAAGCGGACGCTGCAGGTGATCTCGCCGCGGCGCACGCCATCGCGCAGGCGCTTGGTGAATTCCATGAACAGAGTTTACATCCGGGTGGGGATATACTCTACAGATAAAGGAGCTCCAAATGGATCGACGATTTCTAGCAGCGGCGTTTAGCGTGGTGGCCGGATTGGGCGTATTTCAAGCGCAGGCGCAGACACAGGCGCGGCCATCCACGGCGGATCCTTACGCGAATAATCCGGATGCGGGCAGGATGCAGTTTCCGCTGGCGGCGCCGGCCGGCAAGGACTCCGGCGCGATCAGCAACCCGCCGGCCGGTGCGGTGAATCAAGGAACGCTCGATCCATCCAAATGGAAATACGGGCCGGCGTTCAATCCGCCGGCGAATGCCAAGATCTGGAATCCGGTGATGATCAAGATGATGAAGGGCGAGAAGGTCACGGGCGCCACGGTGTTCAGCAGCGACAGTCCGGAGACTTATTGCGCGATGGCCAATGCCGGCTACGACTTCATCTGGACCGAGATGCAGCACGATTCGCGCGATTGGGAAGCTGTCGGGCGGATGTGGAAAGCGTGCCCGCATGCGAAGGCGGTTCCGGGAGTGCGGGTGGCCTACACCGACGAGCGGGAGATCCAGCACGCCATGGATCTGGGGGCGCTGGTGATCGTGATTCCGACCGTGCGCTCGGTGGAAGAGGGCAAAGCGGCGCGGGATTGGACCATGTTCCCACCGCTCGGCAAGCGCAGTTTGGGCGGCGGGCAGGCGTTCGATCCGGAGATGTGGGGCAGCGTGCCGGGCGGGTATCGCAACACCATCAACGACAACGTGGTGCTGATCGAGATGATCGAGACGCTGGATGGGGCGCAGGCTGCGCGCGAGATTGCCTCGCTTCCGGGCGTGACTGCGATTTTTGCAGCCAGCGGGGATTTGGGAAATTTCTCCGGCTACAAGCAGGGCGATCCGGATTACGAGCGGCTGATCAACATCGTGCATGACGCGGCGCTGGCGGCGGGCAAGCGGCTATGCGGTCCGTTTGCGTGGCGCGACCGGCCGGATTTCACTTGCTTCCAAAATGCCAGCGAGACGGCTCTGATCTCACGCGGGGCGGCGGCCGAACTGGGATCGTTGAAGGACACTCAGGGCAAGCCTGAAGTGGGGCCGTACGCGCCGAAGAAGTAGTCAGGCCGGTGTGCGGCCGTGAGCGATCCTTATGATCTGCAGCGTTTCGTGAACGCGCAGGAGCCGGTTTACGAGCGGGTGTGCCAGGAGCTGCGCGGCGGGCGGAAAAGCAGCCATTGGATGTGGTTCATCTTTCCGCAGCTTCGAGGTTTAGGGCAGAGCCAGATGGCCCACACGTTCGGGATTTCTTCACGCGCAGAGGCCGAAGCATATTTGAAGCATCCTGTTTTGGGAGCGCGGCTGCGAGAATGCACGCGGCTGGTGAATCTGGTGGAGGGGCGTGCGATCGAAGAGATCTTCGGGTATCCGGACGATTTGAAATTCAGATCGTCGATGACTCTGTTCGCGAGCGTCCAGGCGGAAGATCCGGTTTTTCAGGACGCGCTCAAGAAGTATTTTAGCGGGGAGCAGGATCCGCGCACGGTTCAGCTACTGGCTATTTCTTGACGTATTTCTTGAGCGCGCGCGGGCCGACCTCGGCGCCATAGATGTTGCCGTGCGAGTCCATGGCCACGCCTTCGGCGGCGCTGGTGACCGCGATGACCGGTCCGCCGGGATACCAGCGCTCCTTGCTATCCCAATCGACGCCAACTTCGGGGATGAGCGCGGTCACTTTGCCGTCCTTGGCGCTGCCGATACGGATGCCGCGCTTCCAGCCGGGATTGGTTGCGGTGTTGGAATCCGAGTCGGCCACAAGGATGATGTCGTTGGGCGTGATGAAGATTCCGCTGGGGCGGCTGAACTGCTTCCATTCTTCGAGGTAATTGCCATCCTGATCGAAGATTTGGATGCGGGAGTTGGAGCGGTCGCCCACGAAGAGGCGGCCGCGCGAGTCGAAGGCCAAGGTGTGCGGGACGTTGAACTCGCCGGGCCCCGATCCCTTCTTGCCCCAGGCCTTGATGAATTTTCCGTCCTTGGAAAATTTGACCACGCGATTGTTGACGTGGCCGTCGCTGACGAAGATGTCGCCGTTGGGAGCGATGGCGATGTCGGAAGGTCCATTGAAGGTGGTCTCGCTCTCGCCGGCCACGCCCGCGGTGCCGAGGGTCATGACGACTTTGCCTTCCGGGGTGAATTTAAAAACCTGCTCGCCCTTTCCGTTTCTGGCGGCCGCGTCGCTGGCCCAAATGAATCCGTCCTTGTCGACCGTGAGGCCGTGGGCCTGGATGAACATGCCGTCGCCGAAGCTGTGCACCAGTTTTCCGGACTGATCGAAGATGAGCAGCGGTGGATCGGTGCGCTGGAACGCCAGGATGTTTCCGTCCGGCAGCGGGTCGACTGAAATGACTTGTCCCCACTGCATGCCGGCGGGCAGTTTGGCCCAGCCTTCGACTTCGCGATAGGGATTGGGCTGTGCGTAGAGGGCGCCGGCGGCGGCCAGCAGAAATGGGATAAAAAGAACACGCGACATGCTGAGCAGTATACACGTTATATCGTGCCTGGCGGTTGCGCCGCTAACGTTTCGTTACTCCTTCCGGCTGAAACATGACGCGGACATCGCGTATCTACATTCCAGAGGTTTACGATGAGGAAATATCTTGCTTTCACTTTTTGCTTCGGTCTTGGGGCTCTGTGTCTTGAGGCGCAGCAGGAGACGCAGCGTTTCAGTTTCGATCTGGGCGGCGGTTTCACCGAGCCAGTCGGCAATACCGGAAGATATCTCGATCCGGGATGGAACATTCAAGGCGGCGGCGGTTTTAACATTTCGTCCTACTTCGGAGTGATGGTAGACCTGAACTACAATTCGATGGGCATCAACAACACCACCTTGACCAATTTTGGATTTCCGGGTGGTGGAGTGCACGTATTTTCCGCGACACTGGATCCGGTTGTGCACCTGAATCCGCACGGCCGCTTTGACTTTTATATCACTGGCGGCGGTGGAATTTTCCACCACAACCAAGACTTCACGGCGCCGTCGGTAGCCACGTTTACGTCATTCAATCCGTTCTTTGGCGGATTCTTCCCGGTCGCGGTACCGACCACGGAAATTCTGTCCTCTTATACGGTGAACAAGCCCGGCGTGGATATAGGAGCGGGGGTGGCGCTGGGCAGTAAGTGGCACGGGAAGTTTTTCGCCGAAGCGCGCTACGACCGCATTTTCATGGGCAACCATTTCCACACCGACTACGTGCCGGTGAGCTTCGGCTTCCGCTGGTAAGGCTTTCAGCTACTGGGCGGGAGCGTAGTATCCATGCCGAAAATAGGTCCTCAGGTTCGGCAGTTCCGGCGCGTTGAGCTTCACCTTGACGCGCCGGAATTTTCCATCTCGCTCGTCGTCGCTGGGCGAATATCCCAATAGATACTGACTGCGCAGTTCGCGGCTGATGCGCTCGCTGACCGGTTCGAGCTGGTCGAGGTTATCCACCGTGTACATCGCGCCGCCGGTCTGCTCGGCGAGTTCTTCCAATAGTTGCGGGCCGTTCTGCTCTTCGATGGGGTGCTTGTGAAGGTCGTCCAGATCGAAGATGCCCATGGCGTACAGCTGGACGTCGGACTCGAGCATGGCGTTCTTGACCTCGCTGGCGCTGAAGCGGCTGCGATTATCACCGCCGTCTGAAAGAATCACCAGCGCCTTGCGCAGATTGTGCGCGTTCTTCATCTGCAGCATGGCCAGATGAATGGCGTCCAGCAGCGAGGTGCGGCCGAAGGGGCGGGTGTGGGAGATGCGCCGGGAGATCAGATCGGAATCGGGAGTGAAGGGGACGGTGAGCTTAGGCCGGTCGTTGAATTCCACCAGGAAAAATTCGTCGTCGGAGTTAGCGGTTTTGAAAAAGGTGGCGGCCGCTTCCGCGGATTTGTGCATCTTATTATTCATGCTGCCGCTGGTGTCGAAGACCAAGCCGATGGAGACGGGCGCGTCGTCCTTGGAGAAGTGCGAGATTTTCTGCTGGACGCCGTCTTCAAAGATTTCGAAATTGTCGCGAGCGAGGTTGGTGACGGTGGTGCCATCGGCGGTGGTGACGTGGACGGGGATCAGCGCCAGGGCCGAGTCGACGCGGAGCCGCGCTTCCGGGGCGTGGGCGAGGCCGGAAGTGGTGGTGAGGTCGAAGCGCGGATCGATGGTTACCGCCACGCGAGCGGCGGGCGGCTGAAACGCAAACAAGCAAGGAGAGAATACAAGTATCCCCAGGACGGTACTGCGGGTCATTGGGGAATTGTATATCAAACGGCGGTGCAGATGCGAGTGCTAGTAGTAACGCGAGAGGTGCTAGTGGTACTAGCGGTGCGCACGCCAGTGGCGGCGGCTACTTCAATTCGATGATGAAGGCGCGGGGCGAGCCGCTGGTGGCTTCTTCGGTGTCCACTTGCCCTCGCGGGACGAAGCGGGTGTCTCCGTAGGCAACGGTTTTCGATTCCTGCCGGCCATCGGCGAAGTGCGTGACCAGCGTGCCGTCGGCGACGAAAACTTCGACCGAGTCTTTGTCGTGGACGTGCTGCGCAACGGTCTTGTTGGGAGCCCAGGTGTAATCCCAGATTCGCATGTGTGCGTTGTCCACCGCATCCTTGGCGCCTTGGCGGGGGTAGGCCGGCTCCTGGCCCGGCTGTAGCGCAAGCGAGCCGGCGGATGTCTTGAGGTCGACCATGATGGCGCGGCGTTCCGGATCGCCCGGGTTGCCGATGGCTTCCTCTTTGTGCGTCCTGCCCTTGACTTGGGAGGCTGGCCGCGGGACATCGAACGGCTCACTAATGCTGGCTTTGCCGTCCAGGCTGGTGACCTTGATTTTTCCGTAGCGCAGATAGACGATCGCCATATCGTATTTGTGTTCGTGGATGGGCTGGTCGATGCCGATGGGCCAAGTGGCGTCCCAAACGGTGACGCGCTCGTTCTCGAATAACTTGGTCGCGCCATGTCTGGGGAATGCGGGAGGGTAGGACCCGGCGAACAGGAAGCCGGCTGCCAGCAGCCCGGCGGTCAGTACGGGGACGGAGGCTTTTAGGGACATGGGATCACCTCGGCTCCACTATATACCGGATGGGCGCGGCCTGGGTCCTTATCGCTTGGGCTTAGCGGCGCTCAGGAGTGTGGCGGTTTCGAGAAACGCGCGGCGGTCCACGATGTAATAGAAGCGAATTGAGGCATCGCCTCCGCTCAGATAACCTAGAAGCTGCTCGAGCGCGTCGGAGGGATTGCCGGCCGCGACGCCGACGGTGCGAAGGTAGCCGGAATTGCGCAGCCTGTGCCACAGCTCCGGCAGAGTGTAGCGGCGCTCGAGCGTCATGCCGCCGGCGCGATGCGAGCGGCTGAGCAGGTACTGGACCAGCAGCAGTTCGTCAAATAGCGAGGGCGCAAGGAACAGGCGGCCGCTGTCTACCTCCCAACCTTCTTCGAGGCGGCGCGAACGGCGGAGGGTGTGAATGCGCTGGAACTCGGTGTTCCAGTCCACCTTGGGTTCCTTGCGGCTCAAGTAGTGCAATGATGCATCGCGCAACCAGGCGGGATTATCCAGGTCGAGCTGTTTGCTGATTTTCTCCAGCCAGTCGAAGAAGGCCTCCTGCTGGGTGGATTTCTGTTCGAGCACGACGAATTGGTTGTTGGATTTGGGCAACGACTTCAGCAGCTCGCGGCGGAGAGCGTCGGTGGCTTTTCCGCTTTCGATGCGGTGGCAGGCCATGCGCGCGTGCCATTTGGAGGAAGATCCGCAATAGGGGCAGGGGGATTTGGGGTCGTCGGGAATGAAGTAGGGCCGGGCGGCGAGTTGCGCGCTGAGTTCTTCGAGCGAGGGGGTGTAGCGTTTGATCTCGAGCATAGCTGTGCGCGGCGCCAGGCCCATGTGACGCGTGAAGACTTCCCAAACGCAGGCCAGGCAGATCCAGCGCTCGCCGTGGGTAATGGACTCGGGAGGAAATTTCGAGAGGTCGAGTAGCGCGGGGGCGGTCTTGTGCGGTGAGGTTGCCGGCTTCTTCTTGGGTGCCGGCGGTTTTTTTACATTTCGGGACGGCTTCAGTTTCGGCTTGGCTGTCTTGCCGGCCGGCTTTTTGGGACGCGGGCTGGTCTTGGGCTTGGTCTTTTTCGCCACAGTACACCTTTAGGTATTTTGGCGCGATTTACTTAGGCAGGCAGTACTTTTTTTGGGGCTCGAGCTAAGGTGTTTTCTGGCTGGCTTGCGGCAAGGCCTGGCCGTAGCATGAGAACAGAGGTTACAGCATGCGCTCGTTAGCAACCATTGCAGGATTGGGAATATTATTGGCGGGGGGCGCGTACGCGCAGAGCCTGTCCGAACATGCGGCCGCGGCAGCCGGGGCGACGATCGGAACCGCAGCGGGAAAGCCGATATCGGGTGCGCTGTCGGGAATTTTTAACCAAGTAGACGACACTACGGCGACCGCCGCCAAGACGGGAAACAAGGCGAAGGCCGTGGTTCCTCCGGCGCCGCGGACAGCCGAGGATAAAGAAGCGCAGACGAATCGCGGAGGTGGCCCTGGTGGGTTCAGCCCTGGGTTTGGTTTAGACGGCGGAGCGGCTGCAACGAATGAGTATGTGGCGCCACGTCCGAAATCCGTATCCCGGCGGCAGACGGCGCCGCTTCGGGCGCTACCCGCGCCTGTGGTTGCGGCTGTGGTTGTGGAGCCGGTGAAGGAGCCTTCGCTCGAAGAAGTGGCCAGCGTTAAGCTCGGCACTACCGAAAAGGAATTGTTTGCCGCGCTGGGCAAGCCGGAATCGCAAGTGATCGTCCCGGCTGACGACGGGCACATGCGAGAGAGCTGCCAGTATTGGGCCAAGGGCAAGCAGCTTGGGACCATCCGGCTGGACAACGGGCAGGTGGTTCGGGTCGAGGTCTGGACCGGGAACTAGCGCAACCCGGCGACAACGTAAGACCACTTAGATGTTGCGCCCACAAGCCGATGGCTTGTGGAAGCTGGTGGCTGCAGCTACCGGTCGGGGGATGGCTCACTCCACACTACGCTACTTTTTGGGCTTGTAATCAACGAACAACTCCGGGAATTGCTCCTTGAGCGCGGCGATTTTCGGGCGGTCGCAGACTTCGATATACGGATTGTTCGGATTGTGATACGCGTAGTCCTGATGATAGTCCTCAGCCTTGTAGAACGCCTTGAGCGGGGTCACTTCAGTCACGATCGACTTGTGGAAGACCTTCTCTGAATCGAGCTGCGCGATGTAGGCTTTCGCCAGGCGCTGCTGTTCTTCGTTGGCATAGAAAATCACCGATCGGTAGGACGTTCCCACGTCCGGTCCCTGACGGTTCAATTGGGTGGGATCGTGCGCGACCGAGAAATAGATCCGGAGCAGTTGGCCGTAGGTGATCCGGGAGGGATCATAAATCACCTCGACGGATTCGGCGTGTCCGGTTGTCTCAGTGCAGACTTGATCATAGGTCGCGGTCTTGGCCGAGCCACCCGAGTATCCGGCAGTGGTGGCGAGGACACCCTTGACGCGTTGAAACACCGCCTGAGTTCCCCAAAAACATCCTCCCGCGAAGACCGCGGTTTCCTTTCCGGGATGCGGCGCGAGTGGAACATCTTGCTTTGGTGGAGGAATCGGCGGATTTGCCATGGCGATATTCGCGGACATTGCAAGCAGAAATCCGAGGGAAGCTCGACGGAGAGTACGCTTCGATTTCATAAGCAGACCTAATACCAGGATACGCCCATTATTAGGGCCCCGGACCAAATCCGCCAGACACTGGCTTCTTTCCACATTTTTAGGTGCGTCGAAGTGCTGTGACCCGTTCCCACCGTTTCGGGTCCAGCCGCGCTCACCGCGCGGTAGTGGGTCAGTTTGAATTATCGGATGTCAAATAGGAACAAGAGCGCCAACTCAAGGCCGCCAACTGCAGTTTGGGATAGATGTCCCATTCTAGGCTGCTCAAGCCTGCGGATGTCTAAAACGCGGATTTGGTCTGTCAGGGCAACGCTGTCGCTAAGCTCTCTCTGACACGCCGGGTTCTTTACCATGTGATGTATTGGAAGAAGGACACGATGCGCCGAGGCTTTGTGGATCTTCGTGGAAAGAGGGACTCCGACTACGTTATTCCCGAGACGATTTATGAGAGTCCTGGAAACGATGACATATGGACGGCTTTTTTGCTGCTCTGAACCTTGCACGTCCAGGTCTTCTGCATTAACCCAATATATTTCGCCTTGCTTAATGTCTAGCGGCTGTCCTGGGGTAGCTGTGCTCATGAGATAGGCTCAACGGAGCCAGTAACCAATAACCAAGCCAACCATTCCAAACGCCCATTTCACGGTGCCGTCAGGATATCGACCGCTGAGGATAATAAATAAACCTGTTGCTAGGGCGATCAGTGATACGACGACTCTTGTAACGAATGTCCAGCGCTCTTTGGAGGTGAACCTACCTACTTCTTCGGCTTGGGGTTCTGTATCCAGTCCTTTATGATATCAGCGCCTTCTTTGAAGTGGGCCCCGAAAATTGCGGTAGATTCCTTGCGTGGTGATTCAATTACGCGCTGACTCGCTCGGATAGCATTC